>NZ_CEEDDH010000012.1:0-175041 GCF_979253165.1 Pseudomonas sp. AC083
CTGATCGTTCCCACGCTCTGCGTGGGAATGCCTCAAGGGACGCTCCGCGTCCAGTGACGCGGAGCGTCACGGGCTGCATTCCCACGCTGAGCGTGGGAACGATCATCGGATAAGGTCAGGAATCCAGTTGCGCCAGGTACTCCCACGGGTAAATCCCGCGTTGATGCCCGTCGCTGAACACCAGTTGCACACCATAACCCTGCGGATTGACCTCGATCAGGCGCACGCGATCATCTACCAGCGGCGTCACGCCGCGCAGGCGAAACGCGCGGCATTGCGAGCACGGGCATTGCCGGCGCAGATCGGCATGCCTGAGCAGCGATTCGCGCCCGCCCGGCCAGCTCAGGCGCAACGTGCGCGCACTCTGCGAGTTGCCCACCGCCAGCGGATTCATTGCAATTGACTCAGAGCGATGCGCACGGCTTTGCGCACTTCCGGGTCGCCGTCGTCCTGCGCTGCCTGCAACGCGGCCACGGCGCCGCGATCGTTCAATTCACCGAGGGCCAGCGCGGCTTCCTTGCGCAGATTGCTGATGCGGTGGCCGAGGGTGTCGATCAGCGCATCCAGCGCCGGGACGAAGCGCAGGCGGCCGAGGCTGCGGGTGGCGCGCAGGCGCACTTGCCAATAGTCATCGCTCAGCGCTTCGACCAAGGCCGGGCCGGCGTCGCTGTGGCCAACCTTGCCCAGCGTGGTCGCAGCTTCTTCGCGCACTTGCCAGGCAGGGTCGCGCAACGCCTGGCGCAACGCCGGCAGCACTTCGGCGTCGCTGGCCAGACCGAGCGCACCGGTCGCGGCGCGGCGCACTTCGGTGTCCGGGTCTTCGCTTGCCAGGCGCGCCAGGGCTGGCAGCGCGTCGAGCTGTTTGAGCCAGCCGAGCACGCCAACCGCTTCGCGACGGACATTGGCATCGGCATCCTCCAGCGCTGCGACGGCGGCCGGCGCGGCCTCGCCGAAGCGCAATTCGCGTAACGCCCGAAATGCGGCGATGCGCACACTGACATCGGCATGGGCGGTCCACGGCAGAATTACCCCTCCCGCTTGCGCAGTCTTGAGCAGACTCAGGCTTTGCGCAGCCGCCGATTGCACGGCGGGCGCCGGATCCGTCAGCGCTTCGCACAAGGCTTGCACGACCACTTCATCCTCCCACGCTTCGAGCAATCGTGCGGCTTCAGCGCGGACGTCCTCGGCGGGATCCTGACGAAGTCGATCAACCAGCCAGAGCAAACCATCCGGTTCCTCCAGATCAGCCAGATCAATCAGGGCAATGCGCCGCACGCCAGCGTCTTCAGCCGTCAGGCGCGGTTGCAGGGCGAGGATGTCTTCGTTGTCGGTCACAGCAAAAATAGAGGTCATAGGGCAAATCGCGGCAAAGGGTTTTCAGGAGGCAGGCCGAGCGGATTGAGGCGCGGCAGCGGTCGGTCGTTGTCGTGGCGCAGCAGGTCGAGGCAGTGGCGCTTGAGGCGAGCGAATTCCGGGCTGGTCACCAGCTCGCTGGTGCGCGGACGCGGAAAGTCCAGAGGCAAGTCTTCGATGATTCGCCCCGGTCGCGCGCTCATCACCAGCAAGCGGTCGGCGAGAAACAGCGCCTCGTCAATGTCGTGGGTGACGAAAACCACCGTGGTGCGGATGCGCGTCCAGATGTCCAGCAGCAGTTCCTGCATGTTCAAGCGGGTCAGCGCATCCAGCGCGCCGAACGGCTCGTCCATCAGCAACAGGCGCGGGCGATTGACCAGCACCCGGGCGATCTCCACCCGCTGCTGCATGCCACCGGAAAGCTGATCAGGCCAGCGCTCGGCAAAGCCTTCGAGGCCGACCAGTTTGAGGATTTCATCAGCCGCGCGATGCCGCTCAGCCTTGCCGACGCCGCGCATCTTCAGGCCGAAGGCGACGTTGTCGCGCACCGTACGCCACGGGAACAGCGTGTGGTGCTGGAACACCATGCCGCGCTGCGGCGACGGGCCGTTTACCGCGCTGCCGTCGACTTTCAAGCTGCCGGTACTCCCATTCAAGTGCCCGGCCAGAGCGCCGAGCAAGGTCGACTTGCCGCATCCGGACGGGCCGAGAATGCACACGAACTGGCCGGGTTCAATCTGGCAATCGAGACCCTGCACCGCTTCGAAAGCCTCGCGGCCCTGGCCGAGGACGATGGACAACTGGCGAATGTCGATCCGCCCTTCCGGGGTTTGCATCACGCTCATCAGGCTTTGCCTCGCGGTCGATGCCAAGGCGTGAACAAGCCGCCCAGGCGTTTGATCAGCCAACTGCTGCCCATGCCCAACACGCCGATCAGGAGCATGCCGACGACAATGTCGGCGTAGTTCTGAATGGTGTAGGACTCCCAGGTGTAGTAACCGATGCCGAACTGCCCGGAGATCATTTCCGCCGTCACCAGACAGAACCACGACGTGCCCATGCCGATCGCCAGGCCGGTAATGATGCTCGGCGCAGCGCCCTGCAGAATCACCTCCAGCAGAATCGCCCGGCGCCCTGCCCCGAGGCTTTTTGCCGAGGCGATCAGGCGTGGATCGACGCCTTCGACGCCGTGCACGGTGTTGAGCAGAATCGGGAACAGCGCGCCGGTGAAGGTAATGAAGACCATCGACAATTCCGAGGACGGAAACATCAGAATCGCCAGCGGAATCCACGCCACGGCGGGGATCGGGCGCAGGACCTCCAGTGGTGGCAGCAGAATGTCTTCGGCCCATTTCGACCGGCCGATGGCCAGGCCCAGGGCGATGCCAATGATCAACGCCGCCACGTAACCGGCGAAGACGCGGCCGAGGCTGCTGCTCAGGTGCTGCCAGAGCTTGCCCGAGTCGCCCAGGCCCAGCGCGGCTTCGATCACCGCCAGTGGCGTCGGCACGTTGGCAAAGGTGACCAGGCCGAGGTTCCAGTGATGGCTGGCGGCGAGTTGCCAGAAGAGCAGGCAGAGCAGCAGGGAGCTGGTCCTCGGAATCCAGCGCAAACAGGATCGATACACATTAATTTCCATAAACCGAGTCCCTTGTGGGAGCGAGCCTGCTCGCGAAAGCGGTGGGCCAGACCTGTATCAGTCACTGGCCTGACGCCTTCGCGAGCAGGCTCGCTCCCACATTTATGATTGAGGTGTTCAGGGTTAGCGCGCAGCAACAACCTGCGCAGTGGCATCGCTGAAGTCGAACACCTTGCCACCCTGCCCCGCAGCGTATTGCTGGGCCTGGCCCTTGAGCAGAAATGCGCTGAGGCGGCCCTTGGCGTCGCTGGCAAACCACGCCTGTTCAGCGAGCAACTTGATCCCGCTGTCACTGGCCTGCGCATAAACCGCACGAATGTTCTTGCCCTCCTGCTTCAACCCTGCCAGCGCGGTGAACGCCGCTTCAGCCGAGCCATAACGGCGGACTTTTTCCTCGCCACGCACCCAGATTTCCGCGACATGGCTGACGTCGGTGATGGCTTTGCCCGTCGCCGCATCCACACCCGGCAATGGCGTCTGCGCGTAGTTGGCCAGTTGCGCGGTGTAATCGAGGTTCGAAGCCTTGAACGCGGCGCGGATGTACTGGTCGTCGATGAAGCTGTTCAGGTCGAGCCCGCGATCGGCTTTTTTCAGCAGCTTCAGGGTATCGATGGCGGTACCGACGGCCTGGCGATATTCAGGCTTCCAGCTCAGGTCACGGGTCTGTACGCCGAGCGGGCCATGGAACAGGTAGTTGACCTCGGCATCGACGCCGGTGACTTTGGCGATCAGTTCGCTGTACTTCTCCGGTTCGGTGGCGAGCAGTTGGTTGGCTTCGATGCTGGCGCGCAGGTAGGCGACGACGATTTCCGGATACTTTTTGGCGTAGGCCTGATCCACCAGTGCGCCATGGAAAGTCGGCGCGTTGGCCTGAGCGCCGTCGTAGATCTTGCGGGCGAAACCACGGCTCGGGAACAGCTCGGCGAAGGGCACGAAATCGGCGTGGGCGTCGATCTTGCCGGCCTGCAATGCCGAGCCGGCGACTTCCGGTGGCTGGGCGATGATGTTGACATCCTTGAGCGGGTCCCAGCCCTGCTCTGCCACGGCGCGCAGCAACATGCCGTGAGCCGTCGAGGCGAACGGCACCGAAATGGTCTTGCCCTTGAGTTCGCTGAGGCTCTGCACCGACGAAGCGCTCGGCACGACAATGCCGTTGCCGCTGCCCTTGATGCTGCCCGACAGCACGCTGATGAACAGGCTGTGCTTGCCCGCCGTTTCGAACGCCACACCGTTGAACGCACCGGGGAAATCGGCCATGGCACCGAAATCGAGCTTGCCGGCGACCATCTCATTGGTCAGCGGCGCGCCACTGGTGAAATTCTTCCACTGCACGTCGTACTTGGCGTCTTTGTAGGCGCCATCGTGGGGCAGGTATTTTTCCAGCAGACCGAGTTCACGGATCAACAGGCCACCGGCGGCGCAGTTGATGGTGGTGTCCTGAGTGCCGATGGCGATGCGGATGGTTTCGGCCGAGGCCGACAAGGTGAATGAAGCCAGGACCAGCCCAGCGAGTGCTGCACGCAACATGAGTGTTTCCCCTCGAATCATTGGTTTGAAGTTCGTCTCCGCCGCGATCGGGGCGCGGTGGGAAACGAGGGGTGTTTTGCATTCAGCGTCCGGGGTTCACCGGATGGCTATTGGATAATCACAATTGCAACGTGGGAGCGAGCCTGCTCGCGAAGGCGGCGGGTCAGTCACCATCATTGTTGAATGAACGATTGCTTTCGCGAGCAGGCTCGCTCCCACAATGGATTTGGGGTCAACGCAACAAATAGGGGATGTCGACCTTCACCGCCCCCGTCGGGCAATCCTTCTCGCACGGCATGCAGTACCAGCATTCATCGAAAGCCATGTAGGCCTTTTGCGTGGCCGGATTGATCGCCAGCAGGTCCATCGGGCAGACGTCGACACACACGGTGCAGCCCTTTTCGGCGATGCATTTGTCCTCGTCGACCGTGACCGGCGCGTTGGAGCGGAAGAAGATTTCCTGAGCTTGGTAAGCCATGGTTCGGACTCTCTGAAAAATGATGTCTCAAGCGGCGAAGGCGCCGACCCGCAGGCGGTCGTAAGCCTGCATTTCCTCGGCGTCGAGCGGGATGATGTAGGGCTCGACGGCCTTCTTGAAACTGCTCATCTTGCCGTCCTCGCCCTTCTTCAGATGGCAGTGGCAGAACCAATCGACGTCGTTGCGTTGCGGATGATCGACGCGATAGTGGTACAGGCCCCAGCGGCTTTCAGCGCGGAACAACGAAGCGCGGGCGGCCATTTCGGCACAGTCGCGGATCACGCTGGTTTCCATCGCTCGCATCAGTTCGTGAGCGTTGTTGGCTTTCATCTGCTCGAGATCGCGCTCGATGTCGCTGAAGCGTTGCAGGCCGATCTGCATTTTTTTGGTCACTTTCGGCGGTTGCAGGTAGTCGTTGACGAAGCGCCGCAGCTTGTATTCGACCTGCGCCGGCGGCAGACCGTCCTGGCGATCGAGCGGCGCGTAGACCCGGGCTTTCTCCTTGGCGATCTGCTCGCTGTCCAGTGCGGAAAACTCGCGGCCGGCAACAAAGTCCGCGGCGTTGTGCCCGGCGAACCAGCCGTAAGTGAACGCGCCAAGCATGTAATTGTGCGGCACCGCAGCCATGTCGCCGGCCGAGTACAAGCCCTTGACCGAAGTCTCGGCACGCTCGTTGACCCACACGCCTGACGCCGAGTGGCCGCTGCAAAAACCGATTTCCGAAATGTGCATTTCAACCATCTGCGTGCGGTAGTCAGTGCCGCGATTGGCGTGGAACTGGCCACGGCTCGGGCGCTCGTTGCTGTGCAGGATTTCCTCGATGTTCTGGATGGTTTCCTCGGCCAGGTGATCGAGTTTGAGGAACACCGGGCCGTTGCCGCTTTCCAGTTCCTGGTGAAATTCCCACATCATCTGCCCGCTCCAGTAGTCGCACTCGATGAAGCGTTCGCCCTTGTTGTTGGCGGTGTAGCCACCCAGCGGGCCGGTGACGTACGCGCAAGCCGGGCCGTTGTAATCCTTGATCAGCGGGTTGATCTGAAAGCACTCAAGGTTGGCCAGTTCGGCGCCTGCGTGATAGGCCATCGCGTAGCCGTCGCCCGCATTGGTCGGGTTTTCGTAGGTGCCCATCAGGTAGCCCGACGACGGCAGACCGAGGCGCCCGGCCGCGCCGCAGGCGAGAATCACCGCTTTGGCCTTGATCACATGGAAGTCGGCGGTGCGACAATCGAAGCCCATCACGCCGTTGACCGCGCCCTCCTCGTCGGTCAGCAAACGCGTGCAGACCAGGCGATTGGTGATGCTCACCCGCGCACGTTTCAACTGCCGATACAGGACTTTCTTGATGTCGTGCCCTTCTGGCATCGGCAGCACATAGGCGCCCATGTGGTGGACCTTTTTCACCGCGTAGTCACCGGTTTCGTCCTTCTCGAACTTCACGCCCCAGCGGTCGAGTTGTTCGATGGTTTCAAAACTGTGCGTCGCATAGGCGTAGACCGCCGCCTGATTGACGATGCCGTCGTTGGCGATGGTGATTTCCTTGGTGTACTGCTCTGGCGTCGAGTGGCCGGGGATGATCGCGTTGTTCAGGCCGTCCATGCCCATGCTGATCGCGCCGCTGCGTTTGACGTTGGCCTTGTCGACCAGCAACACGCGCAAATCGCGGTTCTTCTCCTTGGCCTTGATCGCTGCCATCGGCCCGGCCGTACCGCCGCCAATCACGACGATGTCGTATTCCTGTTCTAGAACGTTGCGGGTCATGCCTGCTCCCCTTTTTGCCGGTCGATCCGCAGGCGGTACTGGAACGCATCGCCACGGTAATAAAGGTGTTCGAAGTCCAGCGGCTGGCCTTGGGCGTCATGGGTCAGGCGCTCGATGCGCATGATCGGCGAGCCCGCTTCGACGCTGAGTGCCTGGGTCAGGTCGCTGTCGGCCAGCACCGCGTCGATGGCCAGATCGGCGTGGCCGAGGGCGATGCCGCAGTCGTTTTCCAGAATGAGAAAGATGTCACGAGTGACCAGGTCGGCCTTCTCCAGCCGTTCGCCGACCGCTTTGGGCAGGTAGGTGATTTCCAGCGAGATCGGCTCGCGGTTGATCAGGCGCACGCGTTTGATCTGCGCGACGATTTCACCTTCGGCCACCTGCAGACGCTCGGCCACGCGCTTGTCGGCCGGAATGAATTTGAAACTGCGCAGGCGGTTGATCACCTCGTAGCCGCGCCCGGTCATCGACTCGGCGAGGCCTTGCAGGCTACTGACGTTCTGAAAGGTTTTCGGCTTGGCGACGAAGGTGCCCTTGCCATGGATCTTGAAGATCAGACCTTCCTTTTGTAGATCGCCCAAGGCTTGGCGCACGGTGATGCGGCTGACTTTGAACAGCGCACCCAGTTCGCTTTCGGAAGGCATCTGACTGTCTTGCGGGTATTCACCGTCGAGAATCCGCGCACGGAGCACGTCGCGCAGTTGGGTGTGCAGCGGAACGCTACTGAGGGAGAGAACGTTGTCGGGCATCGTGGGATCACTTGTTATAACGAGTTATGACGTGATCTTAGAGACGTTATGACGAGGTTGAGAAATATCGTTTGGGCATAACCTTAGATGCGTGTTGCGCCGGGAGACCTGTGGGATCATGAGCTATTCAGCGTTTGAGGATCTCGTCCATTACCCAGTCGGTCTTGACGGCCTGCTCGGCCACGGCGGGATGCTGTGAATCACCCCGAATATGCGCATTCATCCCCAGCACGTGATGCCACTGAATATGCTCGTGATGAGCGATCTCCAGGCTGATCTGCTCATCGGCATCCAGCTGCACCGGATGCTCGTCAAACACCGAAAACCCGATGCGCCCTGTGCTGCCGATAATCTCGACCCGATCTTCACGCCGGTCCGCAACAAAGTTCCAGCAGCCCATGCCCAGCGCTCCGGAAGCGAACCGCCAGGTGGCGCTGACCGCATCTTCCGCCGCATACAGACCCGCCTGACGCGCGGTGAAACCGGCGACTTCAACGATGTCGCCAAGCAGATACTGAAACAGGTCCAGGCCATGGCTGGCCAGGTCGGCAAAGTAGCCGCCGCCCGCCACCGCCGGGTCGGTGCGCCAATTATCGCGACCCTCAAGATCAGCCGGCGACGGCGCTTTGGTCAGCGTCCAGCTCAGATGGCGGACATCGCCGATGCGACCCTCCTCCAGCCATTGCCGCACCTGAGCGAAGCGCGGCAGCGAGCGGCGGTAATAGGAGACGAACAAGTGCAGACCGGCAGCGGCAAACGCTTGCTGCATCTCGCGGCTTTGCCCGGCGTTGAGTGCCATGGGCTTTTCCACGCAGCAATGCTTGCCGGCGGCGGCGACTTTCAGGCTGTAGGCGTGGTGGCTGTCGGGCGGTGTGGCGATGTACACCGCGTCCACTTCGGGATCGTTGATCAGCGCATCGACATCGGTATAGACGCGGCTGATGCCGTGGCGCGCGGCGTAGTCGGTCACCGCTTCGAGGCGTCGGCCCATCACTGCGACCAGTGCCGAACCGGGCGCCTTGTAAAAGGCCGGTCCGCTCTTGCGTTCAGCGACACTGCCGCAACCGATCATGCCCCAGCGCACCACGTTCATATGCAGTCCTCAGCCGATGCGCAGCGCGCGCAGATCAAGGCGTCCGTCCTTGAGCGGCGGGCACCAGTAGTAGCCGCCGGTGATTGGCCGGCTGATCTGGTACAAGCCATCGGCAATACCGTCCTCCAGGCCGCTCATGCGCCGCAGCTGTGCTTCGAAAGCATCCAGCGAAAAACCGAAAGCGAGGAACATCAAACCGGCGCGATCGCCTTCAATCCACGGCATCGAGCGGCGCACGACGAACGCTTCCGGCGCGAAGCTCTCTTGCGCGGTGCGTTTGACGTGGGCGGAGATCGGCGCGTCGTCGATTTCTTCGTTATCGCTCAAGCGCCGTCCCATGATGTCGTCCTTGGCCCCTGCAGACAGGCGATGAAAACCCTTGAGGTCGTGCTGCCACTGCTGGATCGCGGCGAAGCTGCCACCGACCAGCCCGTCCGCGCCACTGCTCAGCAGCGCGGCGGCGACAGCGGCGTCATCGTGGGGGTTTTCCGTGCCGTCCTCGTACCCGGTAAGGTCGTGGCCGTCCATATGACGGAAGGCTTCCTGCATCTCGACCAGACGCAAGGCCGGGGCCAGCGCGGCTTCGATAGCGTTGCAGCGGTTGAGCAGCTCACCCCGGTCGACACCGTGCAACCAGATCCACAGGGCATGCTGAGTCGACGGGTTATTCACGCCAACGCCGGTCAGCGCCGGGAAGCTGCGCAGGCCAGCGATTTCGACATTCAGCGCCTTGGTCAACGACTCACCAAAGCCAACCACCGCCGACTTGCCATCCACCAGCATCAGCAGGCTGTCGATCGCTTGCGGCAAGGCTTCAACCGACGCCAGGGCGAAAAACAGATGACGTGCTTGCGCAGGAACAGGGGTAGCGAGAATGCCCGGCTGGTAGTAACTCATGTGAACTCCTTGAAAAAGTGCGCGGAGTTTACCTGTAGCCGGATCGTTTGTGTGGGTGGCGAGAGCGTCGTCGTTCAGAGTTCACCGCCTTCGATCAATGCCTTCAAAGCCAGCGCATTGGCCGTGGCGGCGCCGCTGGCGGTGTTGTCGAAGATGCACCAGATGTCTCTGCCGTCAGCCTTCGCGCGCCGCAGGTTCTGAGCAAGCTGTTGCAGATAGGCCGCTTCATAAGCGCTGTGATAAATCCGTGGCGAGCCGTGCAGGCGCCAATACTGCAGGCCTTGCCAGCCACCCGGCGCGGTGTCGCTGCTGATCCGCGAGGGATCGACCACCGCCTGGGCAATCTGCAGCTCCATCAGCATTGCCTCAGCCTCAGTCCACGATTCGTGTCGCGGCTCCAGCACTACACTGCCCGTGAACCGCTCGCGCAGGGCATGAAAAAACGCCTCGGGCACCGGCGCATCGAAGGCAAGTTTCGGTGGCAGTTGCACCAGCAGGCAGCCGAGTCGATCACCCAAGCCCTGGCACTGGCCGAGAAACTCATCGAGCGCGGCCGCGCTGTCCGCCAGCCGCTGTTCATGGGTGATGAGCTTCGGCACTTTCACTGCGAAGCGAAAGTCCGGCGCTACCGAGTCGGCCCAGCGTTCGTAGGTCTGACGCCGATGCGGGCGATAGAACGAGCTATTGATTTCCACACAGTTGAAGCGCGCGGCGTAGCGTTGCAGGTGCGTGCCTTCGGCGGGGAATACCGGCCAATGCTCGCGCCCGAGACTCCAGCCGGCGCAGCCGATGAATATCGCTGGCTCGTTCAAGCGCCCACCGTCATTTCTTGCCCGGCAACACGGCGCCCAGTACCTGCTTGGCGGTCTGCACGATCACCCCGGCTTCGTCCGGGTCGCCCTTGACCAGGGTCGTGGCGAATTTCTTCGCTTGCTCAAGCTTGATGTGCGGCGGCAACGGCGGCACGTTCGGGTCGGTCTTGAACTCGATCAGCACCGGCACTTCCGAGGCGAGCGCTTGCTCCCATGCAGCTGCGACCTCCTCCTCGCGATCAACGAAAATGCCCTTCAGACCGATGGAGATCGCGAACAGGTGATACGGCACGTCCGGAATGCTTTGCGACGCTTCGAACTTTGGATCGCCCTCCATCACCCGCTGCTCCCAGGTGACCTGGTTGAGGTCTTCGTTATTGAACACCGCGCAGATCCATTTCGGGCTCTGCCATTGCCGCCAGTATTTGGCGACGGTGATCAGCTCGGCCATGTTGTTCATCTGCATCGCGCCGTCGCCGACCAGGGCAATGACCGGGCGTTCCGGGTAAGCAAACTTCGCCGCGATCGCATACGGCACCGCCGCGCCCATCGAGGCCAGGCCACCGGACAGTGAGCATTTCATGCCGCGACGGATTTTCAGGTCACGGGCGAACCAGTTGGCGCAGGAGCCAGAGTCGCTGGTGATAATCGCCTGCTCGGGCAAACGCGGTGACAACTCGTAGACCACTCGTTGCGGATTGACCGGATCGGCTTTGGCCATGGCGCGTTTTTCCAGGCTTTTCTCCCAGCTGCTGCGCCAGCCTTCGATCTTCTTGCGCCATTTGTTCGAGGTTTTCTGTTCCAGCAAGGGCAGCAACGCAGCGAGGGTTTCCGCTGAATCGCCGACCAGATTGACCTCCATCGGATAACGCAGGCTGAGCATGTCCGGCTGCAAGTCGATCTGCACGCCGCGCGCCTGGCCTTCCTTGGGCAGAAACTCGGAATACGGGAAGCCCGAACCGATCATCAGCAAGGTGTCGCACTCGCTCATCAGCTTGTAGCTGGGCTCGGTGCCGAGCAGGCCGATGCTGCCGGTGACCCACTGCAAATCGTCTGGCAACGCTGCTTTGCCCAACAGCGCCTTGGCGACGCCCGCGCCGAGCTTTTCCGCCACGGCGACGACCAGATCGGTCGCCTCCAGCGCGCCGGCACCGACCAGAATCGCGACTTTCTCGCCGCTGTTCAGTACCTCGGCGGCGCGTTGCAGATCGGCGGCATAAGGAACGACTTTCGGCTTGCTGTAGCCGACGCCGGAATGCGCGGTGCCATGGGCGCGCGCGGGTTGTTCGTAAGGCAGGTCCTGCAAGTCATTGGGCAGAATCAGCGCGGTGACGCGGCGCTCGCCGACCGCAGTGCGCACCGCACGATCAAGCAGATGGCGCACTTGCGACGGCGCCGAAGCCTGCTGCACAAATGCACCGGCGACATCCTTGAACATCGACACCAGATCCAGTTCCTGCTGGTAGTGACTGCCCAGCGCCGTGCACGCCTGCTGACCGACAATGGCCAGCACCGGCATGTGGTCCATGCGCGCATCGTAGAGGCCGGTGATCAGGTGCGAAGCGCCAGGGCCGGAGGTGGCGATGCACACGCCCAGCTCGCCGGTGAACTTGGCGTGGGCCGAGGCCATGAACGCGGCCATTTCCTCGTGCCGCGCCTGGACAAATTCGATCTTGCCCTTGGCCCGGCTCATGGCGCCGAACACGCCGTTGATGCCATCCCCCGGATAACCAAAAATTCGCGTGACGCCCCATTCGCTGAGCCGCTCAACCAGAAAATCACCTACTGTCATCGTCATCTTGACCCTCGCCATTTACCGCTGCATGGACATGTAAGGGTCTGGACAGCTCGCTGCGCGATGAAGTTTCGCTGGATTGTCCGGGCATGGCTCAGGCGCCGTGTTTGCGCGGCAATGATTTTTTGAGGCGTGCGCCCTGCTCTGTGGTCGATTGAGAAATGATCGAAGGAGGATGGGCCATGACTGATGTGCAAACCCTGCTGCTTCAACGCAATGACTGGGTGCCGAACAATCCGCGTCTGCCGGTGCTGATCTACCGCAGCGCGATTGCCGTTGAAGGCGACGATCCGGCGGCGCGCTTCGAGCAGACCTTCGGCGCCAATGGCTGGCCGGCGCAGTGGCGCTACGGCATTTATGACTATCACCACTATCACACTGAAGGCCACGAAGTGCTTGGCGTGGCGGCCGGTCAGGCGCGGTTGATGTTGGGCGGGCCTGATGGGCAAGTCGTCGACGTCTACGCCGGGGATGTGCTGTTGCTGCCGGCGGGAACCGGGCACTGTAATCTCGAATCGAGCTCGGATTTTCTGGTGGTCGGTGCTTATCCGCCGGGGCAGCAGGCGGATATTTGCCGGGCCGCGCCGAGTGATGCGCAGTTGGCGCGGATTGCGGGGCTGGCGTTTCCTGAGACAGATCCGGTGCAGGGAGTCGGGGGTGCGGTTGGGCAGTATTGGAGCCGTTAGGCGCGGCGACACTGCCGACGCTTTCGCGAGCAGGTTCGCTCCCACGGGAGATTTGTGCCTGACTCCGAACCTGTTGGAGCTGGCTTGCCAGCGATTAAGGTGGGTCAGCCAATATTGATGCTGGATGTGCCGCCGTCATCGCTGGCAAGCCAGCTCCCACAAGGTAGTGTTCTCAATCCTTTCGAGATACGGTGTCTACCTGTTCTCTCCCAGCATCGACGAGGTCCGTTTCATGAGCAATGCGTCTTACGTTCCGCCCAAGGTCTGGAAACACGAAGCTCCTTCCGGCGGCCATTTCGCCAGCATCAACCGGCCGATCGCCGGGCCGACCCACGATAAGGAACTGCCGGTCGGCAAGCATCCGCTGCAACTGTATTCGCTGGCCACGCCCAACGGTGTCAAAGTCACCATCATGCTCGAAGAGTTGCTTGCACTCGGCCACAGCGAGGCTGAATACGACGCGTGGCTGATCCGCATTGGCGAGGGCGATCAGTTCTCCAGCGGCTTTGTAGAGGTCAACCCGAACTCGAAAATCCCGGCGCTGCTGGATCGCAGCGTCGAGCCGCCGATCCGGGTGTTCGAGTCCGGCTCGATCCTGCTGTATCTCGCGGAAAAGTTCGGCGCCTTGCTGCCCAAGGATCCGGCTGGTCGCACCGAAACCCTCAACTGGCTGTTCTGGCAAATGGGCTCGGCGCCGTACCTGGGCGGCGGTTTCGGGCACTTCTACGCGTATGCGCCGGAGAAGCTCGAATACCCGATCAACCGCTTCACCATGGAAGCCAAACGGCAGCTGGATGTGCTCAACCGCCGTCTCGCTGATAACGCCTATCTGGCCGGCGACGATTACACCATCGCCGACATTGCCGTGTGGCCCTGGTACGGGCAACTGGTGCGCAACAACGTTTACTCGGCGGCGGAGTTTCTCGCGGCACACGAGTACAGCCATGTGCAGCGCTGGGCCGAAGAAATCGCCAAGCGGCCAGCGGTCATGCGTGGGCAGCGAGTGAATCGCACCTGGGGTGATGAAGACAGTCAGGTGCCGGAGCGGCATGGGGCGAAGGATCTGGACTGATTTCAAAAAAACCGCATAACCCTGTGGGAGCGAGCCTGCTCGCGAAAGCGTCGTGTCAGACAACGCATCTGTGGAATGACACACCGCCTTCGCGAGCAGGCTCGCTCCCACATTTGTTTGCGCAAGCGCTCAAATCCAATTGTGAAAAAATCATTAACTAACTGACTCGTACGGGTTTATTCCCCCGGAAACTTCCGACATACTAATGCGAATAATTCTTACATGCACTCGCATTAGTTTCGTTTGGGTAAATCTTGGGGAAGCAGATAGATGTCGTTTCACACCATTCACCGCCGCTCGAACCTTTCACCTAACCTCCTCGCAATCGCCATCGGCATGGCCAGCATCGCTCCTGCGTTGGCTGAAGAAACCGCAGCCACTGCGCCCGCCAATGGCCCGCTGGAACTGCAAGCGACCGAAATCGGCGCCACGCAGATGAGCAGCACCACCGAAGACACGCAGTCCTACACCACCGGCCCGATGCAGACCGCGACCAAGCTGTCGCTGACCATGCGCGAAACGCCGCAGGCGGTGACGGTGATCACTCGCCAGCGCATGGACGACCAGAACATGACCAGCGTCAACGACGTGGTGCGCGGCACGCCGGGGCTGTTCCTCAGCGAGGCCAGCGGCCCGGGCCGGCAGACTTACAAGGCGCGCGGTTTCGACATCGACAACATCATGTACGACGGCCTGCCCAGTTCGTATTCGCCGTACACCCTGGCGGTGCAACCGAACCTGGCGATGTTCGACCGGGTGGAAATCGTCCGTGGCGCGACCGGCCTGGTCACCGGTGCCGGCAACCCGTCGGCGGCGATCAACATGGTGCGCAAGCGCCCGACCGCTGATCAGCGCGTGACCCTCACCGGCGCCGCCGGCAGCTGGGATGACTACCGTGGCGAAGTCGACGCCTCCAGCCCGCTGAACGACAGCGGCACCCTGCGTGGCCGGGTGGTGACGTCGTATCAGGGCGCCGACAGTTTTCGCGACAAGGAAGAAAACGATCACGGCCTGTTCTACGCCATCGGTGAAGCCGACCTGAGCGACAGCACCACGGCGACCCTCGGTTTCTCCCGGCAGAACGATCAGACCAATTATTTCTGGGGCGGCCTGCCGATCGGCGAAGACGGCCACCACCTTGATCTGCCCCGCTCCACTTACCCGGGCACCGACTGGGAAAACCGCAAGCTGCAAGTCGACACCGTATTCGGTGAAGTCGAACACCGTTTCGACAACGACTGGAAACTGCATGTTGGCGGCTCGACTTCGACAACCGAGGGCGAATTCTCCGGCACGTATTTGTCGCGCTACGACGGCCCGCTGGAAACCACCGCCTACCAATCGCACCACACCGACAAGCAACGCGCCTTCGACGGTTTCGCCAGCGGCCCGTTCGAAGCGTTCGGCCGTACCCACGAGTTGGTAGTCGGCGCGAGCAATCGCGTGTACGACGCCACCACCAAGCAATACGCGCCCTACGACACCGGCCTGCCGATCGCCGCGCCCAAGCCTGACTTCGTCCGTAGCGGCAAGTCGCGCAACGTCACCACCCAGGATGCGGTTTACCTGACCACGCGCTTGAGCCTGGCCGATCCGCTGACGCTGATCCTCGGCAGTCGTCTGGACTGGTATGACTACGACGATCGCAGTGCCGACGGTGACTTCAAGGTCACGCGCAACCTGACCCGTTACGCCGGCCTGATCTACAAACTCGACGACCATCACTCGGTCTACGCGAGCTACACCGACATCTTCACCCCGCAAACCCAGAAGGACCTCGGCGGCAAAGTGCTTGAGCCGATCGTCGGTGAAAACTACGAAATCGGTATCAAGGGCGAATATTTCGACGGCGCGCTGAACGGCAGCGTGGCGGTGTTCCAGATGGACCAGACCAACCGCGCCACCCAGGCGGCGACCCAGCTCGGCTGCCCGGAACTGACCTGCTACGAAACCTCCGGCAAGGTTCGCGCCCAAGGCGTGGACATGGAACTGCAAGGTGCGCTGACCGAGCAATGGCAAGTCGGCGCCGGCTACACCTACACCCGCGCCCACTACATCAAGGACGAAAACCCGGCCAACAATAACCAGAAATTCGACACCGACATGCCCGAGCACCTGTTCAAGGTCTCCACCGTGTACCGCTTCAAAGGCCCGCTGGAAAAACTGCGCGTGGGCGGCAACGTGTACTGGCAGAGCCGCATGTACAACGACATCGCTCTGGCCAACGGCGGCAGCTATCGCCTCGAACAGGGCGGCTACGCGGTCACCGACCTGATGGCCGGTTATGAAGTCAACAAGCACCTCGACCTGCAGGTCAACGCCAACAACATTTTCGACCGCAAGTACTATTCCTCCATCGGCACCGACGTGACCTGGGGCTCGACCGATAACTACGGCACCCCGCGCAGCTACATGATGACCGCCAAGTACAAGTTCTGAGGCGATAGCGCTCAGCAAGCACCACACAGGGCGCCGGGAGTTTTCCCGGTGCCCTTTTTTGCAGGTTCATTAGGCAAGGCCGGCAATTACCGATAGTCTCTGGCGACACTTTCGCGAAGCACCGGCCATGCCCCAGACAGATTTCTCCTCCGACCTCCAGGCCATCGGCAGCATTGACGCGGTGCCGGTGATCCTGAGCATGGTCAAGCACATCACCGGTATGCGCTTCGCCGCCGTAGCGCGGGTCACCGAGAGCAAGTGGATCGCCTGCGCCGTGGATGATTCGATTGACTTCGGCCTGTTGCCCGGCGGCGAACTGGTGCTCGAATCGACGATTTGTCATGAGATCCGTCAGCACCATCAGCCGGTGATCTTCGGCCATGCCAGCCAGCACCCGCTGTTCTCCACGCATCACACGCCGAAAACCTACGGTCTGGAAAGCTACATTTCCATTCCGATCATCAAGGCCGATGGCGAGTTCTTCGGCACGCTGTGCGCCATTGATTCGGTGCCGGCGAACCTCGACGACCCGGCCATCGAAAAGACCCTCACCCTCTTCGCCCAACTGATTGCGATGAGCCTGGATACCCAAGGCCATTTGCACGCGACCAAAACCGCGCTGGCCGATGCCAACGAAATGGGCCGTCTGCGCGAGCAGTTCATCGCCGTACTGGGCCATGACTTGCGCACGCCACTCAGTGCCATCCGCATGAGTGCAGATCTGCTGGAAAGCAAAGTCGAGGACAAGCGCTCGCGCACGCTACTGTCGGCGATTCGCACCAGCTCGGTGCGCATGGGCGTGCTGATCGAAAACATCCTCGACTTCGCCCGGGGTCGGCTCGGCAGTGGCATCCCGGTGCAGCGCAAACTGGTCGATGACTT
This sequence comes from Pseudomonas sp. AC083, assembly GCF_979253165.1. Lineage (NCBI taxonomy): Bacteria > Pseudomonadati > Pseudomonadota > Gammaproteobacteria > Pseudomonadales > Pseudomonadaceae > Pseudomonas > Pseudomonas sp. AC083. The sequence continues at coordinate 17,181 of NZ_CEEDDH010000012.1, forward strand.
GCAGCAAACGCTGCGCCAGACCCTTGAAGAAATCCAGGTGGCCTACCCGCAGGCGAAGTTTATCGATTCGCTGGAGGTGCCGGCCGGGGTCTATTGCGACCCGCTGCGGATCAGCCAGTTGTTGTCGAATCTGCTGGGCAACGCCGTGACCCACGGCTCCACCGCCGAACCGATCGTGCTCAAAGCCTTTGCCGAGGGCGACGAAATCGTTATTTCGTTGACCAATCAGGGCACGCCGATCCCGCCTGCGCTGATGCCGCTGCTGTTCGAACCGTTTTCCCGTTCCGAAGCAGGCCAGCGTCATGAAGGGTTGGGACTGGGCTTGTACATCGCCGGGCAGATTGCCAATGCGCACAACGGCACCTTGAGCGTGACGTCCGACCGTGAAACGGGCACCTGTTTTGTCGCGCGCTTCCCTGCCCGCTTCAAGTGGGTCTGAGCGCCGTTCTAAGTATTCAGTGGCGTCTGCGGCGTGTCGGGGTTGAGCTGGCGGCGGCGGAACTGCCCCGGTGGCTGGCCATGAATCTGGCGAAACCGCCGGGAAAAATAGGCCTCATCGGCGAACCCGCACAACCGCGCCACCTCGCCCACCGAGCGCGTACTGTTGAGGAGGAAGTTGCGCGCCGCGTGCATGCGCCGCTCCAGCACCAGCTCGGTGAAGGTCTTGCCGATCTCTTTGCGCAACCAGTGCGTCAGGTAGGTCGGTGACAGATAGGTCGCAGCGGCGACTTTGATCAGGTTGAGATCAGGATCGGCGATGTTCTTCCGCAAATACTCGAACATGCGGCTCAAGGCGTCGCGACGACTGTTCTCGGCGGCATTCTCTTCCGCCAGGCGCTTGAGCGGCTCGGCGTAGAGAAAACACACGCTGCCGATCATCTGCAGCAACAAGCCCTTGAGCATTTCCCGCGTGCCGAACTGACGGTTCTCATCGAGTGCGCGCATCTGTTCGATCAGGCCGCAGACCTGAGCGAAATCCTCATCACCCAAAATGAAATCCAGATGTTCCTGAAAGCGGAACGGCGACAGCTCCGGCGCGAGCAGGATTGACACCTCTTCCAGATCCATCGGGTCGCATTGCAGATGCGGCAAGAGAAACGTCTGGGAAAAATTGATGACGATGAAATTGCTGTCTGCGGGATGCGGAATCACATGCACGCGGTGCGGCAGGATGAACGCCAGGGTGTTGCGCGGGAATGGCCGCTGGACGCTGCCGATGTGCTGCACGGTGTCGCCACCGAGATTGATCTGAATCTGGAAGTACTCGTGCCGGTGAGGCGCGGTTTCGGCGCGCCGCCCCTTTTTGTCGCGAATGTAGAAATCGGTCAATTCGCTGCGTTGCTGCATGACGTAGGTCGGGATACGGCTGGGTGAAGACATGGGCAGAAGGTCCTCCGGGCAGTGAGGTGACGCCTGTCATCTTGCAGGGTTGGGAGGTGGGCGGCAATGAGTCATACGATGACATTGTCTTTTTTGAATGAAGCCTCCCCATGTGCCTGTCCAAAAACCGCATTACTATAAAAATACGGATAGTTGTTATTTTTCAGCAACTTGGGATTTAAATCTGATCTTTATTCTCAAGACAAATCGTATTTATCTTTTTGGACACGTTCGCCAAATCCACGTTTTTCAAGAAAAAACGTTCTAACCTATCGGTTGATTTAGACCCGTTGTACGACCACTGTAATGACCAACGCAGCCCAACCTCTTTCAAAAACAATCAAAGGTGCGCACGTCATGATCCTGCTATTTCCCCTCGCCGCCCCGCCCGACCTCCCATTGAAAATCAATCGCACAAAGACGTTCCTGCACGTCTGAAACCCGCGCTGCAACCCGTCCGATTGCCTTGCCCCACACGTTGCGGGCAACGGCATCGGCTGCTCGAAAAATCTCGACTCTTCTAACAATAACGAGGTCTCCGCATGTCCAACTCCCATTCTTCCAGTGCCACGGTGCCGCCGGTGATTGCCGGTGCACGCGATGCCGTTAAGGCGCAGCGTCTGCCTACCCGGCGGCGCTGGTTCATGCTGTCGCTGCTGCTGATCGCGACGATCATCAATTACATCGACCGGGTGAACATCTCGATCGCCGCGCCGTTCATGGCCAAGGACCTGGGCCTGGACAAGATCGAGATGGGCCTGATTTTTTCCGCGTTCGCCTGGACCTATGCCTTGGCCCTGGTGCCGGCCGGCTTCATTGCCGACCGGTTTGGCTCGCGCTTCACCTACGGCGTTTCGCTGATCAGCTGGTCGACCGTCACCGTTTGCCAGGGTTTCGCCACGGGGTTTGCCTCGCTGTTCGGCCTGCGCCTGGCGGTCGGCGCCATGGAAGCCCCGGCTTTTCCGGCCAACAGCCGCGCGGTGACGGTGTGGTTCCCGGCGCGGGAACGCGGGATGGCCAGCAGCATTTACGTGTGCGGCCAGTACCTCGGCACGGCGCTGTTCACCGGCGCGCTGCTGTGGCTGGCGACCACCTTTGACTGGCGCCACGTGTTCTACAGCACCGGCGCACTCGGCATCGTCTTCGGTGTGCTGTGGCTGTACCTGTATCGCGATCCGCTGAACTGCAAGAAGGTCAGCCAGGAAGAATTGAAGTACATCGAAACCGGCGGCGGTCTGGTCAAGAGCAGCCAGGAGCGCACCCGCTTCAACTGGCGGCAGATTGCCGAGCTGTTCAGCTATCGGCAGATCTGGGCGATCTGCATCGGCAAGTTCGCCAGCACCTCGGCGCTGTACTTCTTCCTCACCTGGTTCCCGACCTACCTGATCGAAGAACGCAAACTGACCATGATCAAGGCCGGGATCTTCGCCGTGCTGCCCTTCGTCGGTGCCACGGTGGGGATTCTGCTGGCCGGCATCGTTTCCGACCTGCTGATCCGTCGCGGCTACTCGATGTCGTTTGCGCGCAAGTTGCCGCTGGTGGTCGGTTCGATGCTGGGCATGTCGATCGTGCTGGTGAATTTCACCGACTCCAACCTGATCTGCATCGCCGTGCTGACCATCGCGTTCTTCGCCCAAGGCATCGCGTCCTCGTCGTGGGCGGCGGTATCGGAAGTAGCGCCGAAAGAGCTGATCGGCCTCACCGGCGGCATTACCAGCCTGGCGGCGAACATCGGCGGCATCGTCACGCCGATCGTGATCGGCGCCATCGTCCACGCCACCGGCACCTTCGCCTATGCCTTCTGGTTTATCGGCGGCGTGGCGCTGATCGGCACCCTCTCCTATTCGTTACTGCTCGGGCGCCTGTATCGCATCGAGCTGAAGGTGCGCTGAGGCGAAATACCCGGATTTGTCCAAACGCAGGCGGCTTTCGTCCAACTTCGCCGACGCCAGCCGCCGTACGCTGCCCTTTCAAACAGGATGACCCGCAGGATGAACATGACCGAATACGTCTTTACCCCGGATCTGCCCGTGACCTTGCCGGTCCTCGGCACCGAGCAGCGCTTCCCCGTTGGCCGGGTGTTCTGTGTCGGCCGCAACTACCCATGGCCGGACACTCAAGGCCAGTCGCGCCAGCCGCCAGTGTTTTTCATGAAACCGCCGAGCTGCGTGGTCGATGCCGTCGGCGACATCGCCTTCCCGACAGTGTGCGAGGACTTCGTTCACGAAATCGAACTGGTCGTCGCCATCGGTGAAGGCGGCGCCAATATCCCCGAGGATCAAGCGCTCGCCTACGTCTGGGGCTACGCCGCCGGCCTCGACCTGACCCGCCGCGATGTGCAACGCGCAGCCAAGAGCAACGGCCTGCCGTGGGAAGGCGCCAAGGTGTTCGACGGCGCCGCGCCGATGACTGCCGTCGTCCCGGTGAGCCGCAGCGGCCATCCCGAGGGCGAGTTGTGGCTGAACGTCAACGGCGAAGAACGCCAGCGCGACAATCTCGACAGCCAGATCTGGTCGGTCAGTGAAGTCATCGCGCGCATCTCGCAATCCGTGCCCCTGCGCGCCGGCGACCTGATCATGACCGGCAGCCCCGCCGGCGTTGACAGCCTGCAACCGGGCGATGTGATCAGCGCCGGCATCGACGGCATCGGCCACCTGGAAATGCGCGTCGGCCCACGGCCCTGATTCCAGCGCATTGAGAAAAAAGGAGAACAACACTATGACGACCCCTTCGAAAGTTGCGCTGGTGACCGGCGCCGGCAGTGGCATCGGCCGCGCCGTGGCGCTGGGCCTGATGGCTGACGGTTTCACCCTTGTGCTCGCCGGACGCCGGCCCGAGCCCTTGCAAGCGCTGGTCGAACTGGCGCAGAGCCAGGGTCACCCAGCGCTGGCGGTACCCACCGACGTGCGTGATCCGGCCAGTGTCGACGTGCTGTTCGCGACCATTGCCGAGGTCTACGGGCGCCTCGATGTGGTCTTCAACAACGCCGGCGTCAACGCCCCCGCCGTGCCGCTGGATGAACTGACCTTCGAGCAGTGGCGCAACGTGATCGACACCAACCTCAACGGTGTCTTTCTCTGCGCTCGCGGCGCGTTCGGGCTGATGCGCAAACAACAGCCGCAGGGCGGACGAATCATCAACAACGGTTCGATTTCCGCACACACACCGCGCCCGTTCAGCAGCGCCTACACCGCGAGCAAACACGCCGTGCTCGGCCTGACCAAATCCCTGGCGCTGGACGGCCGTGAATTCAACATCGCCTGCAGCCAGATCGACATCGGCAATGCCCTGACGGAAATGTCGGTGCGCATGACCAAAGGCGTACGCCAGGCCAACGGCAGCATCGCCGTCGAGCCGATGGTCGACGTCAAACACGTCGCCGATGCAGTGCGCTACATCGCCGGCCTGCCGCTGTCAGCCAACGTCCTGAACATGACCGTCATGGCCAGCGCCATGCCGTTTGCCGGCCGCGGTTGAGCCGGCCTTTTTATTGCGTAACGAGGTAGCCATGAAGCCAGAAATCCTGCAACTGAGCCCGATCCTGATCCCGCAAATCAACGCGCGTCTGGACCAACTGTTCACCGTACGGCGTTACTTCCAGCAAGCGGACAAACCCGCCTACATAAACGACCACGGCGCCAACATTCGTGGCGTGATCACCGGCGGCCACACCGGCATCAGCCAGGCGCTGATGGCGCAACTGCCGAACCTGGAAGTCGTCGCGGTCAACGGCGTCGGCACCGATGCCGTCGATCTGGCCTACGCCCGCGACCGCGGCATCCGCGTCACCGCCACCATCGGCGCCCTCACCGAAGACGTCGCCGACCTCGCCATCGGCCTGCTCATCTCGGTCTGTCGCGGCCTGTGCACCAGCGACCGCTACGTGCGCTCCGGCCAATGGCCACAAAGCCCGACCCCACTCGCCCCGCTGCCCTTGGCCCGACAAGTCTCCGGCATGCGCATCGGCATCGTCGGCATGGGCCGCGTCGGCCGCGCCATCGCCACCCGCGCCGCCGCCTTCGGCTGCCCGATCAGCTACACCGACTTGCAACCGATGAGCGACGTCCCCCACACCTTCGTCGCCGACCTCAAACAACTGGCCCGCGACAGCGACGCCCTGATCCTCGCCGCCGCGGCGGACAAGGGAGAAGCGATCATCGACGCGCCAGTGCTGCAAGCGCTGGGCAAGGACGGTTATCTGATCAACGTCGCCCGGGGCAAACTGGTGAACGAGACGGATCTGGTTGCCGCGCTTTCGGCTGGGGAAATCGCCGGGGCTGGGCTGGATGTGTTTGTCGATGAACCGAATGTGCCTGAAGCGTTTTTTGCTAATGAACAAGTGGTGCTGCAACCGCATCGGGCCAGCGCCACCTTGCAGACTCGCACGCGGATGGGGGAAATGGTGGTGGCGAGTCTGGTTGATACGTTTGCGGGGAAAGTGCCGGTTGGGTGTGTGACGGGGTGAACGGGTTCCGGAGCGCTGTTCGTGATCGCGGCGCACACCGCCTTCGCGAGCAGGCTCGCTCCCACAGGTTTGATTGCGTACATTCAGTGAGAAATGGGGCGTCTGTCAGGCTGCCTTCGCTGGCAAGCCAGCTCCCACAGTTTTTGTGGCGTGGACATGAATTGGTCAACACCCAACGTCCAATGCAGGCTTGCTCTCAACGGAAAAGCAAAAGCGAAGGCCAGATCAAAAGATCGCAGCCTTCGGCAGCTCCTACAACTGGATCGCGTTCCGCTCAAGAACAGGTCGACTGTCAGGCCGCCTTCGCGAGCAGGCTCGCTCCCACAGAAAAGCAAAAGCAAACCACGCAGGCCGTCCCGCCACCCAACACGATGAGCGCAAGCTCGAGTAGCTTTTGATCCTGGAGCCCGTCGGCAGGCTGAGTGGAGGGATTGATCCGGGGGTGGGAGCGCAGCGACCGTCTGGCGCAGCCAGACACAGCGGAAGGAGGTGCAGCGGAGCAAACCGGAGCCGCTGCGCCCGGATCGATCCCGGAGCGAAGGAACCCCGAGCCCCAGCGAGCGGGCCGAACGTCAGGGCGAAGACCTTTTGGTTCCTTTTGGGGCGTTTGCCAAAAGGGACTCGCCGTAAGGGCGAAACTGCCAGCCGCAACACCACCAAAAAAGGATATACACCCAAAAACCCCAAAGCATGGTCGGCCCAAAGGCCGCCAAGTCCCCAAAAAAAAGCCCCACAACCGAAAACCAGTGTGGGGCGAAAAAATTGGTTGGTTGCGGCCAACCAAAGGAGCTCTGTCAAAACCCGTCAAGCGCTCAGATCAAATACACTCCTGAGCCGCCCGCTCAAAACTCGAAGGCAACAAATTCGACGCCAGCAAATGCCGCTCATAAATGAACACCTTGCCGCCCTTCCCCGCCTTGTACGCCTCCAGCACGTTATCCGCCGACACCTTGCTCGGCACCACGATCCGATAACTGCGCTGACTCTGCGAAACCGTCGGATTCAACGCACTGTCCTGCAACTTCGGCACCACGCAATCGGCGTACTGCGCCGGCGTCTTGCTGGTCTGCAAGGTCAGGGTCGGATCGTTCGGCGCCGAAGCGCAACCGGCGAGCAACAGGGAAACAAAAGCCATGGCTGGCACGAATAAAGTACGCATGGAGTAAATCCTGAAAAATAAAGGTCCGGTTCAACCGGCAACGGTTCGACTTCACGGCGCCGCCGTTGCCATTTACGTTTTAAGAATCAGCTCGACGCCACCAGGGCCTTGAGCGACACATCGAATTGCTTCAGCGCATTGAGTTGCAGGTCACGCTGCTGATTGATCTGCGCGGCGATCTGCGGCGCCGCCTGGTTGTGCACCCAGACCGAAGGCAATTCTTGCTCGATCGCCCCCTCGGCCTTGCCGATGTACTGCAGATCGGCGTCGTAGAACCGTGCGGAAAAACGCGCTTCGACCAGACTGTTGCGCTGAGTCAGCAAGCGGTTGAAGGTGTCGAGCTTGACCACCACGTCCGGATGGGCCTGAACCAGCGCATCGAGGTTGTCGTAGACGGTCACCGAGACGAACTGCTGTTGCAGCGAACTCACCAGCCAGTCGAGGGCCAGTTCCGGGTCGGAGCTGCCGACAAACGCGTCGCGGATACGCGAATCCAGTGCGTCTTTCGCACCGTTCAGCGCCATGTCGTGGTAACGCTCCAGGTATTGCAGGTTCTGCAAAGTGTTTTCGCTCAACAACACACCCACGGTCTGCGTGTGCTGCAACGCCGAGGCGCTGGCGGCGATGGGTTGCAGGTGACACGACCGAGCGTCGTCTGCGTAAGCCGGTGCAGCAACCACCCCGCCCATCAGCAGGGCGATCATTGCCAGTCGAGTCAGAATGTTCATCGCGCAATTTCCTTGAGCTGCGTCTTCGATGGAGGCGATTTTCCGCCGATCGCTGGCAAAGCAGAACTTGCGTTTCTTGATGGTCACTATTACTTCCAGCAATAGTTGCGTGCCACGCAGACTGATGCACACTGGACCTGCCAACAAAATGATGAGGGTCTCGCCTTGAGAACGTTTGATCTGATCCGTGACGCCGTACTGCCCGAATATCGCGAGCGCGTGGCCGAATACCTGATGCAATACGAAAGCGTCCTGCTGGACAAAAACAGCCGCGATGCGCAACTGATCCGCGACACTGCCCAGCAACTGCGCGGTTATCTGCGCGGGCTCAACACCACGCGGGTGCTGGGCATGGCCTATTGGGAAGAGCTCGATCGCCGCGTGGTAGACACCTGGCTAAGCCCGCAAGAGTGACCGCTGGAGCGCCAGTGGTCTGCCCGGCAACGCGCCCCCTGCGAAAAACCTGACCAAACGCTTACAATCGCAGGCCTATTGCCATACAGACAGGCTTGCCCGGAAATGCCGCTCGACCCGCCAACGATGCTGACCATCACGATCGCCCTCGCAGCCGCTGCCGCGCTGTACCTGGCGGTCGAGTGGCGCAGCATCCGTGAGCCTTCGCTACTGTTCTGGAGCGCCGGTTTCGCCACCATCACCATCGGTTCCACCCTGGCTCTGCTGCGCAGCAGCGGTTTTCTGCTGCTGGGCATCTGGTTCGCCAACGGCCTGCTGGTGACCGCGCACTTCTTCTTCCTCCTCGGTGTGGCGCGCTTCACCCAGACCCGACTGTCGCCGGCGTGGTACCTGATTTTCGCGACGTGGCTGATCATGTTGATGATGCCGGACGGCCCGCTGTGGTCCAAGGCCATGCTGGTGGCCAACTCGCTGCTGGTGGCGATCCCGACACTCAAGGCCAGTTCGCTGTTGCGTCCACACGGCAAGTCGTTGAGCGTTGGCGCGGTGCAACTGCGTTATGTGCTGCTCGGCCACGGCATCTTTTATGTGGCCAAGGCCCTGACCGTGGTGATCCCCGGCACGCTGATCGATCTGGCGGCGTTTCGCGGCGAGATCATTCAGATCTCGCTGGTCGAAGGCGCGATGGCGATCATGTTGATCGCCTTGTCGATGACCGGCACCGAGCGTTATCGCCGGGAAAAACAGATCGCCCGCCTCGCCGAGCGCGATCCGCTCACCGCCCTCTACAACCGCCGCGCGCTGGAAAAGCGCACGCCACGCCTGCTGGCCGGTGTCTCCGCGCAAAGACCGGGTGCATTGCTGTTGATCGATATCGACAACTTCAAACTGGTCAACGACCAGTACGGGCATATCGCCGGTGATCGCTTGCTGATTGCCCTGAGCGAGATGATCCGCGCCCAGCTGCCGCCCCATGCGCTGACGGCGCGGCTGGGTGGCGATGAGTTTCTGATGCTGCTCAACAACGCCTCAGCCGAAGCTATCCTTGAACGGGGCAATGCCTTGCGCGAACAATTTCTGGCCTTGGCGTCGCACACCTATCCCACGTCCGCCGCGGTGACTTTGAGCATCGGCGCCACCCTGTTCGACAAACCGCCGGCCAGTCTGGCGGCGCTGATCGAACTTGGCGACGCCGCGCTCTACGAGTCCAAACGCGGCGGACGCAACCGCTTGCGCCTGTCCGGCCTCGCCACTCCAGGATGACCCCAGCCATGTCCAGCCACGCCACCCCGCTGCAAGACCTCGCCGCCCCCGAAGGCGTTTGTTACGGCTGCGGCGGGCGCAATCCGCAAGGCCTGCACGTGAAAAGTCGGTGGGATGAGGACGGCAATCACGTCATCGCCGAGCATCTGCCCGAAGCTCAATATTGCGGCTGGCCGGATCTGGTTTACGGCGGGCTGATTGCCATGCTCGTCGACTGTCACTCCAACTGGACCGCCATGGCCTGGCACTACCGCGCAGAAAACCGCGAAGCCGGCAGCCTGCCGCGCATCGACTGCGTCACCGGTAACCTTGGGATCAAGTTCATCAAGCCAACGCCGATGGGCGTACCGCTGCTCTTGCGTGCACGGGTCGAAGGTGAAGTCGGGCGCAAGACTCGGGTGATTTGCGAGGTGTATGCAGGGGAAGTGCTGACAGCGGTGGGTGATTCGGTGTTTGTGCGTGTGGATACGGGGCAGTTGGCGGATGCAGCGCATGGCCGCTGAGCTTGGCTCGATCTGTAGGAGCTGCCGAAGGCTGCGATCTTTTGATCTTGCTTTGGTCAAAAAAAAACAAAGTCAAAAGATCGCAGCCTTCGGCAGCTCCTACATTTGGATCGCCTGCTCTCAATGCGACAAGGTTGTCCCATTCGCCCGCGCCGCATGCAGCTTTTTATAGCTTTCGATCAAGCGCAAATGCCGGTCCAGCCCTTCCAGCTTCATGCTCGTTGGCGTCAAACCGTAAAAACGCACACTGCCATTCACCGAACCAATCGCCGCATCCATACGCTCGTCACCAAACATCCGGCGGAAATTGGCTTCGTAATCCTCAAGCTCCAGGTCCTCATCCAGCTCCATCTCCAGCACCACATTGACCGCTTGATAGAACAAGCCACGCTCAACGGTGTTGTCGTTGTATTGCAGGAATGCCTCAACCAGATCCTTGGCCTCGTCAAACTTCTGCAGCGCGAGGTAGATCAGCAGGCGCAGTTCCAGAATCGTCAGCTTGCCCCATGGTGTGTTGTCATCGAACTCGATGCCGATCAGCGTGGTGATATCGGTGTAGTCGTCCTGCTCGCTGCGTTCCAGGCCCTGGACCAGATTGCGCAAGCCAACCTTACTGAGGTTGTGCAGATTGAGGATGTCGGCGCGAAATTGCAGGGCTTTGTTGGTGTTGTCCCAGATCAGGTCTTCGACCGGGTAGATCTCCGAGTAATCCGGCACGAGGATGCGGCAGGCGTTGGCGCCGATGTGCTCGTAGACCGCCATGTAGACTTCCTTGCCCATGTCTTCGAGGATGCCGAACAGGGTCGCGGCTTCTTCGGCGTTGGAGTTTTCGCCTTGGCCTGAAAAGTCCCACTCGACGAATTCGAAATCTGGCTTGGCGCTGAAGAAGCGCCACGACACCACACCGCTGGAATCGATGAAGTGCTCGACGAAGTTGTTCGGTTCGGTCACTGCCTGTCCCGAGAACGTCGGCTGCGGCAAGTCGTTGAGGCCTTCAAAGCTGCGGCCCTGGAGCAGTTCGGTCAGGCTGCGTTCCAGCGCGACTTCCAGGCTCGGGTGCGCGCCGAACGAGGCGAAGACGCCGCCAGTGCGCGGGTTCATCAGGGTCACGCACATCACCGGGAATTCACCGCCCAGCGAGGCGTCCTTGACCAGCACCGGGAAGCCCTGCTCTTCCAGGCCCTTGATGCCGGCGAGGATGCTCGGGTATTTCTCCAGTACCTCTTGCGGTACGTCCGGCAGGGCCATTTCGCCTTCGAGAATTTCGCGTTTGACTGCGCGCTCGAAAATTTCCGACAGGCACTGCACCTGCGCTTCGGCCAAGGTGTTGCCAGCGCTCATGCCGTTGCTCAGGTAGAGGTTTTCGATCAGGTTGGACGGGAAGTACACCACTTCACCGTCCGACTGACGCACGAACGGCAGCGAGCAGATGCCGCGCTGGGTGTTGCCGGAGTTGGTGTCGTACAGGTGCGAACCGCGCAGCTCGCCGTCGCGGTTGTAAATGCCGAGGGTGTAGTCGTCGAGAATCTCGCTTGGCAACTCGTCCTGCGGACCCGGCTTGAACCATTTCTCGTCCGGATAATGGACGAATTCGGCGTTGGCGATGTCTTCGCCCCAGAACTGATCGTTGTAGAAGAAGTTGCAGTTCAGGCGCTCGATGAACTCGCCCAGCGCCGAGGCGAGTGCGCCTTCCTTGGTCGCGCCCTTGCCGTTGGTGAAGCACATCGGCGAATGCGCATCGCGAATGTGCAGCGACCAGACGTTGGGCACGATGTTGCGCCACGAAGCGATTTCGATCTTCATGCCGAGGTCGGCGAGGATCTTCGACATGTTGGCGATGGTCTGTTCCAGCGGCAGGTCCTTGCCGGCAATGTAAGTGCCCGCCTGGGAGTCGGACTGCGGCATCAACAAGGCCTGGGCATCGGCGTCGAGGTTGTCGACTTCTTCGATGATGAACTCGGGGCCGGTCTGCACCACTTTCTTCACGGTGCAGCGGTCGATGGAACGCAGGATGCCCTGGCGATCCTTCTCCGAAATATCGGCGGGCAATTCGACCTGAATCTTGAAGATCTGGTTGTAGCGGTTTTCCGGGTCGACGATGTTGTTCTGCGACAGGCGAATGTTCTCTGTCGGGATGTTGCGCGTGTCGCAGTACAGCTTGACGAAGTAAGCCGCGCACAAGGCCGACGACGCCAGGAAGTAGTCGAACGGCCCCGGTGCCGAGCCATCGCCCTTGTAGCGAATGGGCTGATCGGCGATCACCGTGAAGTCGTCGAACTTGGCTTCAAGTCGAAGGTTGTCGAGAAAGTTGACCTTGATTTCCATGCGGGATTACCAGACTACGGCTAAACGAATGGCGGCCATTATCCGGTTTTTGTGCGGGAAGTCTCGCCCTTTCGGGATTCGCCGCTGGCCGGCGGTTCTGGAAATTCCAACGGATTCGCTACACTTTGAAAAAATCCAGGCGATACCAATAACAACAATCTGAACATTGTGCGCTCGCCATTGTTCTAGATTCAGAAGACACCGGATCAAGGACGAGCACATGGCCGTTACTCTCCCTGCGCAGCCAATCCCGACCCCGCAACGCGCCGTGACCCGGCGCCTGGCCATCGCCGTTGGCGCACTGTTTGTTGCGGGTGTCATCGCCGCGATCAGCACCTTGCTTGGCATCGCCAATACCCTTGACGCGAAGGATCTGGAACAGAACCAGTTCTATTCCGTGCGCGCCGTGGAAAACCGCATCACCGCGTCGAAAAACTACATCACCAGTTATGCCTACTGGACCCGCGCCTATGAGGCCTTGAGCGGGCCGATCGACGTCAACTGGGCCTACACCGAACAGAACATGGGCAAGACCCTGTTCACCAGCGACGGCTACGACGGCGTGTTCGTCCTTGATCGCAATCGCACCAAGTACGCGGTGATTCGCGGGCAGATGGTTGAAACCGACGTATCCAGCGTACTGCAAGCGCCCGCCTCGGCGCTGGTCGAGCAGGTGCTGAGTCAGCCTGATCTGACCAAGCCGATCAGCCGCTATTCATTGTTCGAAGGCTGGCCGGCGTTGATCACCGCTGCCGCGATCATTCCCAACGACGAGCGCCCGCTGGATGAACTGAGAAACACCTCGGTGCTGGTGTTCGTCGACAAGCTGACCCCGACCAAACTGCGCAAAATCGGCAGCGGTTATGGCCTGACGAACCTGACCCTGGTCCCGGACGACACCATTGAAAAAGGCCATCCAAGCGTGCCGCTCGACAGCACCGGGTACAGCCTGGTCGCCGACCTGCAACGGCCCGGTCAGCAATTGTTGTGGACGCTGGCGCCGCCGCTCGGCGCGACGTTTCTGGTGCTGATGCTGCTGACGGCATACTTTTTCCGCCACGCCCTGCGCTCTTCGCAATACGTCGACAACAGTATCCATGCGATGCAGGCGTCGAATCAGGCCCTTGAAGCCGCCAATCATGCCCTCGAAGCCAGTGAAGAACGCTTTCGCGCCGTGGCCGAAGCGGCGTCGGACTGGATCTGGGAAGTTGATGATCAGTTGGCGCTGACCTATCTGTCGGCGCGCTTCAGCGAAGTCACCGGCTACCCGCAAGCCCTGTGGCTGGGCCAGGACATCGGCGAATTACTGACTTGCGACACCACGCCACTGGAGCTGTGGCTGCGCAAACTCAGCGAAGAAAACAGCGCCGGCGATTTGCGCTGCACTTATCGCGATCACTCCGGGCAGCCACGCCACTGCCGGCTCTCGGCGCGGCCGATTTTCGACAAGGACAGCGTCGTCGGCTATCGCGGCACTGCCAGCGATATCACCGACGAAGTCGCCGCCCATGCGCAGATCCAGCACCTGTCGATGCATGACGCCCTGACCGGTCTGCCCAACCGCAACAAACTGGCGCGTTATCTGGATGAAGTGCTGATATTGAAAGAACACTCGCCACCGCTGTCGCTGCTGATGATCGATCTGGACAACTTCAAACCGATCAACGATTCCCTCGGCCATCCTGCCGGTGACGCGGTACTCCAGGAAGTCGCCACGCGTCTGCGCGAATGCACCCGCGAGCACGACCTCGTCGCCCGCCTCGGTGGTGATGAATTCGTCGTGGTGCTCAATGGCATGGACAGCCATAACGAGATCGACAAATTCTGCACACGGCTGATCGGCAGCCTGCATCAGCCGATCCTCTACGAACAGCATCCGCTGCATATCGGCGCCAGTGTCGGCATCGCCCTGAGTCGTCGACACGGTTTCGTCGCCAGCGATCTGATCCGCTACGCCGACATCGCGCTGTATCAAGCCAAATCCGACGGCAAGAACACCTGGTGCTATTTCGAAGCGCACATGAGCGACCAGATCCAGACGCGCCGGCAAATGGAAGATGACCTGCGCCATGCGCTAAAACACAACGAATTCGTCTTGCACTATCAGCCGCGCTACAAGGTCGACGGCAAACACATCGTCTCGGTGGAGGCGCTGGTGCGCTGGCAGCATCCGACCCAGGGCCTGCTCGGGCCGGACGTGTTCATTCCGCTGGCCGAGCAGACCGACCTGATCGTACCGCTGGGCCGCTGGGTGCTGCGCGAAGCCTGCGAAACCGCGCTGGAATGGCCCCATGACATTCTGCTGTCGGTCAACCTTTCGCCTGCGCAGTTCGCCCTCAGCGATGTCGTCGAGGATGTTCGTGAAGTGCTGGTGGATACGCGTTTCCCGGCCAGCCGTCTGGAGCTGGAGATCACCGAGAACGTGATGCTCAATGACACCGACGGCGCGCTGACCACCATGAATCAGCTCAAGGAGCTCGGCGTGCGTCTGAACATGGACGACTTCGGCACCGGTTATTCGTCGCTCGGTTACCTACGCGCCTATCCATTCGACGGGATCAAGATCGACAAACGCTTTATCGCCTCGATCAGCAGCGGCACCAACGACCGTGCCGTGGTGCAAGCGATCATCGGTCTGGGCAAAGCCATGGGGCTGACGGTGACGGCCGAAGGCGTCGAGACCGAGGAGCAACTGGCGATTCTCGGCAAGGATCAATGCAACGAGGTGCAGGGTTATTTCATGAGTCGGCCGATCGACAAGGCGGCTTTTGCTGATCTGCTACGGGCTTCGCGCCTGTCGCTGGTGAGCAAAAAAGGTCGGGTGACGTGAATCTCAGCCATCGCTGGCAACGCGCACTTTGCCGCTGAACACGCGGAAACCGAAGGTGTTGTAGGCCAGGGTTATCGGTATGAGTACGGCGAATCCGATCAGCATGAAGATCTGGCTGGTGGGGCTAGAGGCTGCTTCGCTCAAGGTCAGATTCGGCGGAATGATGAAGGGAAATAGCGCGACCAGCATCACCGCGAAAGCCAGGACGAAAACGCCCAATGCGGCGAACAACGGCACACAGTCAAAGCGCCCGTGAAAACCTTTGCTGAACACCCATCCTAGAGCGCTGACGATCAGCCCTGCCGGCAACCACAGCCGAATATCGGCGAGCCGCCGGGCATATTGCGGCTGCAATGTCGACGTCCATGCGATCAGCACCAGCAATAACGCCACGGTGACAAGGGACAGCACGCGGGCCTGGCGGGCCGAGTGCTGCTGCAATTCATCAAGGGTGCGCCAGTACAGCCAGCACGTCCCCAGCCAGACGTAACCGAGCACCAGCACCAAACCGCAAAACACAGGGAACGGATTCAGCCAGTCGCGCCCATCGCCAATGTACTGACCGCCCTGATGCGCAACGCCTTGCACGAGAGTGCCGAGCACCATGCCCTGGACAAACCCGGTCAGCAGCGAAGCCAGCGCCAACACGCCGTCGACGATGCGCTTGCGTCGCTCGTTCGGTGCGTAATCGCGAAACTCCAGCGCCATGGCCCGCGCGATCAAGGCGAGGAACATCACGATAAAAGGCACGTACAAGGCCGGCAGCAAGATCGCGTACGCCAGCGGAAACAACGCCAGCAGCCCGCCGCCGCCGAGCACCAGCCAGGTTTCGTTGGCGTCCCATACCGGCAGAATCGACACCGCCATGGCTCGCCGCTGATGACTGCAACCGGTCAGGCCCATGAGCATGCCGACGCCCAGATCGGTGCCGTCGAGCACCACGTAGTTCATCACCGAGAACGCCAATGCGGCAGCGCACAACAGCGTCAGCCAGTCGGTGTCCATGTCTGCGACTCCTCAGTGCCCGGTTTCGTCGGCAAGGGTGGGCTGCGGCCCGGGTTGATCCTGCTGTGGCGGCTCGCGCAACAGGCGCAGCAACACCCACAGACCGATGCCGAAGATCAGCAGATAAAACAGCAGAATCAACCAGGTCGACCCGACGACTTGAGCCCTGGACACCGATGACAGGCTGTCCGCCGTGCGCATTAATCCGTAAACGGTAAACGGCTGTCGCCCCACTTCGGTGACGACCCAGCCGCTGAGCATCGCCAGAAATCCGGCCGGCGCCAGCAGCACGCACGCGGCCAGCCAGCGCCGCGCCGTGTACAGGCGATTACGTCGACGCAGGATCAGGCTGACCACACCCTGCCCAAGCATCAACAGCCCCAGCCCGACCATCAGCCGGAACGCGAAAAACACCGGCGCCACGGGCGGGATGTCCTCAGCCGGGAACTCATCAAGCGCGGCGATGGTGCTGGTCAGGTCATGCTGCAGGTACAGGGAACCAATGCGCGGAATCGCCACCTCCCAGTGGTTGCGGCGCTCTTGCATATCCGGCCATGCGAACAGGCGCAGTGGCTCCCCCGCGCCCTCTGGCGGGCGCGTCCATGAGCCTTCGATCGCCGCCACTTTCTGCGGCTGGGCGTGCACACTGTGCCGGCCATGCAGATCGCCGACAACAATCTGCACCGGCATCAGCAGCGCAATCACCCACAGCGCCATGGAGAATTGCAGGCGAGCACGCGGGTTTTCCCGGGCCTTGCGCAATTGCCAGGCGCTGATCCCGGCAATCAGCGTCGCGCTGCCGATGAACACGGCGAGCAGCATGTGCGCCAAGCGATAGGGAAACGAAGGATTGAAGATGATTGCCCACCAGTCCTCGGCGAGGAAACGCCCGTCCGCGCCAATCGAATAGCCGGCGGGGGTTTGCATCCATGAGTTGGCGGAAAGAATCCAGAACGCGCTGATCAGCGAGCCCACCGCCACCGCACATGTGGCAAAAAAGTGCAGACGCGGGCCGACCTTTTTCAGGCCGAACAGCATGATGCCGAGAAATCCGGCTTCAATGAAAAACGCCGCCATCACCTCATAGAACATCAGCGGACCAAGGACATCGCCGGCCTGCACCGACAGCCGCGACCAGTTGAGGCCGAACTGATACTCCAGAATCAATCCCGACGCCGTGCCCACTGCGATATTTAGCGCAAACACTTTGAGCCAGTAGCGATAGACATCCAGATAAACCTGGCGCCCGGTCCTCAACCACAACGCCTCCAGCACCATGAGGAAATTCGCCAGACCGATGCTGAACGCCGCCAGCACGATGTGGAAACTGATCGTGATCGCAAACTGGGCGCGGGCGGCCATCAGGGCCGAATCAACAGGCTCCATCCATCAGCCGCTGTAGAACACAGCCAGCTTGTTGCCTTCAGGATCGCGCAGATAGGCCACGTAAAAGTCCGGCGTATAGGCTTCGCGCGTGCCCGGAGGTCCTTCATTGCTGCCGCCACTGTCGAGCCCGGCCTTGTGCACCTGATCGACCTGGTGCCGCGAGTCGGCGCGAAACGCCGGCATCATGCCGTTGCCGGGTGTCGCCGGCTCACCATTGAACGGTTGCGAGATGTGCACACTGCCTGGGCCGTTGGACTTGTCGGCGCAATCGGGCAAGTAGAAACAGTAATGTTCTTCACGGTCATGCTGGTAGCCAAGCGGCGTCAGGATCGCCTTGTAAAAAGCCGCCGAACGCTCGACATCGTTGGCGCCGATAAACAGATAACTGAGCATGGGATGTCCTCCGATGGCAGCTGTCAGCGCTGTGGCTGTTCCTCGTTCAGGGTAAAAACATTGCCGGCGTCACGCACCAATTGGCGCCATTCGGCACTGGTGATCAGGCCTTGCTCCTCCATCTGATCCGCAGCCTTGAGCAATTCGTCATATTGCTGTTCCGGATCCAGATCGCCCTCGGCCTGCTCCGCCATCCTGCGCCATGCCGCCAGTGATGCCTTCTTTTGCTGATCGAACATACGGGTATCTCCTGAGGGACTTACCCGGTAGAAAAAACAGCGCGACAGAGGTTCAGGGCAGACGACGGATGGACGGTTTAAGCGGAATTCTTTTGTAGGAGTGAGCCTGCTCGCGATAGCGGTATATCTTTCAAAACATTTGAATGTGCCTCCGTCATCGCGAGCAGGCTCGCTCCCACAGAAAAGCAAAATCAAAAGATCGCAGCCTTCGGCAGCTCCTACAGTTGGATCGCGTACCACCTCAAGAACAGGTCGGCTGTCAGGCCGCCTTCGCGAGCAGGCTCGCTCCCACAAAAGCAAAAGCAAAGCAGCGCAGCTGCCCGCGGCGCAGCCGCCCCACTCAACAATGAGCGCAAGCTCGAGTGCGTTTGATCTTGCTTTTGATCCACCGGCGACGTCGGAAGGCTGAGTGGAGGGATTGATCCGGGCGTGGGAGCGCAGCGACCGTTCGACGAAGTCGAACACAGCGGAAGGAGGTGCAGCGAAGCAAACCGTAGCCGCTGCGCCCGGATCAGTCCCGTAGCGAAGGAACCCGAGCCTGTGAGGGCCGAACGTAGGAGCAAGCCTTTTGGGTTACCTTTTTGGCGTCTGAAAAAGGTGACTCGCCGTAAGGGCGAAACCGCCAGCCGTAACACCGCAAAAAACGGATATTCACCCAAACCAACCAAAGCCTGGTCGGCCCAAAGGCCGCCAAGCCCCAAAAAACCCGCAAATGTCAAAACCGCTCAGCCACCCGCTTATACGGATAATCCGGCTCGCGGTACTTGCCCGGCTTCTGCCGTTTCGGCAACTCGACCTTGTCGCGCTTGACCTCCTCATAGGGGATGCGACTGAGCAGATCAGTGATGATGTTCAGCCGCGCACGACGTTTGTCGTTGGAATCGGCCACCATCCACGGCGCCCAATCGGTGTCGGTATGCTTGAACATCTCGTCCCGCGCCCGTGAGTAGTCATACCAGCGACTGTAGGATTTCAGATCCATTGGTGTCAGTTTCCAGATCTTGCGCCCGTCATTGATTCGCGCTTCGAGCCGGCGGGTCTGTTCCTCCGGACTGACCTCAAGCCAGTACTTGAGCAGGATCACCCCCGAATCGACGATAGCGTTCTCCACCCAAGGGATCGATTTGAGAAACTTGTCAGCCTGTTCTTCCGTGCAAAAGCCCATGACCCGTTCGACGCCGGCGCGGTTGTACCAACTGCGGTCGAAAATCACCACCTCGCCGCCCGCCGGCAGATGCGGCAGATAGCGCTGTACATGCATCTGGCTCTTTTCTCGATCGGTTGGCGCCGGTAATGCCATCACGCGGAACACCCGTGGGCTGACGCGTTCGGTGATCGCCTTGATCACCCCGCCCTTGCCCGCACCGTCGCGCCCTTCGAAAACAATGCACACCTTGACACCTTTGGCGATGACCCACTCCTGCAGCTTGACCAGTTCAATATGCAGCTTGCGCAGCTGTTGCAGATAGTCCTTGTTTTTCAAGCGCGGACGTTCGATTGCCTTTGCAGGTTTCTTCTTGTCTTTCGCCATGAACCTGTCCTCGCGCTTCAACAGCCCGCTGAATTTGTTTATTGACCCGAAGGGCCTGATCCGTGAGGTTAGTTCACGCCCGGTTGTTTGCCATTGCCGGGCAAAAAAGCCCTGTCGCCATGTGTTTCCTGAGGTTGTTCAGACGTCGCACTGTTCATTGCCCGATCCCTGTTTGCTGGAGTTTTTTCGATGCCGTCGTCCAAATCATTGCCCACTGCCCTGCTCGGTCTGGCCCTGGCCTGCCCGGTGATGGCCGAGACCCAAGGTCTGGAGCTGGGGCAAGTGCTGATTTCGGCAGATCAGCGCAGTGGCAGCGATGCAGCGGTCGAAGAAGCGCGGCAACGCCTTGAGCAGGTTCCCGGCGGCGCCAATGTGGTCGACATGCGCCAGCCGTTGCAGGGCCGTGTTGCCAGCAATCAGGATGTGCTGGCCTATCAGCCGGGGGTGTATGCGCAGTCGGCGGGCAACGAAGGCGTAAAGATTTCCATCCGTGGTTCAGGCATCAACCGCGCACCCGGCGCCCATGCGTCGGGGCTGTACACGATGCTGGATGGCTTGCCCCTCACCGGCCCCGGCGGCACACCGTATGAATTGCTCGAGCCGTTGTGGGTCGACCATGTCGAAGTGCTGCGCGGCGCCAACGGCTTCGATCGCGGCGCGCTGGCACTGGGCGGCGCTATCGATTACGTCAGCCACACCGGTTACACCGCGCCAAAGCTGCAAGTGCGCTACGCCACTGGCAGCCATGGCTATCAGCAGCGCCAGGTCAGCTCCGGGCAAGTGCTGGGAGATTTCGATTATTACGTGTCCCTGACCGATGCCAACGCCGACGGCTATCAGGACCACACCGCCAGCGAGAGCAAAGGCCTGATCGCCAACTTCGGCTATCGCTTCAACCCGAATCTGGAAACCCGCTTCTACTTCCGCTATCGCGAAACCGACAACGACCTCGCCGGTCGCGTGACCAAGCATTCCATCGAACACAGCCCACGGGCAGCCAACCCGGCGTATGTGGCTCGCGATGACAGCCGCAAGCAGCCCGGCAGTACCTTCATCGGCAACAAGACCACGTTCTATCTCGATGACGATTCGAGCATCCAGACCGGCCTCGCCTACCACGACTACCCGATGGATCTGCGCGAAGGCCCGAACCGGCTGAAGGTGGCTTACACCGACGTCAGCGGCACCTTCGACTACAAGCGCCGCGACACTTTGTTCGGCATGGAAAGCCGCAGCAACGTCGGCCTGCGCGTGACCAAGCACCTGCCCAACGACGGCGCCAGTGAGTTCGTGCGCATCCCGAGTGGCAACACCGCCAGCTATGCCCCGGGCACGCGGATGCGCAATTTCACTTATCAGGGTTCGGACACCGTGCTGCATTTCGGCAATGACCTGGAAATTGCCGACGACCTCTGGCTGACCACCGGCCTTGCCGCCATCTACACCCGCCGCGAAAGCGCCGTGACCTATCCGCAGGGTGGCGGCAAGACCAGCCTCAGTGATTGGGACTATGCTCCGCGCATCGGCCTGCGCTACCAGATCACCCCGGACGTGCAAGTGTTCGGTAACCTCAGCCGCTCCGTCGAAGCACCGCACCCGTGGTCGCTGATCTACAGCTCCAACGTGCGCTTCCCTGCCGGCAACGGCGCCGCCAGTGGCACCCAGCGCGACCCGGTCGAACTGCAAAACCAGACTGCAACCACTCTGGAAATCGGTGGCCGTGGCGACAGCAAACTGGACGAATGGAGCCTGGCCTGGTACTACGCGCAAGTTCGTCACGAACTGCTCTCGGTACTGCCGGACGCCAACGCCGTCACGCCCTACGAACTCAACGCCAGCCCGACCGTGCACCAGGGCATCGAGGCCAGTCTCAACAGCAAACTCTGGACCGCCGCCAACGGCCGCCAGCTGAGCTTGCGCCAGGCCTACACCTTCAGCGACTTCCACTACCGCGACGACGAACGCTTCGGCGACAACCGCCTGCCGGGCCTGCCGATGCATTATTACCAGGGCGAACTGCGTTACGACTGGCCGCAGGGCTTCTTCGCCGCCGTGAACACGCAACTGGTGTCCAAAGTTGCCGTGGACTACGCCAACAGCTACTACGCCGATCCGTACGCCCTGTTCGGCGCCACCCTGGGCTACAACGCGCCGAAGGGCGACTGGCAAGGCTGGGTCGACATGCGCAACCTGACCGGCAAGCGTTATGCGGCAACGGTCACGCCGGGGTATGACGACAAAGGTCTGGATGCCGCGCGGTCGACCCCGGGTGAAGGGATGGGGGTTTATGTTGGGGTTTCGTGGAGTTTGTTGTGAGGCCTGTTGGCTGTAGACGGACAACTCCAGCCAATCTGCACTACGCTGGCTAGCGATATGAGACAGCTTGCGGAAGGTTCGCTCAATGACAGTCTGCTGCCCTGATTGTGGGTTCACCACGGATAACCTACCGCCCACGCATAAATGCCCTGAGTGCGGAGAGTTTTCCCACGATTGGTTGATTTACGACTGGGAAGAATTTGCTGCGATCAAACGTCGGCACATCAAGTACAACGTCGCGATTCTTGGGGCATTGCTGATCAATGTGCTTCTGGCCCTCGCGCTTCAGTCCAGCAATGCTTTCCAGTGGTTTCTGACGCTATTGGCGATACCGGCGATCATAAGCTGGCTTCGTTGTCGCAGACAATTGCGGGCGAGGTCAGCATATAAAGGCCATGAATCTGGCGTTGTTTTTCCATGGTTCAGCGGGTTGGGTGGTCTTTAATGGCTGTGCAATAAGGAGCTCTTTCCAGCCCGACGTCCTCTTGCAATACGAATCCGAAACACAACAAGCAGTGGCAAGCCCTTCAAGGAAGATGTAGATGCGCGAACGCAAAGCAGCACGATTACTGGTCATAAGTCCCTCGCAAGAAGTTCTGCTTTTCAGATTTATCCATGAGAACGGCGCCTTGGCCGGCAGAAATTACTGGGCAACCCCAGGCGGCGGCCTTGAAAGCGACGAAACGTTCCATGACGCTGCAATACGTGAGTTGCTTGAGGAAACCGGCATAGAGGCCAGCGGCGTTGAGGGACCTGTAGCGCACCGTGATTTTTCCATGCTATTACCCAGCGGCGAAACTGTACTCGCGGTCGAACAATATTTCGTCGCGCATACGCCAAGCGAGCGGCTATCCAGAGCTGGCTGGACTCAGGAAGAAACCGAGGTCATGGCCGATCATCGTTGGTGGTCCGCTGAATCGCTACGAGGCACCGACGATCAGATATGGCCCGAGAGGCTGGATGAAATGCTGGTGAATGCAGGCATCTTCGAGTCGGTCAGGTAATCATCGCTCTCCACTGAAAATAACGGACTGACCTCATGGATACTTCCCAAGAAAACCCATTGGAAACATCACTCCGGCTGGCCGCGGACGAACCCGCGCATCGCCCTGAGTTCTATCGCACCCTGCTGGACTCGACCGTCTACATCCTCGGCACCGCCGGTGCGGCGCAAGGCCATGTCAATCTCGAAGCCGGCAGCAATATCAGCATCGCTCATTGGCAGAAGCCCGATGGCACGCCGGTCATTCCGTTCTTCTCCTCACTGCCAACGCTGCAACAATCCATCGACAGCGAGCAGAGCTATGTGGAGATACCCGCCCGATCATTGTTCGAAATCACGCTGGGCGCGCTGCTTTTTCTGAATCCGAAGTCGCCGTACGGCAAGGAATTCCTTCCGGAGGAAGTGCAACGCCTGCTCTCAGGCGAAATCGGCCGGCCCGCCACGCAGCGTACCGTTGAAAAAGAAACCAACGTGTTGCTTGGACAGCCTTCGGACTACCCATCGACGATGGTCCATTCGCTCTCGCAATTGCTGGCCAAACACGCCAATGTGAAACGCGCATTCCTGGCGCTGATGCACGACCCCTCGATTGATGAAAAACCGCACTTGATCGTCGGCATCGAAGCGGATGGCGATATCGAACAGGTCATGCGCGAAGCCGGCAATGTCGCTGGGGACACAGCCCCCGATGGCGGACCAGTTGATTTTTGCCGCGTGCTGACGGGACAAGCCGGGCTGAGTGATTACTTCCTCAGGGAGACCAAGCCATTCTACGAACGCAAGGCACCGAGCAAGCTGCGTTCGTTCTTTGGCTTTGGTTGACACGCCTGCATGCCGCTTGATCAGCAGGCCAGTGATCGATTCTGATAAGCGTGACCTTGGATTCTCTCAACCCGCCCTCATAACAGTGGGTATCCCCCATCGTCTCGAGAGGAAGCACACACCATGACCACTCAAACCGAAACTGCCATTCTCGCCGGCGGCTGCTTCTGGGGCATGCAGGATCTGTTGCGCCGCTATCCGGGTGTGCTGAAAACCCGCGTCGGCTATACCGGCGGCGATGTGCCGAATGCGACCTATCGCAACCACGGCAACCACGCCGAAGCCATCGAGATTGAATTCGATCCGGCGGTAATCAGCTACCGGCAGATCCTCGAGTTCTTCTTCCAGATCCACGACCCGAGCACGCCCAACCGTCAAGGCAACGATCTTGGCCCGAGCTACCGGTCGGCGATCTACTACCTCAACGACGAGCAGCGTGCCGTCGCCGAAGACACCGCTGCCGATGTCGACGCCTCGAAGCTGTGGCCGGGCCGTGTGGTAACCGAAATCGAACCGGCCGGGCCGTTCTGGGAAGCGGAACCCGAGCATCAGGATTACCTGGAGCGGATTCCGAATGGCTACACTTGCCATTTCATCCGGCCTAACTGGAAACTGCCGAAGCGCGGTTGAAGAAACTGCTGGCGGGGTTCAATGCCCCGCCACCACCGAAGCTTCTACAGAGCGCGGGCCCGACTTGAAACCGTGGGCCCGGGCACCCCAGGCAATGGCGAAGGCGATAGCGACCAGTGCCAGCATGGCCCACGGAAATGAGGCAACGCCCCACTGATCGAGCAGCACGCCGCCGACGACACCGCTGCCAGCGATCGCGCTGTTCCACGCCACTACATTCAACGACAAGGCGACATCCGCTCCGTTGCCCGCCGCGTCAGCCAGCGCCGTTTGCAACAGCGTCGCCGCGCCGCCGAACGTCAAACCCCATACCGCCACGCCGAGATAAATCACCTCTGGGTTGCGTCCGCCAAAACCCAGCGCCACGCAGACCGCGGCAAAGGTCGCCAAACTCAGCAGAACAGTCGAGCGCAGCAGCGGCTCGACCAGCTTCGCCGTCAGCCATATCCCGACCAGCGCGGCGATGCCGAAGATCAACAACACCACATCCACCCGCTCGGCCATGCCCGCCGGCGCAACGAACGGAGCGATATAGGTGTAGAGAATGTTGTGCGCCAGCATCCAGCTGATCACCACTGCAAGCACAGGACGCACGCCCGGGGTAGTCAAGACTTTGCTCAGCGATAGGCGTTGATGGGCCGGCTGCGGCGGGTAGTCGGGCACTTTCACCAGCACCCAGACGATCAGTACCAAGGTCAGCGCCGACATCAGGCCGAATGTAGTGCGCCAACCGACCAGCCCACCGAGCCACGTACCCAGAGGCACGCCCAGCGACAGCGCAATCGGTGTGCCGACCATCGCCAGTGCCAACGCCTTGCCCTGCTGTTCGGGCTCAACCATGCGTCGCGCATAGCCGGCCAACAGACTCCATGCCAAACCCGCTGCAACCCCGGCGAAGAACCGCGCGACCAGCGTAACGCCGTAGTGCGACGACAGCGCGGTAATCGAATTGAACAGCAGGAAACCGACAATCGTCAGCAGCAGCACGTTGCGGCGCCGCCAGCCCCGGGTGGCGATGGTCATCGGGATCACCGCCAGTACGGAACCCAATGCGTACGCGGTAACCATTTGCCCGGCCATGGACGGCGAAATCGCCAGGCCTTCACTGATCAACGGCAACAGGCCCGCCGGCAGGGTTTCGGTGACGATGCAGATGAAGCCAGTCATGGCCAGCGCCAGCAAAGCGCCGATGGGCAGACCTTTTGGCGTAGCCGTTAACGTGATTGAAGGTGTCACTGGAAGCTCCTCGAAAAACCGACTCAGATTTAAATACCGATCGATCTAGATCCTGAGGGTGCATGCGCAGCGTTGTCAACAATTTCTGTATCGACTAGTCTTTATATTAAATCAATGAGGAGTCAGGTCATGGCGAGAACCGGTCGCCCCCGTCAGTTTGATCGCGACGACGCCGTCGATCAGGCTTTGCAACTGTTCTGGCAACACGGCTACGACGCGACATCGCTGGCCCAATTGAAGGCAGGCCTGGGTGGCGGTATCTCTGCACCTAGCTTCTACGCCGCGTTCGGTTCCAAGGAAGCGTTGTTCGATGAATGCGTGCAGCGTTATTTAACCACCTATGCGCAAGTCACCGAGTGCCTGTGGGACGACAGCCTGCCACCACGCCAGGCGATCGAGACCGCTTTGCGCCAGTCGGCACGCATGCAGTGCGACGACACACACCCCAAGGGCTGCATGGTTACCCTCGGCGTCATGAGCGCACCGAGCCCGGAAACCGCCCATGTGGCGCAAGCCCTGACCCACTCAAGGCAGCGCACCCGTGCCGGCATTCAAGCCTGCGTCGAACGCGCTGTGAATGCCGACGAGCTGGCCAGCGGCACAAGTGCGGCGGCGATGGCGACGGTATTCGACAGTTTCCTGCAGGGCATATCCATCCTCGCCAGAGACAACACCGCGCTGGATAACATTGATGCTGCTATCACTCAGGTCATGCAAACCTGGGACATTGCCGTCACGCGTAAGGCGGATTGATCAAATCACAAATGCACCGGTGCCACCGGCGCCGAACCCGGCTCCGGCACATCGACATTGACCTTCAGTGCAATCAGCAGCGCGGCCAGCAACATCAGAATTCCAGCCGCTACAAACACACCATGGATACCGCTGAAACTGAACACCGAACCGCCGGCGGCGGCGCCTGCGGCAATCGCCGACTGCACGGACGCCACAACCATGCCGCCTGCGCTTTCGGCCTGATCGGGTATCGAGCGCGCCACCCAGTTCGACCATGCGACCGGCACGCCACCGAAGGCCATCCCCCACAGCGCCAAGAGCAACGCCTGCCCGGTGACCGACGCCGGTAACCCGACCAACGCCAGAGCAGCAACGCCCACCAACACTGGCATCAGCACCAACGTTGCCCTTGGATTGCGCTGCAACAGCCAGCCGGCGAACAGCGTGCCGGCAAAGTTCGCCACGCCGAAACCAAGGAGCATCAGTGCCAGCATCTGCGGGCTGACGCCGGTGGTGCTTTCCAGAAATGGCCTGATATAGGTGAACAACGCGAAATGGCCGGTATGCACCAATACACAGCCGAACATGCCGACGGCAATGCCCGGTCGCAGCAACACCTCAAGCACCGTACGCAGGCGTGACGGACGATGCGGCGCCAGACTGGGTAGCGTGAACATCTGAAAGACCAGCGTCACCACGCCCACCGCTGCTGCTGCGAAAAACGCACTGCGCCAGCCAAACTGGCCGCCGAGATAGCTGCCCAACGGCACCGCCACCACGGTACCCACGGCGATCCCGCTGAAGATGATCGACAACGCGCGGGGCAGCAGCGCCGCCGGCACCAGGCGCATGGCCACGGCCGCCGCCATGCTCCAGAATCCGCCCAGAGCTATGCCCAAAAGGATGCGCATGATCAGCAACACTGCGAGGCTGGACGACAACGCCACCAGCAGATTCGAGGCGATCATCAGTGCCGAAAAGCCGAGTAATACCAGCCGCCGATCAAGGCTGCGCGTCAACCCAGGTACGAGCAATCCTGCAAACAGCGCGACCACCGCGGTCACCGTCACCGCTTGCCCGGCCAGCGCTTCGCTGACGCCAAAATCGAGCGCCATCGGCGTCAGCAGGCTGGCCGGCAGATATTCCGCCGTGAGCAGACCAAACACACCCATCGCCAGTGAAAACACCGCCATCCACGCAGGCACCAGCGGCTCCCCGTCAGTTCGCCCATCACCTACACGTTCATTCATTTCAAGACTCCCTCGGACATTTCGAGAGGGCAGTCTATTGGCGGCAAACCGGATGATCTATGATGCGCAGTCTTGAACTTTTGATCGAAACCCCGAACATGAGCAGCACCGATCCCTTTGCACTGTCATCAGACCTGATCACTGAATTGCTGCGCAGCATGCGTCTGCGTGGCGTGCAATATCGGCGGATCCACGCTGGTCCGCCGTATGGCCTGGGTTTCACCGACAAGCCCGGCCATGCGTATTTCCATTTCGTTGCCGCCGGATCGACAGTGTTGCGGCTGGAGGACGGCAGCTTGTACGAATTGTCGGCAGGCAATGCGGTATTCATTGCCCATGGTGCTGCGCACCAGTTGCTGTCTCATGCAGGCGCCGAGGTGCAGGACATTGACAGCGCCGTCGCCGCACCGCTCGGCGACACGGTCTGCGCGGTGCAGGTCGGACACAGCGCCGATTTGCCCGATAGCGCCCTGCTCTTTAGTGGCTGTATGGAGTTCGAACTCGGCAGCCTGCAAGGCCTCGGTCGGCTGATGCCGGGTCTTATGCTGATCGACGCCGGTGGCCAGCGCTATCCGGGACTCATGCCGATTCTCGCGACCATGGAACGCGAAGTCAGCGCAGCGCGCATTGGCTTTGCCGGCATTCTCGCGCGCCTTGCCGACGTAGTGGCGGCAATGATTGTTCGCGGCTGGGTCGAATGCGCTTGCGGCAATGCCTCCGGTCTCGTCGCCGCCCTGCGCGACCCTCGCCTGGCGCAGGCCTTGCTGGCCCTGCACCAACAACCGGGGCGCGACTGGAGCGTCGCCGAACTCGCAACGCTGTGCAACACCTCACGCTCGGTCTTCGCCGAACGCTTCCAGACCACCCTCGGCACCCCGCCGCTGCGCTACGCCACCGAACTGCGCATGCGCCTGGCCAGTCAGTGGCTGACCCTGGAAAGACTGCCAATCGAAGAAGTGGCGCAGCGCCTGGGCTACACCTCCCAAGCGGCGTTCAGTCGTGCGTTCAAGCGGATAACAGGAAGCTCACCGGGAGCGAGTCGGCGCCAGCGCGCACTATAAGAATTGCATTAACAGAGCGGCAATGAATCCGAGCCGCCCTCACCGCTGGATTTTGTCCAGCCCCGCGCCCACCCGCTCAGCAGCCTGAAAATCCCCACGCGCCTCCAACTCCTGCGCCACTCGCCGCAACTGCTCAACCGTCAATCCCACATTCAGACTGATCTTCAAATGCGACTCCAGTTGCGACTCCACCCCAGCCATTGCCGCCAGCGCACCGACAGTCGCCAGTTCCCGATCCGTCCATGCCAGGTTGTCGCGGGCGAAGATGTCACCGAACAAGTGCACTTTCAGGAACTGATCGATCGCCGGGGCGAATTCGAAAAGGGGGCCGGACACTGGCGCACCGACCAGACGAGTCTGATTGTCGGTGCCGAGTTCAGTGAGCGCATATCCCGACGGAACCGGACCCGGCTCGCGTCCCGGCACGTCTTCGATGCCCCGCGCGGCGCGTTCCTGCAAAACCTTCATCAGCAATGACAAGGCGTTGAGGCTGCGCGGGAATCCGGCGTAGGCGTACAGCTGCACCAGAATTTCCTTGGTCTCGCTGATGCTCAGCCCGGCATCAAGACCACGATTGAGTGCGTCGTGCAAACGCGGCATGTCGCCGATTGCAGCGTTGGCGGCAATCGGGGCGATGGCCAGTTGCTTAGGGGTCAGAGGCTGTTCTTTCATGATCGGTTTCTCCGGTGATCGGGAAGGATTGGCGCAGAGAGGATTGACGCAGGCTGCACTGGCGAGGACCGCGCAGCCGAGGGCCAGGATGCGCAGAAGGCGCCCTTGATATAACGATCTCTGGTTCATCAATGACTCTCCTCACTCATGCAGAGTGAACGTCACCCGCACATCGCCGCGCCCCAAGACTTCGGCCAAGTCCTGCGGGCGTTCGATGCGGCCAAGACGCGAATAGCGGTAGGACGAATCGAAGGTTTTGTAGAAGACCACCAACGTATCGTCGCCATACAAAAGGAAATCGCCGTTGTGGATCGTGCCCGGCCGGAAGGGCTGGGTGGGCAATGGCGGCTGCACGGTGGCGTATTTTTCATTGCCGTGCAGGTCGGTCATTTCCAGGCTCAGCGGCAATCGCGTGAGCAATTGCCGCGTACTCGGGTTGTCATCCAGAGCAATGGCAAAACGCTGTTCTCCGACGGTCATCCACATCCTGCTGGCCTCCATAGCGGTCGGTGCAGACAGAGCAACGGGCAGCCATGCCATCAGTACGAATCCCTTCCAGCCGTTGGCAAAAAACCGCATCGCTTTGCTCCGTCGCGTTGAAAGTTACTTCAGGTTGCTCTTGAAGAACTGCGTCAGCTTGGCAAAAGGAATCAGCTCGACCCGGTCGTACAGATCGACATGGCCGGCATTCGGCACGATCACCAGTTCTTTCGGCTGCCCCGCCAACCGGAACGCCTCTTCGCTGAACTCACGGGAGTGCGCGTCGGCACCGGCAATAAACAACATCGGGCGCGGCGAGATGCTCTCGATATCGACGAACGGATAGAAGTTCATGAACTTGGTGTTGCTGCTCAGCGTCGGCCGCGTGGTCTGTTGCGGCGTCGAGCTGGCCGGGGTGAATTCGCCGCGTGGGGTGCGGTAGAAATCGAAGAATTCACGCTGGATCGGATGGGTGTCGGCCTTCAGTTCGAGCACGGTGCCGCCGGTGTATTCGACCTTGCCGCCAGTAAACTCGGCGTAACGCTGCTCGGCCGCTTGCGCAATGATCTGCTTGCGCTGCGCAAGGCTTTGCGAGTGCTTGAGGCCATCACGGTTGGCTGCGCCCATGTCGTACATGCTGACCGTGGCGATGGCTTTCATGCGTGGGTCGATTTTCGCCGCGCTGATCACGAAGCTGCCGCTGCCGCAGATGCCCAACACGCCGATGCGCTCGCGGTCGATGAATGGCCGTGTGCCGAGGTAATCGACGGCCGCGCTGAAGTCTTCGGCATACATGTCCGGCAACACCGCGTTACGCGGCGCGCCCTCGCTTTCGCCCCAGAACGACAGATCCAGCGACAGGGTGACAAAGCCCTGCTCCGCCAGTTTCTGTGCGTACAGATTGGAGCTCTGCTCCTTTACCGCGCCCATCGGATGACCAACGATAATCGCCGCGCTGCGCGCTGCCGGGTCGAGTCCTTTAGGGACAAACAGGTTGCCGACCACGGTGAGTTGATATTGATTTTTGAAGCTGACCTTCTGCACGGTCACCTTGTCGCTCTTGAAGAAATTGTCAGCATCGTGGGACATGTCAGCTCCGAATGCAGTAAATGAACTCAGGAGAAACCCGAGCAGTATGAACAGTCGTTTCATGGGGGCGTCCTTGATCGAGAAACCAGGCGAGGCCGGGATGGAGGTATTGTTGCGCAGGCTCGAGGTTTTGATTAGCTAATGAGTGCTTAATGCGGTTATAAACACTGCTAATCAATAAACCCGAGCGCGCGCCCATGGCCAAACCCAACTTCAACGACCTGCTCGCCTTCGTCACGGTTGCCCGCAGCGGCAGCTTCACCCGCGCGGCGGTGCAACTGGGCGTGACGCAATCGGCGGTGAGCCAGGTAGTCTCGGCGCTGGAAGCGCGTCTGAAAATTCGCCTGCTGACCCGCACCACACGCAGCGTGTCACTGACGGCGGCCGGCGAACGTTTGCTGCACACCGTGGGTCATCGTTTCGATGAAATCGAAGCCGAGCTGGACGCGCTGACCGAGTTGCGCGACAAGCCTGCCGGTACGGTGCGCATCACCTGCGGCGACAACATCATCAAGACCACTCTGCTGCCCAAGCTGACGCCACTATTGCTGCAATACCCGGACATCAAGCTCGAGTTCGATATCAACTACGGTTTCCGCGACATCGTTGCCGACCGCTTCGATGCCGGCGTGCGTTTCAGCGATACCGTCGCCCAAGACATGATCGCCGTACCGATCGGCCCGCCGCTGCGCATGGCCGTCGTCGCCTCGCCCGACTACTTTGCCCGGCACCCCGCCCCGCAACATCCGCGCGATCTGGCGGCGCACCGCTGCATCGACATTCGATTTCCGACCTACGACGGTGTCGATGCCTGGGAATTCGAGCGGCAGGGCAAAAAGCTGAAAGTGCGGGTCGACGGCCAACTGGTGTTCAACTCCACCGTGCACATCGCCGACGCCGCTGTGAACGGTCTAGGGATTGCCTACCTGCCTGAAGACGAGTTCGGTGCGCATCTGGCTGAAGGGCGTTTGGTCAGAGTGCTGGAGGACTGGTGCGAACCGTTCGGTGGCTTCCACCTCTACTACCCCAGCCGCCGCCAACCATCGCCGGCGTTTTCACTGGTGGTGGATGCGTTGCGCGTGGATCCAGCCCCGTGGTAGGAGCGGGCCTGCTCGCGATAGCGTCGGCACATCCAACAGGGTAAGTGCCTGATCCAGCGCTTTCGCGAGCAGGCTCGCTCCCACAGGTTTTTGCGTCAGCTCCCGGAAATCATCGATTCACAAATCCATTGTGGGAGCGAGCCTGCTCGCGAAGGCGTCAGACCAGGCACATCATCTCTGCATGCCAGCCCCGCGACCCCCTCACAACTTCGACACGTCCCCGGTCGCCTCGGCAATCGTCGCCAACGTTTCCTCCATGCTGGCGATGTCTTCTTGCAGCTTTTGAAACACCAGATCCAACGACTCGGGGGCGTCCACGGTCTGATGGCCACGCAGCGACTCGACGCTAGCGCTCTCCACGTGCTGGAGAATGTCGACACTTTCTCGCAGTGCCAACAGCTGATCGAAGATAGCGGCAATCTGCGCCTGGCTGCGGGTGCTCATTATTTCCACCCGAGCCTGGCAATGATTTCACGGCGATACGGCGTGTCGATCTGCGCCGGCACCTGTTCGATATAGTCGCGCGCTTGTTCGTGCGCCGCGCCGCTCAACCCGGCCAGATAAGAAACTGCGTCGTCGACATTCGGCACCAGGCCTTCAATGTTCTTGAATCTGCCGGGCAGCGCCGTCCAGATCACCGCATCGAGTTGCCGAGGAATTGCCCATTCAGCAAGCACGCCCATCGCCGAGGTACCGACGGTGAAACTGCCGATGCCATCCTCCCTGCCCTCCGGCACGCCTTCTCGAACACGCAGGAGTTCGCGGGCCTGATCGAGATCGGTCACGTCCAGGACCGACCACAGCACTTTGCACGGCGGCGCGTTCGCGCTTATGGCTGTAGTCAACTCGCCAGTGTCACTGACGCGAACGAAGTCGATCGGTACCTGCGGCCCGTCGGCAAACCACTCGCTGGCCAGCGGCAAGCCGTCCGGTTTCCAGATCAGTGAGCCCCATCCCAGACATGCAATGACCATAAATCAGACCCTTCTGAAGAAACGATGAACACAGAAAAGAACAGCCTGCTCAGCCTTTGGTTTTTCGCGGGTCGGCTGCGCGCGGAAAGGTGCGTTCTTCCTGGATCGTCCCGTCCTCTTTATGGATTTTCAGCGAGGCGGTTTTGTCCTGCAGATAGTCGCTGGCAATCTGCGTGATCTCGGCTTTGGTCGACGCCGTTTTCGACGCACGCTGCGCGCCCTCTTTGACCAGTTCCCAGCGCTGCTGGTTTTTGTTGATGTGGTAGTTATCCATTCCTTCACCTCTGACGTGAATATGTGACCGGTAATGGATTGACCTTGGCCGGTTCAGAGAGTTTGAAAGAATTGAGCCCGACTCAATACGCGAACTCATGCCCCAACTCGCTCTCCATCCACGCCAGAAAACGCCTGACCCGTGGGAAGCTCGAATGCGCTTTGGGGAATACCAGATGGTGCGCAGCCACCGCAGCACTCAGAGATTCAGGCGCTACTTCAACCAGCGTGCCCGCCGCCAGATACTTCTGCGCCAGCAATGTGCTTTCCAGGGCGAAACCCAAGCCATGACTCGCGGCTTCCAGCGACATGTATGAACGATCGAAGCTCAATGCATAAGGCCGTTCCGGACGCGCCAGACCATGCTGGGCAAACCATTGCGGCCATTTGAGCAGGGTGGCTTCCGACAAAATCAGATCGCACTCCAGCAGATCCGCCGCGCCGCGTACCGGGCGTTGCGCGAGCAGTTTCGGTGAGGTCAGCACCGCGAACGTCTCGTTCCTGACCGTGCGCACCTCATAACTGGGCCAGTTCGGCAGACCGTGGCGGATATCGACGTCGATCTTGTCGCGACTGAAGTGCAGCGATTCATAGGAGCACGACAGGTTGATCTGTATGTCAGGGTGACTGGCGCGAAACGCTTCCAGGCGCGGCATCAGCCAGAGCAGACCGAAGCTTGGCGACGAGTGCAAGCGCAGGCAATCGAGGCTGACATCGCTGGCCGCACGCTCGGTGGCGACGGCGAGACTGTGCAAAATCCCGGAGACTTCCTTGAGGTACTGCTCGCCGACCGGCGTCAGCGAGACGCCCCGAGCAGCGCGAACGAATAATTGCCGGCCGATCATCCCTTCCAGTTTCGCCAGTTGATGGCTGACTGCCGAGGGGGTCAGGTCCAGCACTTCTGCTGCCCTGGCGACGTTGCCGAAGCGCGCGGTTTGTTCGAAGGCCTGAATTGCTTTCAGCGGTGGCAGGATGATCGATGCCTCAGTGTCAGAGCGCATGGGGAC
Source organism: Pseudomonas sp. AC083 (assembly GCF_979253165.1). Lineage (NCBI taxonomy): Bacteria > Pseudomonadati > Pseudomonadota > Gammaproteobacteria > Pseudomonadales > Pseudomonadaceae > Pseudomonas > Pseudomonas sp. AC083. The sequence continues at coordinate 51,450 of NZ_CEEDDH010000012.1, forward strand.
TCCGTGGTGATTTCTTGTGATGTACGGACCGGTTTCATTCAAGCATTTGCGAAACGGCCTGACGAGTGCTGAATTTTTTTCAGCATTGAGTGACTTCCGCGTTATTGCTCACGCTCGCCCCGAAGGACAAGCTGAGTCATCGGTTACTTACACACCGACCCAATAAAAACAATTCGAGGGAATCCTCCATGCTTCTTCAAGGCAAAGTCGCAATCATTACCGGTGCCGCATCTGCCCGTGGCATTGGCCGCGCTACCGCCAGCACATTTGCGCAACACGGCGCTCGCGTGGTCATCCTCGATCTGGATGCATCCGCAGCACGTGACGCCGCCGCAGCACTGGGCGAAGGTCATCTGGGCCTGGCGGCCAACGTGGCCGACGAAGCGCAGGTTCAGCAAGCCGTCGCCGCCATCATCGGGCACTTCGGGCGCATCGATATTCTCGTCAACAACGCCGGCATCACCCAGCCACTGAAGACTCTGGATATTCGCCCTTCGGACTACGACAAGGTGCTGGACGTCAGCCTGCGCGGCACTTTGCTCATGTCCCAGGCGGTGATTCCGCTGATGCGCCAACAGTCTTCCGGCAGCATCGTCTGCATGTCGTCTGTGTCGGCCCAGCGCGGCGGCGGCATCTTCGGCGGCCCGCATTACAGCGCGGCCAAGGCCGGTGTGCTGGGGTTGGGCAAGGCCATGGCGCGGGAATTGGGGCCGGACAATATCCGCGTCAACTCCATCGCTCCCGGCCTGATTCACACCGACATCACCGGCGGCCTGATGCAGGATGAACGCCGCCACGCCATCATCGAAGGCATTCCGCTGGGGCGCCTGGGTCAAGCGCAGGACGTCGCCAACGCCGCGCTGTTTCTGGCCAGCGACCTGTCCGCTTATCTGACCGGCATCACCCTCGATGTGAACGGCGGCATGCTGATTCACTGAGTAACTCTGGGCGGGCCTGCGTGGCCCGTGCGGTTCTGGATCGATGACGCAGCCGGGCCTGATGGCCTGGCGGTCAATAAAAACAAGAGATCAGACCATCATGACTACCCTGTCGCTCGAAGCGGTTTCGACCGTGCGTTCTTCTGCCTATCGCAAAACGGCATGGCGGCTGATGCCGTTCCTGATGCTGTGCTACCTGTGCGCCTATCTGGACCGGGTCAACGTCGGTTTCGCCAAGCTGCAAATGATGAACGATCTGGCCCTCAGCGAAACGGTCTACGGACTGGGCGCCGGGGTGTTTTTCATCGGCTATTTCCTTTGCGAAGTGCCCAGCAACATCATCCTGCACAAGGTCGGCGCGCGAGTGTGGATTGCGCGGATCATGATCACTTGGGGCATCGTCTCGGCCCTGTTCGCCTTCGTCGAAACCGCCTGGCAGTTCTACGCGCTGCGCTTTCTGCTGGGGATCGCCGAAGCCGGTCTGGCGCCGGGTCTGCTGCTCTACCTCACCTACTGGTTTCCGTCCTATCGGCGGGCGCGCATGACCGTGTTGTGGTTTATCGCCATTCCGCTGTCAGGCATGGTCGGTGGCCCGCTGTCGGGCTGGATCATGAACCACTTTGCCGGTGTGCACGGCTGGGCCGGCTGGCAGTGGATGTTCGTTCTCGAGGCGGTGCCCACCGTGGTCGTCGGCCTGCTGGTGCTGAGTTATCTGAAGGACGGCGTGCATCAGGCAACCTGGCTCAATGACGAGGAAAAAGCCTTGATCACTCGCGAGCTGGCCGAAGACGACCAGCAAAAGGTCACCCATGCCTCGATCGGCGAGTTCATCCGTGATCGGCGCTTGTGGTTGCTGGCGGCGATCTACTTCTGTGTGGTCATGGGCCAATACGCGATCACCTTCTGGCTGCCGACACTGGTGCGTAATGCAGGGGTTTCCGACCCGCTGCACATCGGTTTCCTGACCAGCCTGCCCTATCTGTGCGCCATCGCCGCGATGCTGCTGGTCGGCCGCAGTGGCGACAAACATCGCGAGCGCCGCTGGCACCTGATCGTGCCGATGATCGCCGGTGCGATCGGCTTGAGCCTGGCAGCGCTGATGGGCGGCAATCCGACCTTGTCGATCCTCAGCCTGTGCCTGGCCGCCTCCGGCATTCTCTCCGCCACCTCGTTGTTCTGGATGCTGCCCACCACGCTGCTTGGCGGGGTGTCTGCGGCGGCCGGCATCGCCGCGGTCAACAGCTTCGCCAACCTTGCCGGGTTCTGCTCGCCTTATCTGATCGGCTGGATCACCACCCTGACCGGTTCCAGTGCCATCGGCATGTACCTCATCACCGGCGTGCTGTTCCTCGGCGCGAGCCTGGTCCTGCGTATTCCCGCCGCTTTGGTCAATCGTTGAGTCAACGGAGTTTCATCATGACGACTAATCTTGCACACGCTGCATCGCTGAGCCTGACCCAGCGCGCGCACAACATTCGCCGCCATGCACTGCGCATGGGCCAGGTTCAGGGCCAGGGCTATGTGGGCCAGGCCCTCGGCGCGGCTGACCTGCTGGCGGTGTCTTACTTTCATGCGATGAACCATCGCCCGACAGATCCCGAATGGGAGCAGCGCGATCGCTTCTATCTCTCCATCGGCCACTACGCCATCGCGCTGTACGCAGCGCTGATCGAAGCCGAGATCATTCCGCTCGACGAGCTGGAAACCTACGGTTCGGATGACAGCCGCCTGCCGATGTCGGGCATGGCCGCCTATACCCCGGGGATGGAAATCACCGGCGGCTCGCTGGGTCAGGGCCTGGGTATCGCGGTCGGTGCCTGCCTGGGCCTCAAGCGCAAAGGCTCGGCCTCGTTCGTTTACAACCTGCTGTCCGATGGCGAACTCAATGAAGGCTCGACCTGGGAAGCGGTGATGTCGGCTTCGCACTGGCAGCTCGACAATCTGATCGCCATCGTCGACGTCAACAACCAGCAGGCCGACGGTTACTCCAGCGAGATTCTCTCGTTCGAACCCATCGTCGATCGCTGGCAAGCCTTTGGCTGGTTCACCCAGCGCGTCGACGGCAATGACCTCGACGCCCTGGTCGCTGCATTCGATGCCGCGCGCAATCACCCCGGCGGGCAACCGCGCGTGATCATCTGCGACACGAAAATGGGCAAAGGCGTGCCGTTTCTGGAGAACCGGGAAAAGACCCACTTCATTCGCGTCGAAGAGCACGAATGGGACCTGGCACTGAGCAACCTTGAAGAAGGAAAAGACCAATGAGCAACGCCGCCAACACTGCGCCTTCGACTGCTACTGGCGCGCCGGTGAAAAAGCGCCTGACCACCTCGGCGATGATTGCCTCGATTGCCTCCGAGGGCCAGGCGACCCGCTCGGCACCGTTCGGCCATGCGCTCGCAGCGCTGGCAGACCAGCGCGCGGACATCGTCGGTCTCTCGGCTGACCTGTCCAAGTACACCGACCTGCACATTTTCGCCAAGGCGCACCCGGAGCGTTTCTATCAGATGGGCATGGCCGAACAGTTGCTGATGAGCGCGGCCGCCGGCATGGCGCGTGAGGGTTTCGTGCCCTTCGCCACCACCTACGCGGTGTTCGCATCGCGGCGTGCTTACGACTTCATCTGCATGGCCATCGCCGAGGAAAACCTCAACGTCAAAATCGTCTGCGGTTTGCCCGGCCTCACCACGGGTTACGGGCCGAGCCATCAGGCCACCGATGATCTGGCTATTTTCCGCGCCATGCCCAATCTGATGATCGTCGACCCTTGCGATGCGCTGGAAATCGAACAGGCCGTGCCCGCCATCGCCGCTCACCAAGGCCCGGTCTATATGCGTTTGCTGCGCGGCAATGTGCCGTTGGTGCTGGACGAGTACGGTTATAAATTCGAGATCGGCAAGGCCAAGACCCTGCGCACGGGCAACGACGTGCTGATCATCTCCACCGGGCTGATGACCATGCGCTCGCTGGAAGCGGCCAAGCAATTGCAGGCCGACGGCATTGATGTGGCCGTGCTGCACGTGCCGACCATCAAGCCGCTGGATGAACAAACCATTCTCGCCGAAGCGCGCAAATCCGGGCGTCTGGTGGTCACAGCCGAGAACAGCTCGATCATCGGCGGTTTGGGTGAGGCGGTTGCCGGGTTGTTGTTGCGCAATGGCGTGACGCCCACCTTCAGACAGATCGCGTTGCCCGACGCCTTCCTCGACGCCGGCGCCCTGCCGACGCTGCATGATCGCTACGGCATCTCGACGCCGGCTGTGTGCGCGCAGATCAAAGCCTGGCTGTAACTTCACCGAGGGCGGCGCCTCCATCCGAGGCGCTCGTTCATTCGCAACCAGGAGGCAGAACGTGAAAGCACATGAACTGCTGGATCCCGACTTCAAAAGCTTTTTAACCCCCGGCGCTGAAGACTGGACATTGGAAACGCTGCCCGCGATCAGGGAGCGTGTCCATGCGACATTCAAATCCCGAGAACAAGCGCGCGGTGAAAGCCTATGGATAAAGTCCCACGACGGTGAGGATTTGCGCCTGTGTCTTTACCGGCCCGCCGCCGCAGCACCGGACGGTAATTTTGCGGTGATCCTGTACATCCACGGTGGAGGCTTCGTCCTTGGTTGCCCCGAAATGGCCGATGACTATCTGGCTAACCTCGCCGAAGCACTTCAGGCGATCATCGTCGCTGTCGATTACCGTCTCGCGCCAGAGCACCCCTTCCCTATTCCCCTGGAAGATTGCTACACCGCCCTCGGCTGGGTTTTCGCCCACCGGCAAACGCTCAACATCGACGCCGACAACGTGATCGTCATGGGCCACAGTGCCGGCGCCGGGCTGGCAGCAGCGCTGGCCATTGTGGCGCGGGATCGCGGCGAGTATTCCATCGCCAGCCAGGTGCTGGTTTATCCGATGCTCGATTACCGTTCGGGCAGCGCAGCCTCGCCTCAGCAGAACAGCACGACCGGAGTGATTGGCTGGCCGGCGCAAGCCAACCAATTCTGTTGGGAGTGCCTGCGCACTGACCAAGCGCTGGATGATCTGCCAATCGGCTGGTTTTCGCCGGCCCTGCAAGACGATCTGCGTGACTTGCCCCCGACGTTTCTGGCCGTCGGGGCGCTGGATCTGTTTCTGGAAGAGGACGTTGCATTTGCCCTGCGCCTGTCCCGCGCCGGGGTTGCCGTCGAACTGCATGTCTACCCTGGGGCGCCACATATGTTTGATCAATGCCCCGGTAGCGTTAGCGATCAGTCTGCACTGGATATCGTCCGATCACTTCGGCGATCGATAGCTAGCGCATTAACTGCTGAGGGGTAGAAAGAACCGCTGAAACGGTACAACAGGATTTCTTATACAAAGCCTTTCTCCCCTTCTACGCTTTTTGATTAACACCTTCGCAGACAGGCAGCTGCGGAGGATGGCCTGCGCTTTGAGAAATTCAATATCGCTTAGCCATCACCCTCGGCGATTCCGCCCGGACCTTTTCCAGCGTTCCTTTGGATAATGTCGAAAACGACACATTTTGTTGCACCCAAAAAGCGCTTGGATCCAACGTCCCGACAAACGGTAACGACCTGATTAGAACAGCTTTTCAAAGAGATAAACGTGGGCAAATGGCCCATTCATACACTCGTCAAAAATCAGGCAGCCCCATCTGACACTCCCTATCTATGGTTTTAAAACCATCCGTGGACGTCCGCCCCATCCATTTACAGGGAGTAGTAATGGACAACATCGTCATTGCCGACAAAGCCAATTCTCAGCTCACTGCCCAGAACTGGGGCAATGTTCAGCTCAGTCAGCCTTCAGTTGTACAAATGCCGGTTCGGCCCGATCAACTGGCGTCGACCAGTCGCAGCGGTCAGGATTTGATCGTCAATCTGAAGTCTGGCGAGCAAATCAAAATCTCCAATTTCTTTGTCACCAGCCCTGACGGCGTGCCCAATGACATTGTCTTTCAGGGTGACGACGCGACGCTGTGGCAGGCGCGCTACAGCGCCGAGCCGTTCAACGGCTTTACCTTTGACGAAATCAATTCGCTGGACGAGCTGATCGCTGGCGTCGGTGTGGTGGATGGCGCAACGCCGGCCTGGGCGATTGCCGGGCTTGGCCTGTTGGGCGCGGGTGGTGCGGCGGCCGCTGCGGGCGGAAGTGGCGGCGGCGGCGGCGGAGGTGGTGGCGGTGGAGACGCGACGCCTCCTGCGCCCGCGACCGGATTAACCTTGTCGGCCGATGGCCGGGTGCTGAGTGGTTTTGGCGAAGCTGGCAGTGTCGTTCAGGTACGCGATGCAGCCGGCAACATTTTGGGTTCCGGAACCGTTGGCGCCGATGGCAGTTTCCAGGTCGACCTGGGTACGCCACAGAACAATGGCCAGCCGCTCGACGTCACGCTCACCGACCCTGCGGGCAACGTTTCGACGCCGGGTACGGTCACTGCGCCGGATACCACCGCGCCCACCGCGCCAGGCAATCTCAGCGTGAGCGCCGATGGCACGCAACTCGGCGGCACCGGTGAAGTCGGCTCGACCATCCAGGTGCGCGCCGCCGATGGCAGCCTGCTCGGCAGCGCCGTGGTTGCAGCCGATGGCACCTTCAGCGTCGCCCTCAGCCCCGCGCAAACCGGCGGTCAGCCGCTGACAGTGAATGCCACCGATGCCGCAGGCAACACCTCGACCGGCGCAACGATCAGCGCGCCGGAGATCGTCGAACCGACGACGCCAGGCAATCTTGGTTTGAGCAGCGACGGCAGCCAACTGACCGGCACCGCCCGGGCCGGCACCACGATCGAAGTCCGCGCCGCCAATGGCGAATTGCTCGGGCGCGCGGCGGTGGCCGCTGACGGCACTTTCCTGCTGACGCTGATTCGTGCGCAGGCCAACGGTGAAACCCTCAGTGTCGTGGCAGTCAACAGCGCCGGTGCGCAATCGCCGGCCGTCACCTTCAATGCGCCGGACATCACTGGCCCCGCCGCTGCAACAGATCTAGCCGTGAGCAGCGATGGCCTCTCGGTGACCGGCCGTGGCGAACCCGGCAGCACAGTCAGCGTCACCAATGCGCAAGGTACGCTGCTGGGGACAGCGCAGGTGGCAGCCGATGGCTCGTTCACCGTCCAACTCAACGCCGCGCAAATCGATGGTGAGGCGCTGAGCGTGCTGGTCACCGACGCCGCCGGCAACCCGTCGCCAGCAACGACCGTTATCGCCCTGGACCTCGATGGCCTGACTCAGCCAAGCGACGTTGTCCTGAGTGTGGACGGCCTGCTGATGAAAGGACGCGGCCAGGTCGGTTCAACGATCACGGTTCGCGATGCGAACGGCAATGTACTCGGCTCGGCAGTCGTTGCTGCGGATGGCACGTTCACGGTGCAATTGAGCAGCCCGCAAAACAATGGCGAAGCGTTGCAGATCAGTGCCAGCGATGCGGCTGGCAATACCTCTGCCCCATTAAGCTATGTAACGCCTGACACGCAAGGCCCGGCGCCGCTGACGGGCGTTACGCTCGACGGCCAAGGGCAGACGCTGACCGGCACAGGCGAAATCGGCGCTTCGATTACCGTGCGCGATCCGGCCGGCAACATCATCGGCACCGGTACCGTGGGTGCCGATGGCAACTTCACGGTAAACCTCTCGACTCCACAGACCGATGCGCAACAGCTGCAAGTGATCCAGACCGACGCGGACGGCAATCCTTCGGCGCCGGTCAACGTGATCGCACCCGATCTGACCACGCCGGTTGCCGTGACCGATGTAAGCATTTCCGCCAATGGTGCCGTGGTCTCCGGCGCGGGTCAGATCGGCGCCACCGTTACTGTCACTGACACCAATGGGACCGTGCTGGGAACAGCTGTCGTCGGCAGCAACGGCCGGTTCGAAGTCACCTTGTCCTCGCCACAAACCAATGGCCAGAACCTCAGCGTTGTGCAGACCGATGGCTCGCCTTCAGGCTCGCCGGCAGTTCCAGTTGAAGCGCCGGATATCCAGGCCCCCACTGCCCCTTCCAATCTGTCGCTGAATACAGGCGGCACTGAACTGAGCGGCACCGGCGAACCCGGTGCCACGGTGTCGGTCAAGGATTCGGCGGGCAATGTGTTGGGCACCGCGATCGTCGACGGCACCGGCGCCTTTACAGTGCCGCTGAACAGCCCGCAGATCGAAGGCCAGCAACTGCAAGTCAGCCAATCGGATGGCGTGAACGTTTCGCCCAACACGCCGCTGACCGCAGCGGACACCACCGCGCCGCTGGCACCAGACAACGTCGTTCTGGCCAACAATGGCGTGACATTGACCGGCACCGGGCAAGCCGGCAGCACCGTAACCGTCAGCGCACCGGACGGCACGGTGCTCGGCACTACGGTGGTCGCCAGCGACGGCAATTTCAGCGTCAACCTGAGTCCTGCTCAGCTCGACGGTCAGGTTTTGAGCGTGATCCAGACCGATGCGAGCGCCCTGCCCTCGCCGGCCACGCCGGTCACCGCACCGGACATCACCGCACCGCCTGCACCGACCGGGCTGATCGTCGATCCTTCAGGTGCCACCGTCACCGGCACCACGCAGCCCAATAACACGGTGCAGGTGCTGGATGCCGACGGCAACGTCATCGGCACCGCGACCGCTGACGGCACGGGCGCCTTCACGGTCAACCTCGATACGGCGCAGACCAATGGCGAAGCCTTGCAAGTCGTGGTGTCGGACGGCGCCAACAGTTCGTTGCCAGGCACCGTTGCCGCGCCGGACAGCACGCCGCCGACGCCGGTCAGCGATCTCGCGCTCAACCCGGCCGGCACGCAGGTGTCCGGACTTGCCGAACCGGGCACCACGGTCACCGTCAGCATTGCCGGCGGTGGCGCTGTGCTGGGCACCGCGACGGCTGATGCGGATGGCCGCTTTGTCGTGACCCTCAGCCCACCGGCCGAGCCTGGCGGCAATCTGGAAGTCATCAGCACGGATGGCGGCGGTAATGATTCGCCCGTCGTGCCGCTGGCAGGACTGGACGGTACCCAGGTCGCGACACCGACCGATCTGGCCTTGAGTGCCGACGGATTCACCCTGACCGGCGCCGGAACGCCCGGTTGCACCGTGACGGTGACCAGCAGCAGCGGCGCTGTGCTCGGCTCCGGGCTGATCAACAGCTTCGGCCGCTTCACCCTGTTGCTCAATAGCAAACAGATCAACGCGCAAGTTCTCCAGGTGACGGCCACCAGTCCCGACGGTGACGTGTCGATTCCGGGCACGGTGACGGCGGTCGATGGCACGGCGCCGGACGCTGTGACCGATCTGGCGCTGAGTGCCAACGGCACGACACTCACTGGACGCGGAGAGGCCGGGGCGACGGTCACTGTCACCGACGCCACAGGTACCGTGCTCGGTACTGCACTGGTCGCCAGCAATGGCACGTTCAGCCTGACGCTGACGCCGGCACAACTTAATGGCCAGGCGCTTACCGCGATCCAGAGCGACGCCGCCGGCAACCTTTCGCAACCCGCCGGCATCATTGCCAGCGATCTGCAACCGCCAGCCGCAGCGACTGGCGTTACGATCAATGACGTCGGCACCGTGGTCAAAGGCCAGGGCGAAGCCGGCAGCACCGTGACCGTGCGCGATGCCGCCGGCAATGTTCTGGCCACCGGCGTAGTCGATCAGAGCGGTAACTTCCAGGTCACCCTGCCCAACGCGCAGAACACCGGCGAAACCCTGGAGGTCACTCTGACCGACGCCAACGGCAACACTTCGACGTCCACTGGTGTGATCACCGTCGACGGCACCCCGCCCGCCGCTGTGCAAAACCCACTGATCAGCGCCGATGGCAGCACCCTCAGCGGCACAGGTGAGGCTGGCGCAACAGTCAATGTCACCACCGCCAACGGCACCCTGCTGGGCAGCGCCGTGGTGGGCGCGGACGGCTCGTTCAGCGTCACCCTGGCGCCAGCGCCGACCAATGGTGAAGCGCTCGCGATCAATCAGACCGACCCTGCCGGCAATGTTTCACCGTCGACCAGCGTCACCGCACCCGACATCAGCCCGCCGGCGGCACTGACCCAAGTCGCGGTGAATGCCGACGGCGTCATCGTTACCGGCCACGGCGAACCCGGCGCCACCGTGTCTGTACGCAGCGCCGACGGCACCTTGCTCGGCACCGCGCAGGTCGGCAGTGGCGGCGCGTTCACGGTCACCCTCAACGCAGCACAACTGAATGCCGAAGTGCTGACCGTCACTCAGGAAGATCCGCCGGGCAACGTATCGACGGCGGTTGAAGTCATCGCCGCGGATTTGACCGCGCCGGCGATTCCGAGCGCATTGACCCTCAATGCTGCTGGCGTGCAACTGGCCGGTAACGCCGAGGCCGGCAGTACCGTGACCGTGCGCGACAGCCAGGGCAACCTCCTCGGCACCACCACGGCGGCCGCGAACGGCACTTTCCAGATTACCCTCAACAGCCCGCAAACCAATGGCCAGTCGCTGAACGTGACAGCCATCGACGCGGCAGGCAATCCGTCAGCCCCGGCAATCGTCAATGCGGTCGATAGCACGGCGCCGTTGGTAGCGAGCGATCTGGCGGTCAGCGCCAATGGTGCCACCCTGACCGGCATCGGCGAGATCGGCGCCAGCGTGGAAGTTCGCGATGCCGGCGGTGTTTTGCTGGGTACTGCGACCGTTGCCAGCAACGGCAATTTCAGCGTCACGTTGTCCCCGGCGGCGGTGGCTGGATCGAATCTTTCCGTGGTGCAGATCGATGCTGCCGGCAACACCGGACCGGCAGCGCCGGTGACTGCACCGGGCAATCTGGCGGAAAGTGCACCGACCAATCTGGCCCTCAGCGCCGACGGTCTGACCCTCACCGGCTCGGCCACCGCCGGCAGCACCGTGAGCATTCGCAATGCCTCGGGCGTGTTACTCGGCAGCGCGCTGGTGGCGGCCAATGGCACTTTCAGCGTTACCCTCAACGCCGCGCAACTCAACGGCGAACAGCTGTCTGCCGTGGCAACCTCGAGCACCGGCATTAATTCGTCGCCGACCGATTACACCGCTGCCGATATCGCCGCGCCAACGCCGCTCAGCGAACTGAGTCTGGCACCGAACGGCACGGCCCTGACCGGGCGCGGTGAAGCCGGCGCCACAGTGACCGTGCTCGGCACCGGCGGAGTGGTTCTCGGCAGCGCCGTGGTGGCGGCCAATGGCACGTTCAGCGTCACCCTCAGTCCGGCGCAGACTTCGGGGCAGACCCTGAGCCTGAGCCAGGCCGACGCCGCCGGCAACGAATCCAACAGCGTCAACCTGATCGCCCCGGATCTGATCGCGCCCAATGCGCCGGCGGCGCTGGTGGCAAGTGCTGACGGCACCCTGCTGTCGGGTACCGGTGAGGCCGGCACCACGGCCAACGTGTACAACGCCGCCGGAGCGCTGGTCGGGACCGGCACCGTGAGCATCGACGGCACGTTTGCGATCACCCTGACCACGCCGCAAGCCAATGGCCAGACGCTGACCGTGTCGCTGACGGATGCGGCGGGCAACACCTCGGCAGCCACGCCGTTCACTTCGGTCGACAGCACACCGCCAGCGGCCGTTTCGCAACTGAGCATTGGCGGCGACGGCGCAAGCCTGACCGGGCGCGGCGAACCCGGCGCGCAAGTCCGGGTCATCGACAGCGACGGCAACGTGCTTGGCACCGCCGTGGTCAGCGCGACCGGTACCTTCACCCTGCCACTGAACCCGGCGTTGACCAACGCCGAAGTGATCACCGTGGTCCAGGCCGACGCGGCGGGCAACGACTCGCCTGCGGTGAGCCTGACGACACCGGACTTCACCCCGCCTGATCCACTGGACAACGTCGATATCAACTCGTCCGGCGCGCTGGTCATCGGTACAGGCGAACCCGGCGCGACCGTGACCGTGCGCGATGCCAACGGTACTTTGCTCGGCACCAGCGTGGTACTCGGCGACGGCACCTTCAGCGTCACCCTCAATCCTCCGCAGATCAATGAACAGATCCTCAGCGTGCAGCAGGCCGATCCACCCGGCAACGTCAGCGCCCCGGTGACGGTCACCGCACCGGATCTGACCCCGCCAGCGACGCCGGCCGATCTGCAACTGAATGCCGATGGCGACACCCTCACCGGGACCGGCGAAGTCGGCGCCATTGTCCGCGTGACATCCGCAGACGGTACCGAGCTGGGCACCGGCACCGTGGGCAGCGATGGCCGTTTCCAGATCACCGTGACTCCGGTGCAGACCAATGGCCAAGCGCTGTTCGTGGTGTTGGCGGATGCAGCCGGCAATGCCTCGCCTGCCGGCACGCTGAGCGCACCGGACAGCACGCCTCCTGCCGCACTGACCGATGTCGAGATCGACGCCAGCGGCAGCCTCATCACCGGCTCCGGTGCGGCGGGCTCGCAGGTAGTCGTCACCAACGCAGTGGGCACCATCGTTGGCACCGGCACCGTCGCGGCCGATGGCAGTTTCAGCGTCACCCTCGACCAGCCTCTGCTCAACGGTGAAGCCTTATCGGTGATCCAGCGTGATGCGGCGGGCAACCCTTCGCCGATCGTGCCCGTCACTGCGCCGGACATCACCCTGCCCGCTGCGCCCACCGACCTCGTTCTTACGCCTGATGGCCTGACACTGACCGGCAGCGGTGAAGCCGGCGCCACGGTGCGCGTGCTCAGCGCGACTGGCACGGTACTGGGCTCGGCAACCGTGACCGACAATGGCTCGTTCAGCGTGACCCTCAATCCGCCGCAGGTGAATGGCGAGCTGTTGAGCGTCAATCAGACCGATCTGGCGTCCAACACATCGCCGACAGCGCCCGTGCAAGCGGGCGATATCACCGATCCACTGGAGGTGGCCGACCTCAATGTCAGCCAGGACGGCTTGACCGTGACCGGTACTGGCGAGCCCGGAGCGACCGTCACCGTGCGAGACGGCGCGGTGGTGCTCGGCACGGCGACGGTGGCGGCAGATGGCAGTTTCAGCGTCACGTTGTCGGCTGCGCAACTCGATGGTCGCGCGCTCTCGGTAGTGCAAGCCGACGCACAAAACAACGAGTCCCAGCCCGTTCTGGTCGACGCGCCGGACAGCACTGCACCTATCGCACCAACGGTGACATCGCTGACCGGCGCTGGCACCTTGCTCGCCGGGACCGCCGAAGCCGGCAGCACCGTGACTGTGCTGTCCGCCACCGGCACCGTGCTCGGCACAGCGGTGGCATTGGGCGACGGCACCTACACCGTCACGCTGAATCCGGCCCAGGCCAACGGTCAGTTGTTGTCGGTGATCGCGACGGACGAAGCGCAGAACGCATCGCCAGTGCTGCTCTACCCGGCGGCAGATACCACGGCTCCGGATGCCGTCACCGGTCTGACCATCAGCGGCGATCTGAGCCAGCTCGCCGGTCGTGGCGAAGCCGGTGCGAGTGTCGAAGTAACCGATGCGCTAGGCAATATCGTCGGCACCGGCACAGTGACCGCCAACGGCACGTTCCTGATCGATCTGGACCCCGGCATCACCGCCGGCCAGGTGCTGACAGTGAATCAAACAGACGTCGCGACTAATGTGTCCGCAGACGCCGACCTGACTGTTCCGGCAGTGCCAGCCCCGGCTGCGCCGGACAATCTTGTACTGACAGCCGACGGCGTGACGCTGACCGGCACGGCGGCGATCGGCACCACCATCAATGTCTACGCGCCGGACAACAGCCTGATCGGCACCGGCGTCACTGGCCCGGATGGCACGTTCAGCGTGTTGCTGACGCCTGCGCAAACCAACGGAGAAAGTCTTGAGGTCACCGCCAACACTGCGCTGGGTGGCGCCTCGCTGCCGACTGAAATCACCGCAGGCGACACCTCGGCGCCGGCGGCACTCAGCGATCTTGCAGTCAATGCCAGCGGCACATTGGTCACCGGTCGCGGCGAAGTCGGCGCATCGGTGACCATCACCGGCGCTGGCGGCGTCGTGCTGGGCAATGCGACGATTGGCGCCAATGGCACCTTCAGCGCACAGCTCAATACGCCGCAGGTCAACGGTCAGGTGCTCAATGCGACACAGACCGATGCGGCCAACAACACCTCATCCGGGCTTAACGTAACGGCGCCCGATATCACTCCCCCGACCGCTCCGACGGCGCTGGTCATTAGCGGTGCCGGTCTGGTGCTCGGCGGGCTCGGTGAAGCCGGCGCCACCGTCACTGTTCGCGGTGCGGGTGGCACGGTGCTGGGCACGGCGACGGTGGCGGGCAATGGCTCGTTCTCGGTGACCTTGTCATCGGCGCAACTCAACGGCCAGCAACTGAGCGTCACGCAGAGTGATGCGGCGGGCAACGTTTCGCCGGTTACCAACCTCAGCGTCGCCGATACCACTGCGCCAGCGCCGCTGAGCAATGTCAGCCTGAACGGCACCGGCCTGGCTGTCAGCGGCACGGGTGAAGCCGGCGCGACCGTCAGCGTGACCAACGCAGCCGGTACCGTCCTCGGCACCGCCGTGGTCAATGCTGGCGGCACCTTCACCGTGCAACTGTCCAGCGCGCAACTGAACGGCCAACAGCTCAATGTCCAACAGACCGACCCGACGGGCAATCTGTCGCAGGTCTTCAATCTGACGGCCCCTGACGTGCAGGCGCCGATCGCGGCCAGCGGTCTGACGCTCGCTGCCAACGGTCTGACCCTCAGCGGTACGGGCGAAGCCGGTGCGACGGTCAACGTCTACGGCCCGGGCGGTGCGCTGATCGGCACCACCACCGTGGGCAGTGGCGGCACGTTCAGCTTCAACCTGAACACCGCACAACTCGACGGGCAGCTGTTGACCGTGCGTCTGGTCGACCCGGCCGGTAATCTGTCGCCCAATGCCAGCCTGACAGCGCCAGACATTACCGCTCCCGGCGCGCCGACCGGCGTCAGCGTCAATGGCAGCGGCACCGTACTCACTGGTGTCGGTGTGCCCGGTTCGACCATCAGCGTGCGAGGCGTCGGCGGCGTGGTGCTCGGAACCGCGACGGTCGCCGCTAACGGCAGTTTCTCGGTGACATTGGCCTCGGCGCAGATCAACAGCCAGGTGCTCAGCGTCACCCAGGCGGATCCGAGCGGCAACGTATCGGCTGCGGCGACCGCGACGGCGCCAGACCTGACACCGCCCGCTGCCGCCACGGCGCTGCTGGTCGGCGCCGACGGCCTGACCGTCACCGGTACCGGCGAAGTCGGCGCAACCGTGACCATCAAGTCGGCCAGCGGCGCCGTTCTCGGCACCGGCACGGTCAACAACCTCGGCGTGTTTACCGTCACCCTGAGCAGTGCGCAGATCAACGGTGAAAACCTCACCGTCAACCTCAGCGACGCACGCGGCAACGTTTCGGTGGCCGCCAACGTCATTGCGCCGGACGTCGACGTCAACGCGCCAGTGATCGCCAGCGATAACCTCGCCGTCGGCACCGTCACGCTGGCCCCGGTCACCGCCTCGCAGACCTTCAACGACTCGTTCACCACGCTGCTGGCCGGATTCTCGAAAACCTTCACTTTCACCGTCGCCGGCGGCACGCGTCTTGATCCGACCCTGACGCTGACCATCAGCAGTCTGATTTCGCTGATCGATGGCGTGGTCTATACCCTGCAAGTCAAGGATGCCAGCGGCAACTGGGTGACTCTGGATGTCAACGGCAGCAGCGGCCTGCTGGATCTGATTGCCCTGACCGGTCAGGGTGTGCGGGTCGACATCGGTAACCTGCTGTCAGGCGATTATCGACTGACGGTTTCGAGCACCGGCATCGGCGTGCTGACCACGGTCAATACCCAGCTGCAACTGGACGTCAGCAGCCTGACCCAGTTCAACGGCATTGCCGGGCCAGCGGTGACTGGCAACGTCATCACCAACGTCGGCGTCGATGGCACGGCCGATCAGACCGGCCCGGACAACGGCGCGCAGTTGCAGATCTTCAAGAACGGCGCCTGGGTCAGCGCCGGTGCCGGCACCACGGTGCAAGGGTTGTACGGCACGCTGACCATCGACGCCAACGGCAACTACAGCTACAAACCGAACGGCAGCGTCGGCAGCGTCGGCAAAGTCGACGTGTTCAACTATCAACTGGTGCACCCGAACGGCTTGAGCGACACCGCCAATCTGTACGTGCGCATCGACAGCCCGCAAGCCAGCGAAGTGTGGAATGACGCCAACCTCGGCAGCCCGGCGCTGGTGGTGGATGCCACAGCGGACATCGCCTCGACCGACGTCACCCTGATCAACCGCGAAGTGACCACCAACTCCGCCCTCGGCACCTTCAATGTGCTGCTGGGCGGCGGCAGCGGTAACTACAACACCGTGGTCGCGGCCGATACCGTCAGTGACCTGACCGTGGTGGTCAATTCGAGCAACCTGTTGGCGCTGCTCGGTTCGATGACGGTGGGCCTGTACAAACTCAACACGGCGACCAACCAGTACGTGCTGGTCAAGAGTTACGGCGGCAACGCGCTGGTCAATCTCGGCGGCGGCAACTACGGGATCAAGTTCGACGACCAGACCGCCGGCAGTTATCAGGTGCGGGTGGCAGTGGGCGGCCTCGGCCTGCTGACCAGCGTCAACACCAGCCTGATCAACGTCGCGACCTACAACAATCAGTTTGTGGTCGGCAGCTACACGCCGGTATCGGGCAATCTGCTCACCGACACCGCTGGCGGCGGCGCCGATGTGTTGGGCTCGGTGTACACCTTGCTCAGCGTGCTGGTCGCCGGCAGTTACGTAGCGCCGGGGTACAACGGCGTTTCGCTGGTCGGTAACTACGGCACCCTGGTGGTCCAGGCCAACGGCAACTACACCTACACGCTCAAGGCCGGGCTGACCGATGCGGTGATCGGCCAGGAAGACACCTTCACCTACCAACTTACCCACCCCAACGGCACCGTGGATACCGCGACGCTGACCATCGACCTGAACAAGGCCGGCGCATTTGCCAGCACCGCGTTCTCGGCCCTGGCCAGTGATGACCTCGGTCTGGCCCATGCCACTGGCAGCGACTTGATCCAGGGCACCGAGGGCAACGACACCCTCGACGGCTCGCACGGTGGCGCCGTGACCCTGCAAGGTGGCGGTGGCGACGACACGCTGATCATCGCCGATCAGCAATTCACCTCGGTGGACGGCGGCAGCGGCACCGACACCCTGCTCTGGGCCGGTGGCGACGTGTCGATCAACCTCGGCGATCTGCAGAGCAAGATCCACAACGTCGAGATCCTCGATCTCAACCATTCCAGTGCGGTTGCGCTGACACTGAATCTCAGCGATCTGCTGGCGATCACGTCCTCGGACAACAACACCCTGCTGATCAAGGGTGACGACAGGGACAGCGTGCACATGACCGATGGCTGGGTCGCCGATGGCACGCAACAGGCCGACGGCATCGACTATGTTCAATACACGGCACAGGAGGATCCGAGCCACCACTTGTGGGTACAGAACGGCATTCAAGTGGTTTGAAACAAGACATCAAACGTTGGTCTCTCAACAGTAAGGGAAGTCTGTGGAGTCAGTTTTTCGCCAGAAATGGCCGGTGGTCCTGTTGACCATCGGCCTCTACCCCGCTTTCACCGTCGGCGTTCGCGCCGACGACAACCTCGACAGCAGCTTGCGCAGCATCAGCCCGTCGCAACTGCAACAACCGGCAGGCAATGAAAGCCGTCAGCGCCCTGCCCCTGCTCTGAAAGCGTCCGCCGATGCGGACGCGTTGGGGCTGGAACAAGCGGTCAGGCTCGCCGTGGACTGGCACCCACGCATCGGCGAGGCCATCGGCACCCTGTTCCAGCAAGGCGAAGGGGTCAACGTCGCCGAATCCGGCTATTACCCGCAAGTCACCGGCGGCATCAAGGGTGGTTACACCAGCGGTTACGGCAGCGATGCCGGCAGCCAGTCGGTGAACATTTCCCTGAAACAGATGCTGTATGACTTCGGCAAGGTTTCCAGTTCGGTCGACGCCGCCCGCGCCCGGGTGGCGCGCAGTCAGGCCGGGATTCTGCTGGCGATCGACGACATCGCCCGCGACACCGCCAGGGCCTACATCGAGGTGCAGCGTTATCAGCGTCTGCTCGAGGTTGCCCGCGAGCAGATTCAGGGCATCGGCGGCATCGTCGACCTGGCCAAGCAACGCAGCGACATGGGCGCCAGCACCCGCTCCGATATGGTCCAGGCGCAGTCCCGCGCAGAAGGCGCGACGGCGACGTTGCAGGAATTCAAGGCGCAATACGCACGCTGGCAAGCGACGCTGACCAGCTTGCTTGGACGGCGCACGCCGCCGGCGGTCAGCGACGCCGCCGCGCCTACGCTAACCCAGGCCTGCGACGCCTCGCAGATCTCCGACACCCTGCCCGCCGTTCTCCAAGCCGCCGCGCAACGCACCCAGGCACAGGCCGAGCTGGCCCAGGCCAAAGCCGAGGCCTACCCGACCCTGTCGCTGCAACCGTCGGTCAACCAATACCTGGACGACCACTACGACGATCAGAACTCGCGCGCTGATCGCACCCAGGCGGGGATCTTCCTCAACCTCGAAGTGCCGATCTATCAGGGCGGCGCGATCAGTGCGCGCAGCCGCGCCGCCGGGCATGCGCTGACCGCAGCGGATTCGGCCGAAGACTCCGCCCGTCTGCAAGCGCGCCAGGGTCTGGCCGAAGCCCAGGCGCAAACCTCGGGTCTGAACCGGCGGCTGCGCTCGCTGGAATTTCGCCAGACCAGCATCACCGAGGCGCGCATGTTGTATGGCCGCCAGTACCTGGAACTGGGCACGCGACCGCTGCTCGACCTGCTTAACGCCGAGCAGGAAATCCATCAGTCGCGCTTCGATCTGGTCAACACCCAGGCTGATCTGCAACGCCTGCAGATCGACTGCTTCTACAACAGCGGTGCGATTCGCCGGGTCTTCGGCATCGACCACAGCGCCATCCAGAATGTCGAGATCCTGCCATGACCGATGCCAGCATCACTGTTCCCGAACCCGCTGCTGCCGAAGCTCGCGAAGATTATTCACCGTGGCTGGAAGCGGTGCTCAAGGTCGCCCGCCACTATCGCCTCGACGTCTCGCCGGAAAGCGTGCGCCTGGCCTCGGTGCACAGCGAAGGCCGCGTCGAAGAAGTGGTTCGGCACATGGCGCGTCAGGCCGGTTTGAGCGTGAAATTCGCGGTATTCGACAACAAGAGCCTGAGCCGCTGGCGTACGCCGCTGGTGGTGCAACTGCGCGACGGTCAGGTCGGCGTGCTTGAAAGCATCGGCGAAACCGGCGAGCTGGGCATCTGCTTCAGTGGCGATCAAGGTTTGCAGAGTCGCATGGAGGCTGGCGGGCTCACCGAGCAGGCGCTGCGCACGGTGATTCTGCGTCCGACGCAACCAGTGGCGGACGTGCGCACCAACGATTACATCAAGCCCTACGACGAGCACTGGTTCCGCCGCATCGTCCTCACCGATCTGCGGCCTTACAGCCAAGTGATGATCGCCTCGCTGGTGGCCAACCTGCTGGGCATGGCCGGGGTACTGTTTTCCATGCAAGTGTACGACCGGGTGATTCCGGCCGAGTCGCTGCCGACCCTGTACGTGTTGTTCGGCGGGGTGATGCTGGCGCTGCTGTTCGATTTCGTCATGCGCATTCTGCGTCTGCGCATCACCGATGTACTGGGCAAGCGCGCCGACTTGCGCGTCTCCGATCTGGTCTTTGGCCACGCCTTGCGTCTGCGCAATTCCGCGCGGCCGAAATCCACCGGTTCATTCATTTCGCAATTGCGCGAGCTGGAGCAGATCCGCGACCTGATCACCTCCAGCACTGCCACGGCACTGGCGGACATGCCGTTTTTCCTGCTGTTCCTGCTGGTGTTCTATTTGATCGGCGGGCCACTGGTGCTGATCCCGCTGGTGGCGCTGGTGTTCATGTTGCTGCCCGGGATCATTGCGCAACCGCGTCTGGCCCGACTCGCCAATGCCTCGATGCGTGAAGCGGCGCTGCGCAACGCCATGCTGGTAGAAAGTATTCAGGGCCTCGACGACATCAAGGCATTGCAGGCCGAGCAGCGTTTCCAGCAACAGTGGAACCAGTACAACGCCGCCTCCGCAGACAGCAGCCTGCGCCTGCGCACCTTGACCAACAGCCTGGTGGCGTGGACGCAGAACGTGCAGGGCGGAGTGTTCGCAGTGGTCATCGTGTTCGGCGCGCCGATGGTGATTGCCGGCGACCTGACCACCGGCAGTCTGGTCGCGGCGTCGATTCTGTCGTCGCGGATGATGGGGCCGATGGCGCAACTGACCCACGTGCTCACCCGATGGCAGCAGGCCAAGGTCGCGCTCGAAGGTTTGAACCGGATCATGCAGATGCCGGTGGATCATCCCGAAGGCAGTCAGCGCGTGCACCTGCCGGCAATTCGCGGCGACTACCGCCTGCGTCAGGCCAGTTTTCGCTACAGCGAGGAATCGACCCCGGCGCTCAACAACATCGATTTAAGCATCCGCCCCGGCGAACGCATCGCCCTGCTCGGCCGCAACGGCGCTGGCAAGTCGACGTTGCTGCAAGCACTGGGCGGCGCGATGGATCTGAGCAGCGGTGAAACCACTCTGGACGGCATCGCCCTGGCGCATCTGGATCCGGCCGACCTGCGCCGCGATGTCGGCCTGCTGTCGCAACAGGCGCGACTGTT
Source organism: Pseudomonas sp. AC083 (assembly GCF_979253165.1). Lineage (NCBI taxonomy): Bacteria > Pseudomonadati > Pseudomonadota > Gammaproteobacteria > Pseudomonadales > Pseudomonadaceae > Pseudomonas > Pseudomonas sp. AC083. The sequence goes on from NZ_CEEDDH010000012.1 coordinate 72,021, forward strand.
TCATGGCACCTTGCGCGACAACATCACCCTCGGCGCCGGTCAGGCCAGCGATCAGGAAATCATCGCCGCGCTGACTGTCACTGGCGCGCTGGATTTCGTTCGGCAGCTGCCCAAAGGCATGGATCATCTGGTACTTGAGGGCGGCCTGGGTTTGTCCGGCGGTCAGCGTCAGAGCCTGTTGCTGTCGCGCTTGTTGATCCGTCAGCCACAAGTGCTGTTGCTCGACGAACCGACGGCCGCGCTCGATGACGTCACCGAGCGTTTGTTGCTGGAAAAACTCGCGACCTGGACCCAGGGCCGAACGCTGGTGGTCGCCACGCACCGGGTCAGTGTGTTGCAACTGGTCGAGCGGATCATCGTGCTCGACAACGGACGGATCGTCATCGATGACCATCGCGACGCGGCATTGGCGCGGCTGCGCGCACCGGGCAAAGGAGTGGCGGTATGAAGCCGATGATGACCGACGTGCCGGACCCGATGTCCTACCTCGATGGCCGCGATGAGCGCGCACTTGCCGGTGGCGCAAAGGTGATCTGGGGTTGCGCGCTGATGCTCGCCTGCTTCATTGCCTGGGCCGCGTGGTTCGAGATCGTCGAAGTCTCGACCGGCACCGGCAAAGTGGTGCCCAGCTCGCGCGAGCAGGTGATTCAGTCGATGGAGGGCGGCATTCTCGAGCAGCTCAATGTCAGCGAAGGTGCTTTGGTCGAGCGCGGGCAGATCCTCGCGCAATTGGACCCGGTGAAGAACCAGTCCAACGTCGGCGAAAGCGCGGCCAAGTACCGCGCGGCGCTGGCCAGCGTCAACCGCTTGCAGGCCGAAGTCAGCGAAAAGCCCCTGACGTTCGAAGCATCGCTGCAGGAGTTTCCCGATCTGATCCGCGCCGAAACCGAGCTCTACCAGACCCGGCGCAAAGGTCTGGCGGAAACCCTCGACGGTATTCAGAGCTCGCTGAAACTGGTGCGCAGCGAACTCGCGATCACTGAAAATCTGGCGAAGATCGGCGCCTCGAGCCGGGTCGAAGTGCTGCGCCTGACCCGTCAGCGTTCGGAGCTGGAATTGAAAGCCACCGAAGCCCGCTCCGATTACATGGTCCGCGCCCGCGAAGACCTGGCCAAGGCCAACGCCGAAGCGCAGATGCTCGAAGCGGTGATCCGTGGTCGCACCGATTCACTGTCGCGCCTGACCCTGCGCTCGCCGGTGCGCGGCATCGTCAAGGATATCGAGGTCAGCACGATTGGCGGCGTCATTGCGCCTAACGGCCAGGTCATGCAGATCGTGCCGCTCGATGAACAACTGCTGATCGAGACGCGCATCTCGCCGCGCGACATCGCCTTCATTCACCCGGGCCAGGCGGCGAAAGTGAAAATCACCGCCTATGACTATTCGATCTACGGCAGCCTCGACGGCGAAGTGGTGACGATCTCGCCGGACACGATTCAGGACGAAGCCAAGCCGGAGATCTTCTACTACCGCGTGTTCATCCGTACCGCTTCGGATGAACTGCGCAACAAGGCCGGCAAACGCTTCGCCATCGTGCCCGGGATGATCGCCACGGTGGACATCCGTACCGGCGAAAAAACCGTGCTCGACTACCTGATCAAACCGCTCAACCGCGCCCGCGAAGCGATGCGCGAACGCTGATCAGCGGCTGGCCAGTTTGGTCGCCGGTGGCGCTGTCGGGGTGATGCTGGCCTGATAGCGCGACCACTCGCGATTGATCTCCGCGTACGGCAAAAAAATGCTTACGCGCGGTTGATCGAGCAAGTCTTTACGTTTGAGGCGGCTGACATCGTCACGGGTGAGAAACGCCACGTTGATGCCAACCACTTTGCCATCGGCGGAAAACACCGGCCCGCCGGACATGCCTTTGGCCAGCGCGCCATTATGGGTGCCGTAGAGCACGTTGCCCTCTTTGACGTCGAGGCGAACCATCGCCGGCAGCGCCTGGCCGGTGCCCTTGACCGACATGTACAGCGAATTGAAGCCCACCGAAGTCAGCTCCTCGCCCGGCTTGTAGCCGCGCCACGCCGGCACGCTATTGGCCTTGTGACGGAAGAACTGCACATCTGCCTGCCCCTGGAAAACCGTGCCCGACAAGTAAGGAATGTGCTTCACCGTCACGGCGAAGTCTTCATTCCATTGCACAGCCGAACCCATCAGCACGTAAGGCAAAGGCGCGCCGGAGTGAACGACAAAGGCTTGGTCTAAAACAGGATCCTGAACAAAAGCGACTGGCATTCCATTGCACCCGCTGAGCAGCAACGACGCTGCGACAAGTGACTTGAGGGGGCGCATTTTCGGTACATCTTGAAGTGAGGAAAGGTGCTGCAATATGTCATTGCGCCATCACCTTAAGCAATAGGCTCAGCCTACCGCTTGTCGGCGTGCGATATAGTGAGTTAATGATTGGATCCAAGCAATATCCAGGCAATGCACGCAATCTACAGCGAATGAACGCAAATGATCGCGATTGTCTTCAACCAGGCCGGGTGATCCCATGCTGACGAAGCTTGCGGTACAGCGTATTGCGGCTGATCCCCAGACGACGGGCAACTCGCGCGACATGCCAGTGTTCAGCTTCGATCATGCTGAGCAGAGTTTGCCGTTCGGATACGCCCAGTGGATCGTCAACAGGTTGGTCGTCACTTGCGGGCAGTAACTCGTGCACGTCCTCCAGCGTGACCCGGCCTTCCACTGCCAACGCCACTAACGTACGCAAACAGGTGCGCAGTTGCCGGACGTTGCCCGGCCAGGGCTGCGCCAGCAAGCGTTCTCGAACTCCCGCTTGCAGCCGCACAGTGGCGCCCGCCGCTTCTTCGCGCAGCAGCAGGTCAAGCAGACGGCCCTTGTCGGAACGCTCGCGCAGCGGCGGCAGTTCCACGGCGAAACCGCCAATGCGATAGAACAGGTCCTCGCGCAGGCGTCCGTCGGCCACGCAGGCTGGCAGATTCTGGTGACTGGCGCTGATCAGGCGTACATCAAGCGGTCGCGGCGTTGCGCTGCCCAGCGGCACAACCTGGCGCTCTTCGAGCACGCGCAGCAGACGGGTCTGTAGCGCGAGGGGCATGTCGCCGATTTCGTCGAGAAACAGAATGCCGCCATGGGCCTGCTCAAGCTTGCCGACCATGCCGTCCTTGCGCGCGCCGGTGAAGCTGCCGCCGCGATAGCCGAACAGCTCGCTTTCAATCAGCGTCTCTGGGATCGCCGCGCAGTTGATCGCGACAAACGGCTGGCCGGCGCGCGAGCTGGCGCGATGCAGCGCTGCCGCAAAGGCCTCCTTGCCGGTGCCGGTTTCACCCTGCAGAAACACCGGCACGTCACGCTCCAGTACACGCAACGCGCGAGCGAATCCGCGTTGCAGGCGCGGGTCTTCCAGGCACACGCGCTCATCCTTGATTGGCGGGACAGGCGCAAGGGTCAACGGCGCGGAGCGGATCGGTTCGCGCAACTGGCCGTAGAACAAGCGCCCGTCGGCCAAGCGCATCGGCCAGCAGACGTGCGCCTGAGCACTGGCCTGATCGAGCAACTGCTCCATCGGCGTTTCCAGCAACATGGTCAACGACTGCCCGACCATTTGCTCGCGGCTCAGGCCCAACAGATCCAGCGCCGCCGCATTCACCGAACAGATCCGCGCACTCTCGTCGAAGCTGAGCAGGCCTTCACCCAGCAGCCCGACAAACCCGGCGTCGGGATGAAACCGCAGCAAATAGCGTTGCGGATCGTGGCCGAGGAAAAAACAGCTCTCGATCAACCTGGCCGACAGATTGGTCAGGGCCATGGCCTTGAAGCGTTGCTCAAGGCTGCTTTCCTCGCGCACGGAGGAAAGGTTGAGCACCGCGAGCAACCCACCGCTGGCGTCGAATATCGGGCTGGCCGAACAGGTCAGGCCGACGTGCTGACCACGGAAATGCTCGTCGCGGCGAATGGTCACGTGCTGGCGCTCGACCAGGCAGGTGCCGACACCGTTGGTGCCCTCGTGCTCCTCGCTCCAGACCGAGCCGAGCCACAGCCCGGAGCGCTGGAACTCGCCGCGTTCGGCTTCGTTGAACACGCTGTCGATCGCCACGCCGCGCGCATCGGTGAGCAGCACGACATGGCCGTCACGTCCCAGTTGCTGGTGCAGGCTGTTCATCTGCCAGTGCGCCACGGAAATGATGTGTTCCAGCGGCGCACGGTGTTCGCGCAAACGCGCCTGTTCGAGCACGTCCGGCGCGCGGCGGCTGGCCGGATCAAGCTGGTATTGATCCAGGCAGCGCCGCCACGAACGGGTGATCGCCAGGTCTGCCGCCGCGCTGTGGCTGGCAACAGAGCCCTGCACGGCTTGCAGTACCTGGCGCGCGTGGGCGTTGATCGAGGCCGGTTTCATTGTTGTTGTTCTCCGCTTCGGTGAAGACACGGGTGTGTCCGCAGCTTAGATGAAAAGCTCGTTACGGGGGAATTTCGCGCCCAGTGACACAGTGTCATCCGCGATTCTCGAATTTGTGACATGTCGCCTGCGCCAAGCCTTGTCGGCCTTTGCATCAAACGCTCTGGCCCGCGTCTTTCAAGGAGATGGCCCAAGCCTTGCTCTGATGCCATGGCTTACCAAAACAACAAGATCGGGAGTGGCCCCATGAACATCGCTATTGAAACCCCTTTGCAATCGCCAACAGCGCAACTCACCGCTTGGGTCGAACGCCTCGGCGAACGTCTGGCGCAACGAGATGTGGACGGCACGCTGGAGCTGTTTGCCGAAGAATGCCACTGGCGTGACTTGCTGCTGTTCAGCTGGAACCTCGTCACCCTGGAAGGCAAACCGGCGATTCGCGACATGCTCGAAACACGCCTTGAGCAGACCCGGCCCGAACGCTGGCAACTCGAAGGTGAAGCCACGCTCACCGATGGCGTGCTCGAAGGCTGGATGAGTCTGGAAACCGACACCGCGCGTGGCAAAGGCTACGTGCGCCTGAAGGACGGTCTGTGCTGGACTTTGTTGACCACCATGCGCGAACTCAAGGGCTTCGAAGAACCCAGCGGCCGCCGCCGGCCGATGGGCGCGAGCCACGGCCATGCCCACGCTGACAAGCGCAACTGGCTGGAGCGCCGCCGCGATGAAGAAGCGGCGCTGGGCATTACCACGCAACCGTACTGCCTGATCGTCGGCGGCGGTCAGGGCGGGCTCGGCCTCGGCGCAAGGCTCAAACGCATGGGCGTACCGACGCTGATCATCGACAAAGCCGAACGCCCCGGCGATCAATGGCGCGGCCGCTACAAGTCACTGTGCCTGCACGACCCGGTCTGGTACGACCACATGCCCTACCTGCCCTTCCCCGACCACTGGCCGGTGTTCACCCCGAAAGACCAGATCGGCGACTGGCTGGAGATGTACACCAAGGTCATGGAACTCAACTACTGGCCGCGCACTGAATGCCTCGGCGCTACGTTTGACGAAGAGACTGGCCGCTGGACCGTGGAGGTCCTGCGCAACGGCGAGCCCGTCACCCTGCAACCGACGCAACTGATCCTCGCCACCGGCATGTCTGGCGTACCGAATGTGCCGGTGTATCCCGGCGCCGAAAACTTCCAGGGCCAGCAACATCACTCGAGCCGTCACCCCGGCGGCGATGCGTGGAAAGGCAAGCGCGCAGTGGTCATCGGCGCGAACAATTCAGCCCACGACATCTGCGCCGATCTGGTGGAAAACGGCACCGAGGTGACCATGGTGCAACGTTCGAGCACGCACATCGTGCGTTCAGACAGCCTGATGGAACTGGTTTTCGGCGGGCTTTATTCCGAAGAGGCGCTCGAGTCGGGTCTGACCACGGATAAGGCCGACCTGCTGTTCGCCTCGATTCCGTACAAGGTCATGCCACAGTTTCATCGGCCGATCTTCGACGCGATCAAGGAGCGCGACGAGGACTTCTATGAACGCCTGAGCCGGGCGGGTTTCATGCTCGATTTCGGCGATGACGAATCGGGTTTGTTCATGAAATACGTACGCCGTGGCTCGGGTTACTACATCGACGTCGGCGCCTCGGAACTGATCGCCAACGGCACGATCAAGCTCAAGAGCGCGCCGGGCCTCGGTGTCGAACGCATCGAAGCGGATGCGGTGGTGCTCACCGATGGCAGCCGCTTGCCGGCCGATCTCATCGTTTATGCGACGGGTTATGGCTCGATGAACGGCTGGGCCGCGAAGCTGATTTCTCAGCAAGTCGCCGACAAGGTCGGGCGCTGCTGGGGCCTGGGTTCCGGTACCACCAACGACCCCGGCCCGTATGAAGGTGAACTGCGCAACATGTGGAAGCCGACCCAGCAGCAGAACCTCTGGTTCCACGGCGGCAACCTGCATCAGTCACGGCACTATTCGCTGTATCTGGCGTTGCAGTTGAAGGCCCGTTTCGAAGGCCTCGACACCGATGTCTATCGCCTTGCACAGCGGCATCATCTGGGCTGATTCCTCCAGTGGTCGTTCGTCGGTGCGCAGGCCAAGCGCACCGGCGAACTGGAAAGTGCGTGCTAGGGTGTCTAGCCCAAGCACGTTTCAATCCAGGAAAAATGCGGAGGATTCATGCCACTTCATCCCATTCTGTTCATGGGCGGCTCCGGCGCCATCGGCCATCAGACGGCCCGCGCATTGCGCGCGGCGCATCCCGACGTCCCCTTGCTGATCGGCGGACGCGACCTCGCCAAGGCTCAGCAAACCGCCGAGCAAATCGGCAATGCCCAAGGTGTGGTCATCGACGCTCGCGCAGATGATCTGGGACTGGGTGATCGCCCGATCAGCGCCATCGTCCTGTTCTACATGGACCACGCCCTCGCCGGGCTGCGCTTTGCGCAAAAGCGCAAGGTGCCGCACCTGAGCATCTCTTCCGGCGTGTTCGAAATCGCCCCGCAGATCGCCAGTTTCATCCACTCGCCCGACGCGTCGCCCATTGTCCTCGGCTACGAATGGATGGTCGGCGCCACCACCGTGGCAACGCTGCACATCGCCAAGGCATTCGCCCGCGTGCACGACATCCGCATTCATGCGCTGGTCGACGAACAGGACGGCGGCGGCCCGACGGTAGCCGTCGATTTCGAGCACCTGAACAAAATGCTGCCCGCCGCGCTGACCCGCCGCGACGGCAAATTCATCTGGCGCGAAGGCGACGACGCCAAGGTCAGCTTCCGCGCCGTCGACGGCACAATCATGCAGGGCGCCGGCTTTTCCTCCATCGACGTCACCGGCCTGGCGGCCGCCACCGACGCCCCGAACGTCGAGTTCAACCTCGCCAGCGGCGTCAGCTCGACCCGGCGTCAGGGTCAGCCGATGTCGACGGAAATACTCATTGAACTTGAAGGCACGGATCACGAGGGCCAGCCATTGCGCACACGCCACGCCGTAGTTCACCGATCAGGCGCAGCAGCGTTGACCGGGCTCAGCGTGGCCATGTTGCTGGAGCGGCTGGTTGGGCTGGATGGGCAAGCGCAGGTAAGGCCGGGGCTGTATTTTCCCTATCAATTGCTGGAGGCACAGGTGTTTTTGCAGCGGTTGAAAGAGGACGGTGGGGAGTTGATCGAACTACTTGAGTGAGACCGCGCACAGGTCGCTCGACACTTGAACTGCTCGTTTGAGAGAGTACCGGTCCTGCCCGCCACTGCTCGCAAGGATTGATTGCCATGGATCGCATCCCCACGCTTTACACCCACCGCCTGATCCTCACCCCGCTGCAACTGAGTGATGCAGCGGCGGTGCAACAATTGTTTCCGCAATGGGAGGTCGTGCGCTATCTCGACAGCCGCGTTCCGTGGCCGTATCCGGACGACGGCGCGCTTGTTTACGTCCGCGATGTCGCGCTGCCCGCGACGGCTGCCGCAAAGGAATGGCACTGGATGATCCGCACCCGCGTTCAGCCCGAGAGCTGCATCGGCAGTATCAGCCTGTTTGATCAACCGGGTAACCATCGAGGCTTCTGGCTCGCCCCTCAGTTTCAGGGCAACGGCTACATGCGCGAGGCCTGCAAGGTGATCAATGCCTACTGGTTTGAAACTTTGATGCGCCCATTGATGCAGGTGCCCAAGGCCGCCGCCAACCACGCTTCGCGCAAGATTTCCGAAGATGAAGGCATGCGGATGGTTGACAGACGGGACGGCCAGTTTGTGTCGGGGTCGATGCCTGTGGAGGTGTGGGAGATCACGCGCAGCGAATGGCTTGCCGAAGAAACAAACCGGTCAATTGATTGTTAGAGCCGATCAAGTGCTCAATCTTGCGTATATGCTGCTGTCTGCAAAATCAGGACAAGTACTCCCCAAACGTTCGAGACAGTAGAAATGATCTCCGATCCAGGAACACCAACGCTTGATCAACTGAAAGTATTTCTGACGGTTGTAGAAGTGGGCAGTTTTGCCGCTGCGGCCAGAAAACTGCATCGCGCGACATCGGTGGTGAGTTACTCCATTTCCAATCTGGAGATGCAGCTCGGGGTTTCACTGTTTGACCGCAAAACCACGCGCAAACCGCAACTGACGGAGGCAGGTCGAACGGTCCTGGCTGAAGCACGCACTATTACCAACGGCGTAAATGGGCTGCGCGCAAAAGTCTCCGGTTTGCTGCATGGGCTTGAAGCAGAAGTTCACCTCGCGCTCGATGTAATGCTCCCTGCCGAGCGAGTAGTCGATGCGTTAAGGACCTTCAGGGAAGAATTTCCTACCGTCACTCTGCACTTGCACATGGAAGCCTTGGGGGCAGTGACCCAACTGGTGATGGAGAAGAAAGCTGGAGTCGGCATCAGCGGTCCGCTGGACATTGGCCTGGACGGCATCGAGCGCATCGGCGTGGGCAGTGTTCAATTGATACCGGTCGCCGCGCCTGCACACCCGCTTGCAACCGAGTGTTCCAAATCCCCTGGCGCTGCCAGAGAGTTTGTTCAATTGGTGCTATCGGATCGTTCAACGCTTACGGGTGACAAGGACTTTGCCGTCGTGAGCACTCGCACTTGGCGACTGGCGGATCTGGGCGCCAAACACATGCTTCTCAAAGAGGGCATCGGATGGGGGAATATGCCGGTGCCCATGGTTCAGTCTGACCTGGACGAAGGACGCCTGGTCGAGCTTGATATGCCCGACTGTAAAGGCGGCACCTATGCCTTCGATGCGATTTATCGAACCGACTCGCCGCCCGGCCCGGCTGGGCAGTGGCTGATCAAGCGGTTCGGCGAACAGCTCTTGCCGACGTAAGCAATTCAGGGAAAAGAGCAAAAATCCGACAACCTGAGCAAGGCTGCCGGAGAGATGCATGTCAAAAAGCAGGAAAGTTGAATTGTCGAAAGCGACTGACAACAACTGTTTATCCTCTTTTGATCCCCGGAGGCGCCATGACCGCATTTCGAAAATCCGACTTCCCTTTGAGCGAGGTTCGCCAGCATCTGGAAACCGGCCCCATCGTCCTGGTGACCTCCGCCTGGCAAGGTGAAACCAACATAATGACCATGGGTTGGCACATGATGATGCAGTTCTCCCCCGCCCTGTTTGGCTGCTACATCTGGAGTGCAAACCACAGCTACGAGCTGATCCACAACAGCCAGCAGTGCGTCATCAACGTGCCCACCGTCGAATTGGTGGACCAGGTTGTTGCCGTCGGCAACAGCAGCGGTGGCGCCATCGACAAGTTTGCCCAATTTGACCTCACAGCCGCCCCCGCAGAACGGGTAAAGGCCCCGTTGATCAAAGAGTGCTACGCCAATTTCGAGTGCAAGCTGTTCGACTCCAATCTTATCGGCGAGTACGGTCTGTTCGTGTGGGAAGTGGTCAAGGCGCATGTGGCTACGTCGGTGAAAAACCCCAAAACCCTGCATTACCGCGGGCAGGGGAAATTTATGGTGGCGGGCGAAACCCTGGATTTGCGCGATCAATTCCGCCCACAGAATCTGTAATACGACACCAATAAAAAAGCCGGAATGTTCATTCCGGCTTATGCGTCAGCGCTCGGGATATAACACCATGCCCGCGTGGTACAGCACGTTATCTCGAAACTCTCCGTCTGCGGTAAAGCCAGTATCGTCCACATACTCGATGTGGTCGCCTTCCAGCCAGTAGCGCCCTTGATAAGCGCTTTTTTGCCGACCGCGAGCCTCGTCATATCGCCCTCCTGGCAGCAACTCATGGCGAATATGACCGTCGGCTGTCACCCACATGCCAACGTACTTGCCCTGATCGCCGGCTGAATTTGCCGTGGCGTGTTCTTGCGCATCAGGGGCTACGCGAATTTCGACATCGGACATTTTAGAACTCCTGTTTTCAGATCAGAGTTTCCTGCCGTTCAGCAGGACTTGAAGCAAGAGTAAAAAGTCGCGACGCGGTGCCGTTATGCAATTCCTGCACAGGTTTTGCCCAATGCTCCAGGCGCTCGCAGAAACGGCTAAGCGAAGGACTACGCGAACTTCTGCAAAGGAGAGAAGGCCCGCGCATCTTTCAGCGCCCGTGCCCACCAGGCCAGCTGGATCAACAACTGCGCCATCGAAACCCGTGCTTGCGCAAAGTGCTCCAGTCCGAAGCCTTGTTCGAGACGCTCGGCAATCTCAGCGAACTTCACATAACCACCAACAGGCATGGCCTGCAGCTTCAACAACTCGCATCCAAGCTCGTCGACCTCATCCTCCCCGCCGGTCGTGGTGCCATAACCAACAAATGAACAAGGTCGTCCCTGGAGGTGTTCAGGCCAGCGCGCCATCAAGACTAACGCAGCGTTGCCATACTGGCCGATCTTGACGAAGCGGAACGCGAAGCATCTGGCAGTTCTGCACCGCAGGGCGTGGTCAGAATCAGCTGTAATGTGGGTATCGGCCGCCAGCTTTTTCTTCCCATCATCAACTTGTTCATGAATCAACATCCTGGGGTCAGCGTCGAACTCTTACTCACCGATGAGGTGGTCGATCTCATCGAAGCACGTGCAGATATCGCCATACGCACCGGAGCGCTCAAGAACTCCAACCTTGTGGCGAAACGACTCGGGCAATCCAGAGGGCTGATCGTAGGACCTCCTGACTACCTGGCGGCCAAGGGCACTCCGCTGGTGCCTCAAGACCTTGCCGATCACAACTGTCTGGGTTTCACCTTTTCGCCTCCCGCCATGGAGTGGGCCTTGCTCGACGAGAGCGGCGAGCAACGTATGTACCCGGTAAAAGGCAATCTGCGCGTCAGCGATGGCGACGCCTTGCGTGAATTGACGGTGCTGGGCGCAGGGCTATCCAGGCTGGGGTTCTGCCAGGTTGCAGATGACCTGGCTGCCGGAAAATTGGTTTGCGTCCTGCAACCATTCGTGCCTGCAAGCGTCACGGAGATTCATGCGATTTACGTTGGCCAAGGCGGACATCTGCCCGCACGCGTAAGAGCCCTGATGGATTTCCTCGCCGCCCATTTGCATGTTCATTGAACCGCAACGCGGGCAAAGGGCCGTTCCTTCAATGCATAGGCCAGCACAAGAGCCGCGGGCAAAGCAGCGCCCAGTAGGCACAGCCCTTCCCAGCCGACATACCGAATACCGAAACTTGCAACTGCGGAGCCAATAGCGCCGCCAACAAAGTTGATACTGATAAACACCGCGGTAATCCGTGAGTTGGCTGCGGGGGCCAGTTTGTAGATGACCGATTGATGGGCGATCTGCAAGCCCATTACGCCAACGTTCAAGGCCATTGCGGCAGCGATTATTATCCAGAGCCCTGTCGCCGCAAAGCTCAGCACCGCCCAGGCCAGTATCATCAACGAGGCCAACCCGAATGCCAGCGCGTGCCGGTAGCCATGATCACAGAGCCGGCCAACCACACCGGGAATCAACGCGCCAGTCACTCCCGTGAGCCCGATCAGTCCGATGCTCGAAGTCGAAAAATTGAACGGCGGTTGCGACAACAGTATTGGTAATCCAGTCCACAACATGCTGAAGCTGGCCATTCCCAGCGCACCGTAAAGCGCCCGGCGAGCAAGCGCTGGATACTCGAGGATGAGTTGCCACAACGAGCGCATCAACTGCTCATAACGCACGGGCTGGCCTCGGCGCGCGGGCTCGGTTGGCAAGGTGATTCTGAGCAGCATGAGCAGGATCAACGCCGCGCACCCGGCGCTGGCGTACACCAAGCGCCACCCTGCCGCGTTGCCGATACCGCCGGAGACCAGCCACGACAGCGGTATCGCGAGCAAGGCCCCGGTCATCACCACGCCGATCACTTGACCGCGCCGATGCTCAGCTGCGATGGACGCTACGTACGGCACAATCAACATGGCAGCCGATGCCGTGACTCCACTGATCAACACTGCGGCGCAGAACAACAAGAAATTCGGGCTGGCCGCAGCCACAAACAGCGCTAATGCGTTGATGGTAAACATCCGGCTCAGAAGCGCTCTTCTTTCGAGGACGTCACCGAGCGGGACGACCAGCACAATGCCCAGCGTGTAGCCAAGTTGAGCGCAACTCACCAGCAGGCCGGACGTGGCAAGCGGAATACCAAATGCCCCCGTTACCAACGACAGGATCGGCTGCAGATAATAGAGATTAGCGATCATGGCCCCCGCTGCGAATGCGCAGAGCCACATGAAAGGTCGGGACGGGGACGACGAATTCATACAAATACTCCTCGGTAAATGCCGTTCAAAATTGGGCGAATCAACTCACTCGCCCAGTTTTTCCCACACCGCGTCGTCCCCGTTAACTCACTCCTCTCAGGTGTTTGCCTGATTCTGTAGCGTCCATGCCATCAGTGCGGGCTTCGCCTGTCAGGCCGTCGGGAAGTCCGCGCCACGGGCGGTAGACTCCCATGCGCTGAACTCGCGGCCCATGGCGGCAAGCTTCGCCTGCGCTGCCTCATAGGCTTCATTGCCCAACAGCAGGCGCGCCGGCGGCGCTGCGCAGGTAACCGCGGCGTAGATCGCCGCTGCCGCCCTGTCTGGGTCGCCAGCTTGATTGCCAACAGATTGCTGGTACGCGCGCATCGCAGCGCCGGCGGTTGCCTGATAATCCTCGGCCACCGTTTGCGCGGCGCCCGAAGACCCCGCCCATTGGGTTCTGAAGGCGCTGGGCTGAACGGTCATCACGCCGATACCCAGTGGCGCTACTTCGGCGCGCAGACTTTCCGACAGGCCCTCAACGGCGAACTTCGTCGCGCAGTAATGGCCGACCGCTTCGAACCCGACCAGACCGCCTACCGATGTGAGGTTGACGATCATGCCGGTGCGCCGCTTGCGCATGCCTGGCAGTACTGCGCGAATCATATTGGCCGTGCCGAAGTAGTTGACCTCGAACATCCGCCGAACAGCTTCATCGTCGCTGTCTTCTACCGATGAGAAATAGCCAACGCCGGCGTTATTGATCAGCACGTCCACTCGCCCGAAGCGATGCTCGGCCGCCTGTACGACCTGCATCGCCTGCGCCGGATCGGTCACGTCCAGAGGCAGAATCAAAGCGTCGCCGAGGGCGGCCAGATCCTCGATCTGCTGTGTGTTGCGCGCCGTGACCACCACACGCTCACCCTCATTCAGCAGCGCCGTGGCAATGTGGCGACCGAACCCGGTGGAACAGCCTGTAACCAACCAAACCTTAGTCTCGTTCATGGCAGTACTCCTCTTGATAGCGGCGGTTCAGGATTCGGCTGAACCGCGTTCGAGACCAACGTACCGAATCCGCCCCGCCGTTGTTATCCGATTAGTCCGCGACATTTGCCTGATCCTACTCACCAACACACGTCGCTGACCACAGAGGGAGGTCCACTTCGATTTCTGCTGCATTTCTATTTTTTCGAACCTGATCATCGAAACTTGTCGGCTATTGCGCAAAGCTGCGCGGTGACATCATCTGCTCCACAACGGCGCTTCATGGTGAAGCGCTGAAATCAGCGGAATCCACGTCATGACCCACGCAGCCACAATTTCCAGCGTCACTGCTTCAACGTCTTCCAACCTCAACAGCAGCGTTTCCTTGATCGGGCGGATTCTTCTGAGCGCGATCTTCATTCTTTCGGGCCTGTCGAAAATCGCGGCACCGGCCATGATGATTGGCTACATCGGCTCTGTCGGGTTGCCTTTTCCCGCACTGGCGTTGGGCGTGGCGATTGCTGTCGAGGTTCTCGGCGGCGTAGCGTTGATCGCCGGTTATCGCACACGTACCACCGCAGCGCTGTTGGCGATTTTCAGCGTACTGACCGCACTGATTTTCCATAACGCCCTGGCGGACCAGAATCAGTTCATTCACTTCTTCAAGAATATCGCCATGGCCGGTGGGCTCTTGCAGATCGTTTCTTCCGGCGCAGGGCGTTTCAGCCTCGACGCACGTCGCCACTGATCAAATCGCCGGCGCGTCCATTTCTTCCGACGAGCCTTGACCATCACAACGGAGAGAATCATGAAAGCGATCCAAGTCGCGCAGTACGGCCAGGCAGAAGCGCTGGAGCTCAAAGAACTTGCGGATCTGAAACCCAATGACGATCAGGTGTTAATCAATGTTGCCGGTAGTGGGATCAATCCAATCGATTGGAAAATCCTCTCCGGTGCCATGCAGCAATTCATTCCTCTGCCACTGCCCTACACGCCTGGTGTGGAAGTCTCAGGCACAGTCGCCGCGGTGGGCAGGAATGTCAGAGACTTTGTCGTTGGCGACAAGGTGTTCGGGTTTATCGGGATTACCGGCGGATATGCGACCCAGGCCCTCTCAACGCCAGATCGTCTGGCCCACACGCCGACAACCCTGTCGTTGCAAGAGGCCGGCGGCGTGCCGGCGGCAGCACTGACTGCTTGGCAAGCCTTGCATGAACACGCCGGGATTCAGGCAGGTCAAAAAGTCCTCATTCACGGCGGCTCAGGTGGCGTGGGCAGCTTCGCAATCCAGCTCGCCCGCCTTGCCGGTGCATATGTGATCGCGACCAGCTCTGCGAAGAACCACGACTATCTGCGTTCACTTGGCGCCGATGAGGTGATTGACTACACCACGGCTAAATTCGAAGACAGCGTTGCTGACCTCGATGCGGTCATTGATCTGGTCGGCGGCGAAACTCAGAACCGCTCATGGAGTGTCATCAAGCGCGGGGGCGTTCTGGTTTCCCCCGTAAGCGCACCCTCTGCACAGAAGGCAAACGAGCACGGTGTGAGTGGCAAAAATTTCGCCACCCGCTCCGATGGCAGCCAATTGGCCGAGATTGCCGCGCTGTTCACATCCGGCAAGCTCAGCCTTGAGGCTCAAGTGGTACCGCTGACAGGAGTTGTCGACGCGGTTAAACAAAGCTGGGCCGGGCACACCCGGGGAAAAATCGTGCTCGATGTCAGCGCTCAGGCCGAATCCTGAACCAGATCGCATACATCGCCGGCAGAAACACCAGCGTGATGATGGTGCCAACAAACGTGCCGCCGATCAGCGTGTACGCCAGCGTGCCCCAGAACACCGAGTGGGTCAGCGGAATGAACGCGAGAATCGCCGCCAGCGCGGTCAACAACACTGGCCGCGCCCGTTGCACTGTCGCTTCGACCACGGCATGGAACGGCGCCAGCCCTTCCTGCTCGTTGTGATGGATCTGCCCGATCAGAATCAGCGTGTTGCGCATCAGAATCCCCGACAGCGCAATCAACCCGACCAGCGCATTGATGCCGAACGGCTGGTTGAAGATCAGCAGCGTCGGCACCACGCCGATCAAGCCTAACGGCGAGGTGAGGAATACCATGATCATCGCTGAGATCGAGCGTACCTGGACGATGATGATGAGCAGCGTCATGGCGATCATGATCGGCAGCAACGGCAGAATCGCTTTGCCGGCCTTGCCGGATTCTTCGATGGCCCCCGCCTGTTCGATCCGGAAGCCGGAAGGCAGGTTTTCGATGATCGGCTGCAACTGCTGGATGATTGCGCCGGAAACGTCCGGTGGCTGTAAACCTTCGGCGATGTCGCCACGCACGGTGATGGTCGGCGTGCGATCGCGGCGGCGCAGGATCGGGTCTTCCATGCGCACTTCGACCTGGCCGATCTGCGACAGCGGGATGCGCTGCCCCGCCGCACCGACCAGGGTGAAGCCTTCGATCTGTGCCGGGTCCAGGCGGATATTGCCCGCCGCACGGCCAACGACCTGCACGGAACGGATGTCCTCGCGCACCGCCGTGATCGGCACGCCGCTGAGCAGAAATTGCAACTGCTGGGCGACCGCGCTGGACGTAAGCCCCACCGCCTGCAAGCGGTCCTGATCCAGGTTGAAATGCAAGGTCGGCGTCAGCGGCCCCCAGTCAGTGTTGACGGTTCTCATCATCGGGCTGTTCTGCATCACCGCCCTGACCTGCTCGGCGATGTCGCGCAATTTCGCCGGATCAGGTCCCATCACCCGATAGGCCACCGGGAATGGCGAATATGGACCGAAGACAATTTGCGTCGCCCGAACCCGCGCCTCTGGAGCAAGCCCTTCGGCGACCGCTTCGCGCAAACGCAACTTCAGAGTTTCACGGGCGTCCTGGCTGTCGGTCAGCACGACGATTTTGGCGAACGATGGGTCCGGCAATTCCGGCGCCATTGCCAGGAAAAACCGTGGTGCACCTTGGCCGATATAGGCGGTGACGATTTTTGCCTCTTCCTGCTTGTGCAGCCAGGCTTCGACTTTGGCCGCCGCGGCGCTGGTCTGCTCGATGGACGTGCCGTAGGGCATCTGCACTTCGATCATCACTTCGGGGCGGTCCGAGGTCGGAAAGAACTGCTTCTTCACCAGCCCCATGCCCGGAATCGCAACGGCAAACAGCGCGACCACCGCACCGGCCACCAGCCATTTGCGCGTGATCACCCATGCCAGAACACGCCGGAAACGGTTGTAGCGCGGCGTGTCGTAGATCGCCGCGTGCCCGCCTTCGACTTTCTTGATGTCGGGCAACAGCTTCACGCCCAGGTACGGCGTGAAAGCCACGGCGACGACCCACGAAGCAATGAGCGCGATGCCGACAATCCAGAACATGTTGCTGGTGTATTCGCCCGCCGTTGATTGCGCGAATCCGTTGGGCAGAAAGCCAATCGCCGTGACCAGTGTGCCGGCCAGCATCGGCGCTGCCGTATGACTCCAGGCATAGGCCGAGGC
The DNA here is from genome assembly GCF_979253165.1 of Pseudomonas sp. AC083. NCBI lineage: Bacteria > Pseudomonadati > Pseudomonadota > Gammaproteobacteria > Pseudomonadales > Pseudomonadaceae > Pseudomonas > Pseudomonas sp. AC083. The sequence goes on from NZ_CEEDDH010000012.1 coordinate 89,063, forward strand.
CTTGATGCGGTCGTAGCCCTCCTCCATCTTCACCACCATCATTTCAATGGCGATGATCGCGTCATCGACCAGCAAGCCGAGCGCCAGAATCAGCGAGCCGAGAGTGATCCGGTCAAAGTTCTTGCCGGTCGCCGCCATCACCACAAACACGATCGCCAGAGTCAAGGGCACCGCCGCTGCGACCACCACGCCGACACGCCAGCCCATGCTGAGAAAGCACACCAGCATGACCACCAGCAGCGCGACAAAGAACTTGACCATAAACTCGCCGACGGCCGAGTCGATATTCACCGCCTGATCGGTGACTTTCGACAGCGTCATGCCCAAAGGCATTTCTTCGTTGATCCTGACTGTCTCGGCATCCAGCGCCTTGCCCAGATCGAGACCGTTCCAGCCCTCGCGCATGATCACGCCGAGCAATAACGCTTCTTCGCCGTTGTTGCGCACCAGGAAAGTTGCCGGGTCTTCGTAGCCGCGCTCGACCGTGGCCACGTCAGACAGCTTGAGTGTTCGGCCCTGAGCGACAACAGGCGTGTCACGGATTTTCTGCAACGTATCGAACGCGCCATCGACGCGCAGAAAAACCTCCGGCCCTTTGGTTTCGACCGACCCGGCCGGCGTCAATACGTTCTGATTGTTCAGCGCGGCGAAGATGTCCTGCGGCGACAAGCCCAGCGTCGCCAAGCGATCATGGGAAAACGAAACGAATATCCGCTCGGCCTGCTCGCCGATGATGTTGACCTTTTTCACCCCCGGCACGTGCAACAGGCGCTGGCGTAAAGTTTCCGCGTCGCGCACCAGCAAGCGCTGCGGCTCGCCCTTGGCTTTCAAGGCGAACAGCGCGAAGGTCACGTCGGAGAACTCGTCGTTGACCATCGGCCCGATGACACCCGCCGGCAGCCTGATCGCTTCATCGTCGAGCTTCTTGCGTGCCTGGTAAAACTCTTCCTGCACCTGCGATGGTGGTGTGCTGTCGAGCAACGAAACCATGGTGAATGCCAGTCCCGGACGCGTGTAGGTTTCCGTGCGGTCGTACCACTTCAATTCCTGCAGACGCTTTTCGAGGGGTTCGGCGACCTGATCCTGCATCTCTTGCGCGGTCGCTCCCGGCCACGCGGTGATGACGGTCAGCTGCTTGACCGTGAACGGCGGATCTTCCGCCCGGCCCAATTTGAAGAACGACAGGACGCCGGCCACGGCGATCAGAAAAATCAAAAACACCGTGATCGCACGTTGGCGCACGGCGATAGCAGAAAGGTTGAACCGGCCCTCGCTCATGGACGACTCCCGGCAATCTGGCCATCGTCGCGGGCAAGCAAGCGCACTTCTTCGCCATCGCGCAGCAGATGCGCGCCCAGCGCGACAATCGGCTCACCGACGTTGAGCTGGCCAGCGACACGGGCCGAGTCATCGCTCAAGCCCAAGACCTCGACCGGGCGCCAGCTCACTGTCGCCGGTGTGCCGGCGATGACCCACACGCCGGGGCCTTTGCCCGGGTTGTAGATCGCCGCGACGGGCACTTTCAGCGCCTGATCTGGCGAAGAACCCTGGTCAATTTCGAGGGTGACCGTCGAGCCGATTGGCGCATTGGCCAACCTGCCTTCGAGCACAAAGCGCGCCTCAAACGTACGAGTGGTACTGTCAGCCGAATCGGAAAGCAGACGAAGTTTTGCGCTCACGGCAGCCGACGTATCGCCATACAGTTTTGCCTGAGCGGTTGAGCCCGGCGCGGGGCGCAAGGTCTCGGGCAGATGGACGATGGCCTCCCGCTGACCGGCCCGCGCCAGCCGCACCACCGGTTGTCCCGGGCTGACGACTTGCCCGGGTTCGGCGAGGGTTTCCACCAACACGCCATCAGCGTCCGCCAGCAAAACCGCGTAACCCGAGGCGTTGCGCGCGACGTCCGCTTGCGCCATAGCGGCATTGAGCTGCGCCCTGGCGGTGTCGGCGGCGGCTTTGAACTGATCGTAGGCCGATGCCGAAATAGCGCCGGCGGCGACGAGTTTGCGATTGCGCGCTTCGTCACCGGCAGTCTGTATGGCTCGGGCGCGAGCGGCGCTCACCGCTTCTTGCTGGGCTCGCGCCTGCAGGCCGAGGTCGATCGGGTCGAGGCGCATCAGTGGCTGGCCGCGCTTGACCGTCTGACCGGTATCAACCAGACGCTCGAGCACCTTGCCCGAAACGCGAAAGCCCAGATCGCCCTGGGTGCGCGCAGCGACGACGCCGGTGAATGATCGAGACCCATTTTCTGCCGGTTGCACCGCCGCCGATCTGACAATCGGCGCCAGGGTGCGTGGATCTTTTGCGCTGGAGGAATCCCCGCACGCCGTCAGGGCCAAGGGCAACAAACATACCGCGAGGGGGAAAGGTCGGAGCCGGCGCATGGAATTCCTTCACTGAAAATAGGATGATCATCATATTCTCAGTCTTGTGACCGATATCGTCAACAATCACTAAATCGCCGGCCCGATTTTCAGCGCTGAATCAGAAGCGATAGCTGACGGAAGTACCGAGCCCGCTGGCGCTATTCTTGTATTTCGCGCCGTACGAACCCTGGTACGCAGCACTGAAATAACCAAACTGCGGCGGCCATGTTGCCCTAGTGACCATACCAGTCAAGAGTCACAAACAGAACAGCGGAAATGTCGTTGCGTCAGGAACAGGATGGGGTTGGGGCGACTGATCCGAGTATTCGGATCAGCAGAGGGTCAAGGCATCAAGCTGCGCAAGATGAGGTTCGAAGTCAGCGTGGGCGCCACTTCGATGAAATCGAGATTGTGTTGCAGCATCAGTGGATTGACGAAGGGCCGCAGCGCCAAGTGGATCGACTCGACCGTCTCGTCCAGCGGCGTCCTGCGCTCGAACTCACCGGCCTCGCGACCATCGCGGACAATGTCGGTGATAAAGCGCTTGATCTGCGCATCGTAACGCTGCGCACTTGGCCAGTTCTCACCCGCTGCAAACGCGGCAATGTCATAGAGTTTGCGATCGTTGAAGAACAGGTTCACGCCCGTAGCGATCACGGTTTTCACCAAACGACGGAAACGCTCGGTAGGGGTCAGGTTTTCTTCGTCGATCGCCTGCTCGACCGCCGCAACGATCTGCCCCAGACAGTTCGCGCAGATCGCTTCGCCAATCGCCTGTTTGGAATCGAAGAATTTGTAGATGTACGCCTTGGAGAAACCGATGGCCTTGGCCAGATCGGACACCGTGGTCTTGGCGTAGCCGTACTGGCTGAAATGCTCGTTGGCCGCCGCGACAATCTGATCACGAATGTCGTGATCGACGGGACCACGCGGGCCGGGGAAGGATGGGGAAACTGAGGACTGATTCATGTCGGCAGCTTACTCACCCGCCCGCCGACTGACAACGTGTGACTCATTCTGAAAACCACCACCCATCCACTGTGGGAGCGAGCCTGCTCGCGAATACGCCCGCCCAAACAACACCAATTCCCCAAGCTGCTGCACTACCCGGCCTTACTGATCGCGGAAAAATTGATACGAGAAAAGCCGTGCAGCAACATCCCGACAATGATCAACGCCCCCGCGCGCAACCACGTTTCCCACCCCTGCTGACTGAGCAGCACCAGACACGACACGATCGCAAGCACCGGGACAAAGGTCGGCACGCGAAAGTGGTCCTCCTCCACCCTGTCACGACGAAGAACCAGCACCGCCACATTGGTACTCAGAAAAACGAACAGCAACAGCAACACCACCGTCTCTGCCAGCGTTGCCAGCGTGCCTGTGAGTGTCAGGGCAATAGCGACCAAGGTCGTTGCGACAATGGCAGCCCACGGAGTTTTGCGTTGAGGCAGCACCGCACCCAAAACACCCGGCAACAGCCCCAAGTTGGCCATGCCATAAGTCAATCGACTGGCCATGATCATGGTTAACAACGCACCGTTGGCCACAGCGATCAGCGCAATAAAGGAGAACAGCGCCGGCGGGATTGCGAGGGTCGATGCGCGGACAACTTCGAGCAAAGGCGCCGACGTTGCCACCAACTTCTCGGTAGGCAACACCGAAGAAGCTGCCACGCCAACCGCCATGTAAACCACGCCAGCGGTGAGCAAAGCGGCGAACAAGGCGCGCGGGTAAACCTTGCGCACGTCTTTGATTTCCTCGGCCAGATTGGCCGAAGTTTCGAACCCGACGAAGGAATAGAACGCCAACAACGCCGCCCCCAGCACCGCCAGCACGGGACTGACGCCCGGTTTGAACGTGAGCGTCCGTCCCAGATCCGCATCGCCTGTGCGGAAATACCAGACTGCAGCCACGATCACCAGAATCAACCCGGACAGTTCAATCACGGTCATCACCAGATTCGCCCCAAGCGACTCCTTGATCCCCCGCGCGTTGAGCAGGCCGATCGCCAGGAGAAACACCAGGGCGGCAATCTGCGGCGATACGTCAACGAAGGCGTTGAGGTAATCACCGGCAAACGCCAGCGACAAACCCGCAGCGCTGGTGACCGCAGCCGCCAGCATGCAGAAACCGACCAGGAAGGAAATGAGCGGTGACTTGAAGGCCTTTTCCGCGAACACCGAAGCCGCGCCGGCGTGGGGATATTTGGTCACCAGCTCTGCGTAGGAACCTGCCGTCAACATGGCGAAGAACAACGCGATCAGCAGCGGAACCCAAATCGCGCCGCCCACCTCCCCCGCGATCGTTCCGGCGAGGGCGTAAACACCCGCGCCGAGTACATCGCCGAGAATAAACAGAAACAGCATCGGGAAAGTGATTGCCCGGCGCAGAGCAGGTTTATGAGTGGGAGCCGTCACGGTCATTCCTTGATTCAGGTGTGGAGGAGCTGGAGGGTTGTCACCTCAAACAATGGAAATGGCGCCGAAAGCAAAGTTCAAAATGTGTGATGGGGCTTGTCGGCACGACGCTATAAACATTGCCAACTCGACACCTGTGGGAGCGAGCCTGCTCGCGAAGACCCCAGCCCGATCAACACAAAACCTCAGCCAAAACCAATTCCCTAAACACCCCGTTTAAAACCGATATCCAGACTATTCCAGCAAGCTACAACGCCTTGCGCCATTGCCTACGACTACGCCAGAATCCGCCGGCTTGTGCGCCTCGGGCCGTGGTTCTATCGTTGGCCGGTCACTGAAAACAGTGATCGGGTTTGGTAGCCCGCTTTCCACATGGCGCATAACGTCATCCTATGCAGATGCTTTCGCATCGGTTTTATGGTGGCCATGCGCAGGGCGTTTTCGAGCGCGCCGGTTTTTCCATGTGGGCCGGTCTACCAACCTTCGTATGGCCACCACCCTTCGTTTGGTAGCGAGAGTGATGGCTCCCTTGGTCACATATGGAGCTTCACCATGTTCAAAGTCACGCCAAACCCGCCACAGTCAGACGAAACCTCCCCCTACGAATCCCTCGACTCAAAAAAACTCCACGAAGCCGCCGACCGCGCCCTCGACCACTACCTCAAACCCACCGACACCCTCAAAACCACGCCCTACCAGACCAGCAGCATGTTCCTCGCCAACCCGAAAATCGCCACCGAAGAACTGCTGGTCAACGCCAGCGAATCGCTAGGCTCTGCCTCGGTAATGCTGAGTGATGTGATTGGAATGGTTGAAGGATCTGCGCGCAAGACACTGCAAGGTATCGCGCAGGTAGTGATGCTCGGCGAGCTCGCGGTTAATCAGGCGTTGGATAATGTCGTGCCGGTGGAGTAATTCTGAGGATGCAGGCGTTCGCTAATGCCTTGCCCCCATCGCGCGCTCCTCGATAGCCGAGCCTTGCGCTGGGCTCTTTGCTCGTCAGTGGCAGTGGTAGTCGTTGGTTTTATGGTTGCGATGGCAACCCTTTGCATCAGTGCCACCGCTGTGCGCAAAGGGTCTTATGCGCTCAGGCCGATCCAGCCATGAAAGCCGACATACAGGCCAACGCCAATGATCAGCACGCTGGACAGATAAGGAGCGCGGCGCGCCACGGTTCCCAGCCACGGCCAGCGATTGGAAGCCTGTCTGGCACCGATGGCCGCAGCGGCACCGACAGTGACCAGAGTCAGCGCCAGGCCGATGCTGAAACACAGAACGAGCATGCCGCCGAGCGCGACTTCTTTGACTTGCAGGCACAGCAACAGGACAGTGATGGCAGCCGGACAAGGAATCAGGCCGCCAGTCAGCCCGAACATGACGATCTGACCCGTGGTCACTTCGCGGTTGGTGAAGCGTTTACGGATGTCGTTGGCATGAGCACGTTCGTGCGCATCCTGATAGCCATCAATCGACAGCTCCAAGCCTTCGAGTTCGGAATGCGCATGCCCGTGACCATGCTCCTGGAACGTCAGATCGTAATCATGCGAATGCCCGGCATGTCCAAGGCTCAACCGAGCGCTGAACTCGTGCGGTTCGGGAATATCCACCGTCGACTGCAGAAAACCTTCACGCTCGACGAACGCGAACGATTGGCTGCTGCCGTCCGGACGCGTCGTGGTCAGGCGAACATCCGAGGCTGCCCAGGCGTGTCCGCTCAGGGTCTTCAGACGCCAGTGCGGTGGCAGGCCTTCCTCGAAGATCGACAGTTCAACACGGCCATGGCCGGTATCTATTCGGTGCGTTTCATCATGATGACCATGGTCGTGTTCGCCGTGATGGTGAGCATCGCTTTGCTCGAACTTGAACATCTGCTCACCGCGCCAGGTACGCCACAGCATCCACAGGGCAATCATGATGATCAGTGCAGCAGACGCAAGCTGGAAATACGGCTCAGTGGTTTCAGCATCCAGGCCTTTGCCCAGGTACATGCCGCCGATGGCGACCAGCCACACCACGGCGGTGTGCGAAAGCGTTGCGGCCACCCCCAACAAAACAGCTTGTTTGACCGAGCCACGGATGGCCACGATGAAGGCCGCCATCATGGTTTTCGAATGACCTGGCTCCAGGCCATGCAAGGCACCGAGCAGAATCGCGCTCGGGAAATACAGCCAGGCGTGAGCCCCGCCTTGCTGCAACAGTTCAGCGAAATCGGGCATGTCAGACCTAAAGGTACTTGGTGATTTGTTTGAAGGCTTCCAGCGGTGCGCGCTCGCCATTGCCTAGCGCCGAAACGGTATCTTCGAGGCAGTGGTCGATGTGATCCTGGATGAGTGTTCGTTTGGCCTGGCAGATCGCTTTCTCAACTGCATGAAGCTGCTGAGCGATGTCCACGCACTGACGCCCTTCTTCGATCATGGTGATGATGCCGCGCAAATGCCCGTCCGCCCGTTTGAGGCGTTTGATGATCGCCTCATGACTTTGGTGGGTGTGGGGATGGCTGTGGTCGTGTTCGTGCTCACTCATGAGTTGAGTCTCAGGGCTCGATGAATTACGCTGGCATCGTATCCCCCCAGGGGGGATTAGGCAAATCGCTTGAACGCCCTGTCAACGAGTCGAAACCTTTAACGCCATGTTCAGCAAAACACTGACAACGACGGTAGTAATCGCGCTTGCTCTCGCCATGTTCATGGCCTGGGCCGGGCATACCTATTCGTTGTCAGTCACCTCGGGGCAGCCAGCCTGGGAGAGCGCTGAGGACGTCCATCATGCTCACGGCGAAGAGTCGTCATCCAGCCACGACCGGCGATTACCTGAGCGTCAAACAGTAGTCCGGAACACATTGAAAACGAGGCCGCAAATGCGGCCTCGTTTTTTTCTGCGCGACGAAAAGCGCTGGATTCAAATTCCACACATGTCCGTGCGCAGCCGCCAGGCGTCTTTCGCCGGCGGCATACCGAACAAGCGGGCGTAGTCCCGACTGAACTGCGAGGGACTTTCGTAACCAACTGTATATCCGGCCTCTGCGGCGTCGACCGCTTCGGTGACCATCAGCCGACGTGCTTCCTGTAGCCGCAACTGGTTGCGAAACTCCAGCGGGCTCATCGAGGTGATCGCCTTGAAATGCGTGTGAAACGAAGAACGGCTCATGCCGGCGATTTCGACGAGTTCATCTATCCGACACGCTTCGTTGTAGTGGCTGCGCAGCCAGGCAATGGCCTTGGCGATCTGGTTCAAGCGGCTGTCTGCTTGCGCCATCTGCCTGATGATGCTGTTGCCGTTTTCGGTTAGAAGGCGATAAAGCATTTCGCGAATCACCAGCGGAGCGAGCGCTTCGATATCACGAGGCCTGTCGAGCAGCCCGGCCAGCCGAACCGCAGCATCCAGCAGTTCTGGAGTCGTATCGTTGAGCGTAATGCCTGCCGGCGGTGCACTGACGCTCTCTTCTCTTAACGGATGGCGCAGCGCAAGGTCGCTCAACACAGTGGTATCGAGATCCAGCGCCAGGCACAGATAAGGAACAGCCTCACTCGCCTCGATGACCGAGCCCATCACCGGAAGGTCTACCGATGCAATCAGGTACTTGGCCGGATCGTAAACATAGGCGGTAGTGCCCAGCATCGCTTGTTTACGTCCTTGGGCGACCAGGCAGAGTGTTGGCTCGTACACCACCGGCATAGGCATCGTGGGCGTAGCCGAACGAATCAGGCTGACACCCGGAATCGCGGTGCTGTGAATGCCGTCATCCCGGACGTGACGACCAACGATATCGACAAGCTTTGAAAGGGAATTCAAACACAACTCCATAACGTCGGAATGCGGCGGTTAGACATCTGGTATCGGATGATCAAGCAAGAAATCAGGACGATCCTGCAACAGCCCTCCTCCGCTCGTAAGTCACACTTCAAATGAAGCCCAGAGATACTGCCGGCCAAACCCGCGCCGATTCTTTGCCAAAGCCCCATATAGAGCGACGGCGCGGGAAAACGCAACTAGCGGCTTACAGATAACAACAACGGCCCATCCAACTCGACGGGGCTCATCGGATAGATTAAGGAGCACAGGAAATGACGCTTGTTCAACGCCTCTCTACAGCGCTAGCACTGGTCCTCACTACACTCATCGCAGGGCCGGCGCCCGCCGTGGCCAGCGAACCGACTACGGAACGCAACCGCCAATTCATTGCGCAAGCGTTCAACCAGTGGGCTCAAGGCGGCCGGACGTTCTTCACAGATGTGCTGGCTCCCGATGTGATCTGGACAATCAAGGGGACGAGCCCCTCGGCAGGCACTTATCGGGGCCGAGATGACTTTCTGAAACGCGCAGTCCAACCCTTCGCAAAACGGCTCGCCTCGCCCGTTCGCCCGACGGTGACGGATATCTGGGCTGAAGGCGATGACGTCGTCGTGCACTGGGACGGCACCGCCACCGCAGCCGATGGCGCGCCTTATCGCAACAGCTACGTATGGATCATGCGCATGCAAAATCTGCAGGCAGTTGAGGTCACTGCCTTTCTCGACCTGGTGCCTTATGACGACGTTATCAGGCGAATTCCGCTTGAAGCTGGCGATGTTGAATAGATAAGCCCGCCAGGATCGACTGGAGGATCTGCTCGCGAGACGCTGCGAGATATTACGTAGGTGGGCATGTCGTCGAATGTCGGCTTTCGGCCAGAAGCTGCCTGTCACGATGGCTACTGTGAACGCTTTATTTCGGCAGCGAGCTGGCCAGCCTGGTTGCGCAACTCGCTGAATCTGTTGTTCAACTCGAGATGGTCCGGTCTTCACGCAAAGACACCGTCGGCAAAGGCCTGTCCAAGAATCAGGTCGTTCAACGAACACATGCCTCCATAGCTCGGCAGCAGGCAAGTGATTCCGGAGTAGTCGGAATCTTCAAGGAGGGTTTGGCCTTCCGCATCCATTGACTCAAATGCGCATCTCCATCGTTTCAGGCATTTTTGCAAGCTGCTCAAGCACAGAGAGATCAGCTCTGTGGTTTTTGGTCCCATTTCTGCATCAGAAGTTTTATACAGAGGACCTCTTCCTCTCGAGGTAAATGCGACGCGGAATATTCGTGAACGATAAAAACTGCAAAGCCCCGAGTAATCAGGGCTTGGTTATATATAACGTGGTGGCGGCTAAGCTTTTCGGACCCGTATTCACCGAACAGGTAAGCCCAATACCTCAGGTTTTACTGTTGAGCTGAATACTCTTTGTGATTATTTTTCCGTTACGACTAAGGGTGACAACAACTTTCTTGCCTACCTTTGTTTCAATCAGGGCGCCCAAGTGATTGCTGTTTTTTATCTTTTCGTTGTCAAGTGTTTCCAGTATATCCCCAACGAGAATATCTGCATTGTAAGCTGGAGAGTCATCAGCGACCATGGTTGCTTTTACGCCATGATTTGACTGCCGCTCCTGGCGTTCCTTGTCCGTCAGGTCCGCTGTGCGAACTCCAAATACGACTGTCTGCTTTATAAAGTAAACGGCGGCGTAATCTGCCCGATGCTCTGTTGTCGGAACGTAATCGGTGGTTGTAGTGAGCGTCGTCCCCGTCCCTTTGACAATGGCATTGGTGTGGCCAGAAGCGCCCATCAGTAGCGCCGATCCTTCTGTTGTACTGATCGTGGGCTTGACGACCGCTGTCGAAGTTGCATAACTGCCCGTGTATTGAGGGCTCCTGATGACAATCAGATCGGCCTTAACGGCTCTTGCTTGATCGACTGCAAATTTTTCAGGAATGGATTGGGGACTGTTGAACGATGACTTGCCAATAGCGATATAACCTCTGCGAGCCCACATGTCCAGACGTTCTTGGCCTTGCTCAGGACTAACGTTATCAACCAGTGGGGTTTCTGGTGGAGGGGCAGATCGAGTTTTGGCTATATTTTCGGAAGTGGCTCCGTTCAGGACGGAGTAGTAATTTGTGTACGGGTTGTTGTTTGCACATCCAGATAGTGCGACATAAAAGAAAGCTAACGCAATAAATTTGGTTGCATGTTTTTTCACTTTTCTCTTCCCTAAACTTGTTTAGATATCCCAGATTCTTAGCAATGGCAATTTAACATGATTTCAGTGCGAAACGTATAGAGCGGCCGCGACGAAGTGGACAACGCGGTGGACTTCTATCACATTTACTAGAGCTTTCCAGGCAGACAGCGGGCATCCTGAACGTCGCTGATTCCTCAGTAGTTAGTAAACTGGCGACGTACGGCCCACTAGCACGATCCCCTCGGGCATGGAAGTTCCAGTGACCGCTTTTGGCCGATTGCTGCCCGTCGCCACGGGCGCCCTGCTGGCAGACCGTGCATTAACCTCACGAAACGGCGCCGAAATCCGCAACCTGCCCCTCAGCCCGCAAAAAATCCACAAACGCCCTCAGCGGCGAAGGCATGTGACGGCGGCCGTGGTAGTAAAGAAACGGGCCGTCGAATGTCTGCCACCAGTCCTCGAGAATCGGCACCAGTCGACCATCGGAGAGTGGCTCGCGCAGGAAGTCCTCGAAGGTATAGACGATGCCCAGTCCGTTGATGGCCGAGCGAATTTTCAGATCGTGCGACGACGTCAGCAGTTGCCCCTGAGGCGGGATACGCACGATACGGCCGTCTCGATGGAACTCGAATACGCCGACTTTGCCACTCTCGAAGCGATGGCCAAGCAGGTCATGGCCCGGCAGTTCTTCAGGGTGAGTGGGCGTACCGCGTTCAGCCAGATAGCCCGGGGCGGCGGCTGCAACGAAGCGTTGGCGACGCGGGCCGATGGGCACGACGATCATGTCCTTGGCCAGGCTCTCTTCATAGCGCACGCCGGCGTCATACCCGCCAGCGTTGACGTCGACAAAGGTGTTGTCCATGACGACTTCGACACTGACCCCTGGATAAAGGCGCAGAAAACGCGCCAGCAGGTCGGGTAACAGAAAGCGTGCCACCGGCACTGGCACATTGAGTTTGAGCGTGCCGACCGGGCGCTGAGCGTCGTCGTCGAGATCGTTGAAAGCGGCGTCGATTTCCTGCAAGGCCGGGCGCAGGCGCTCGAGCAAACGCTCGCCGGCTGCCGTCGGCGTGACGCTGCGCGTGGTTCGATTGAGCAGGCGCACGCCCAGGTCGCTTTCCAGCCGGCGCATGCAATCGCTCAGCGACGAGGCGGACAAACCGCGTTTTTGCGCGGCAGCACGAAATCCCCCCGCCTCGACCACCGCAGCAAATATCGACACATCGGTAAGGTTTGGTTTACGCATGAACGCTTCCTCCGCAAGCGGCTGACTGTACGCCATACCGTACGGGCCATCCACCAATGCCCGACTTATCCTCGCGCATTCGTACACCGATACTGCTCACTCGCCCCGCCAACCGGGAACCTGTACCGCGAATGAGATTTCCCCAATGAGCCATTCACCCGCTACGCCGAGCAATACCGCGACCCAACGCCTCCTCAAGGCCACCCGAATGCTGTTCGCCATTTCCGCGCTGGCCGGCACGCTGGCTGCGCAGGCGACTCCCCGAACGGAGCCGAAGCCGGACTGGTCAACCCACGACATGCCCAGCCAGAAAGGCCGCATTGTGCTGGTGACCGGAGGGACCAGCGGCATGGGCTATGAAGACGCGCTGGCCCTGACGCGCGCCGGTGCCGAGGTGATCATCGCCGCACGCAACGCCGAGCGCGGCCGCGAAGCGATCACGGAGATCAAGCAAGCCGTGCCCGAGGCGCGCGTGCAATTCGAAACGCTGGACCTTGCCAATCTGCAATCGGTGCGCGACCTCGCTAACCGTCTGCAAGGGCGCCTGCCGAGGCTCGACGTGCTGATCAACAATGCCGCGATCATGTCGCCGCCTGTTCGAGGCGTTTCCGCCGATGGCTACGAGATGCAACTGGCGACCAATTATCTGGGGCATTTCGCCCTGACCGGCCTGCTGATGCCCCTGCTACGCAAAAGCGACGATGCTCGGGTGGTCAGCCTGTCGAGCATCGCCGCCGGGCGCGCAAACCTGAACTTCGATGACCTGCAGGCTGAGCGCAGTTACGACCCTTTTGCCAGCTACAGCCAATCGAAACTGGCGGTTCTGAAGTGGAGTATTGAGCTGCAGCAGCGCAGCGATGCCGCCGGTTGGGGGATACGCAGCATCGCCGCGCACCCCGGCGTTGCCGTGACCGAACTGATCGCCCGCGGGCCTGGCCTGGACAGTGAATTCGGCAAACAATGGGCTGTAGAGCGGGACCTGTATCATTCCGCAGCGCAGGGCGCGCTGCCCACGCTGTATGCGGCGACGGCGCTGGAGGCGGTCGGCGGCGCCTACTACGGCCCCACCGGTGATAACGAGAAGCGCGGGCCGCTGGGCTTCGCCAAGATGCCGCCGGCCGCTGCCGATCGCTCGAATTCGGCCACACTGTGGCAACTCTCCGAGCGACTGACCGGCGTCACCTACCGCTGACCGCCCGGCACGGGGCAGGCCCCGTGCCATTGCCCCGCCACTCCCACAGGAGCGCAACATGGATACGTCTCTTCTCGCCCACCGCGCCGGCGCCATCATCAATGCCGAGGCTCACGAGCTGCGCCCTGCGCTCAACGGTTTTCTGCTGTTCGTTTGCCTGTTCGCCGGCTATTTCATGCTCCGTCCGATCCGCGAATCGATGGGCATCTCTGCCGGCGTCGAGAACTTGCAGTGGCTGTTCACCGCGACCTTCCTGGTCATGCTGGCGGCCGTTCCGCTGTTCGCCTGGCTCAGCGCACACGTACCGCGCCTGCATTTCGTGGACTGGGTATACGGGTTCTTCTGCACCAATCTGCTGTTGTTCGCCGCCTTGTTCCTCGGCGAGGAAAGCCCGTGGCTGGCGCGCGTGTTTTACGTGTGGATATCGGTCTACAACCTGTTTGTCGTATCGGTCGCCTGGAGCCTGATGGCCGATGTCTTCGACAGTGCCCAGGCCAAACGTCTGTTCGCGTTCATCGCGGCGGGCGCCAGCGTTGGCGGCCTGAGTGGCCCTGCGCTGAGCGCCTTGCTGATCGGTCCGCTGGGTGAGTCCGGCCTGATGCTGCTGGCCGCTGTTCTGCTCGGCGCTGCGATGTGGTTCAAGCGCCAGCTGATGCGCTGGCGTGAACGGGGTGGCGCAGGACGCCCCGATGCCGCGCCGAGCGAAAGCCCTCGCAGGCCGTTGCCGGGCAATCCGTTCAGCGGTATGACGGCCGTTTTGAAATCACCCTATCTGCTCGGCATTTGCGGCTTTGTGGTGCTGCTGGCGACAGTCTCCACCTTCCTTTACTTCGAGCAGGCACGCGTCGTCGCCGAACACTTCCCGGACCGCGAGGCGCAGGTGCGCGTGTTCGGCATCATCGACTTTGTCGTGCAGGCGGGCGCCCTGCTCTGTCAGCTGTTCATCACTGGACGCCTCGCGCAAAGGCTCGGCGTCGGCGTGCTGTTGGCCATGGTGCCGCTGGTCATGTGTGCCGGGTTCATCGGACTGATCTTCGCGCCCGGCTTTGGCCTGATCGCCGCGCTGATGATCGTGCGCCGCATCGGTGAATACGCCTTCGTGCGCCCAGGCCGAGAGATGCTGTTTGCCCCGCTCGATGCCGAAAGCAAGTACAAGGCGAAGAACTTCATCGACACCGTGGTCTACCGCGCCGGCGACGCCATCAGTGCCTGGGCAAAAAGCGCGCTGGACGCCCTCAGCCAGGGTGCAGGCATGGCAGCGCTGGTCGGCGCGTTGTGTGCACTGCTGTGGGGTCTGCTGGGATGGCGACTCGGCGAACGGGCGGACCGCCGAGCCAGTTTGTCGGCGGCGCGGCAAAACCCCGCCTAGCGTTCAAGGGTCATTGACTGAGACAGGCATTGCCGTAGAATCGCCCGCCCAAAAAATCAGCTTGCAGAGCGAGAAGGAGCTTCGATGCAACGGGTGATGATTGTTGGTCAGCCTGGGTCTGGCAAAAGTACGTTGGCGCGCAGGCTTGGTGAGCGCACGGGGTTGCCGGTCGTGCATATCGACACGATCCATTGGCAGCCAGGCTGGATCGAGCGAAGCCCGGATGAGAAGACCCGACTCTGCCTGGAGGTCGAGGCGCGCGAGCGCTGGATATTCGAAGGTGGCCATTCAACCACTTGGGAAAATCGCGTCGCCCGTGCAGATCTGCTGATCTGGATCGATCGATCGCCACCGCTTCGATTCTTGCGCGTCCTGCGTAGAACGCTGCTCAACCACGGTCAGTCTCGGCCTGACTTGCCGGAAAACTGCCCCGAACAGCTGGCGAACCTGCCGGAGTTTCTAAAGTTCATGTGGCGGACGAGAAAAACCTCGCGAGCAAAAATGCGCCAATTCGTGTCAACGGCGCCATCGGCTTGCCGGGTAGTTCATCTGCGGTCCAATCGAGAGACGAGGATTTTTCTTGAAAGCATTCGCCCTGCACAGGGCCAGACTTTGCAGACTGACTGACGGCTGACCGCTCCACCAGGGAACTGCCAGTGCCAGGCATCGTCCGAGCTTAAGCGTTTAAGCAAACTGCTCGCCACGAGGTTTCCGTTTGAAAGCTGCCATCGTCAAAAAATACCGTCTGATCATCAAGACCCTGGGTTACGTGGGCTGGTCTTTGTTCTGGTTGCTGCTCTGGGACATCGCCGTCACCGTCGACTTCATGCTGTTTCTCAACGCCAAGCTGAACCTGCCGTTGATGCCGCTGACCTTGCTCGGTTCAGCGTTGATCGTGTTGATCAGTTTTCGCAACAGCAGCGCTTACAACCGCTGGTGGGAAGCGCGGACGCTGTGGGGGTCGATGATCAACAATTCCCGCAGCTTCGCCCGGCAGGTGCTGACGCTGCTGGACGACGCAGGTGGCGAGGTTAATCCGGTCAAATCCACGCTGCTGCGCCGCCACGTCGCCTACGTGAATTGCCTCGCCGCGCACCTACAGGGCCAGCCATGTCCCGACGAGGTGCGGGCGTTTATTCCTGCCGAAGAATTCGCCCGCAGTGGCACAACCAATAACTTTGCCAACGATATCCTCACCGGCTCGGCGACTCTGCTCGCTCGCGAATACAAGGCCGGGCATCTGGACAGTATTCGCCTGGCGAGGCTCGAGTCGACCCTGGTGGACTTGTCCAACAGTCAGGGCGGCATGGAGCGGATCGCCAATACCCCGCTGCCCTACCCTTATGTGTATTTCCCACGGCTGTTCATTTCGCTGTTCTGCCTGATCGTCCCGATAGGTCTGGTGGAATCCCTCGGCTGGTTCACGCCGCTGGCGTCGACTGTGGTCGGGTTCATGCTGCTGGCCATCGAGCGCATCGGCACCGATCTGCAAAGCCCGTTTCGCCACAGCGAACATCAGATTCAAATGGAAGCGCTGTGCGAAACCATCGAAAAGAATTTGCAGTCAATGCAGCGTGATTCGTTGGGGGATGTACGCAGGGTTGAAGAGCACGCTTGAGGCGCTGCTTTAGCAGCAGCGCTTTACATCAGTTGCAGAACAATTATTGATGAGTGTCCGCCTCCTCGGCCGGGTAAAACTCGCCCTGCTTGCCCATTTCTTCCAGTCGTTCGCGCGCGATCGCCTCAACACGGGCCACTGCGTCTCGATCGTCAGGGTCAACCAACTGCAAACACAGGCGTCGGAAATTCTGATCATGGGTTCCCTCGCTGAGCATTTCGTGGGTGAAGACTCGTTCAGCACGCCATAGGCATAACTGAGTATGGGTCCCGCCGAGCCATATCTCGTTGATTGATCCAAGATCAGTGGTTGCCAGTTGATCCACGGTGATTGTCTTATCCATTGCGCCGTACCTTGAAAATGCTTGTACAGGTACGACTGGCAGGCATAGCGAGTCGTTCAAGTCGTCGACAGTCCACCCACGCCCCACTCTCACTTGTTCGGAAGATTCTTATGAAATCGCCAAAAATCGAAGATTACATCGCTCAATGGCCATTACTGGGCGTGAACTCCGCTGCCCCTTGGGCGGTGGTTCAGGATTGCGAGAGCCGGATTCTGGAATTGCTTGAAACGCTCGGCCCGGGATACCGGCGCCACGACTATTGTGCGATTCATGAAACCGCCATCGTTGAGCAAGGCGCCGTTCTCAAAGGCGCAATCATCATCGGCGAGGGCTGTTTCGTGGCGGCGGGCGCTTATCTTCGCGGTGGTGTGTATCTCGGCAGAAACTGCATCGTTGGCCCCAGCTGTGAGCTGAAAAGTACCTTCATGCTTGATGGCAGCAAGCTTGCCCACTTCAACTTCGTCGGCGACTCATTGATTGGCGAAGCGGTAAATATTGAAGCCGGCGCGATCATCGCCAACTACCGTAACGAACTGGACGGAGCCGATATCCAGATCCGCCACGAAAATCAGGTGATCGAAACAGGCGTCAGCAAATTCGGAGCGCTAGTGGGTGATGGCTGCAAGATTGGCGCAAACGCTGTGATTGCTCCTGGCGCTTTGTTGCGGCCCCACACACGTGTTCCTCGTCTGGGGTTGATTGATCAGTTTGCTTATGAGTGAAACCAATTTTGGCGAGAGTACGTCTTCGGCCAATGGCATCCATCTTCATAGGCGCGTCCGTTATGCCCGCTTTCATAACATCGATTTTTCCTGGCCCAGATCCCAAACACCTCTTGCACAAAGGATGACCGCTTTGGGCCGAAATCGGCCAATAGCAAAAATCCGACCTTCGCCACCCCACCGACTGACACCTTGTTCAATCAGAATGCTTGGGCAAAGTCTGCTTGTGTACGCGATTTCTTGGTTCACCTCCAGCCATTTCGTATGATGAGCAATCTAAGTTTGGGATGCTTGGCGTGAAACCGTCATCAAAAAAAGCTTCAACCACTCCGCCCGTACCAACCGGCGTCACCCAGAATTTAAGCGATGCTGTAAGTCAGCTTTCTTGGGACGACTTGCGAATCATCAAAACGCTAAGCGAATGCGGTAATAGAGCCACGACAGCGAAACGGTTGGGGATCAATGTATCCACCGTATCGCGTCGCGTGGCTCAAGTGGAAAAGACACTTGGGGTCGCCCTATTTGACCACCGTCGCTCTGGGTACATGCTCACGCCAGAAGGCATCGAGTTAAGGGCGCTCGCCGAACGCGTCGAGCTTGATATCGTCAGCGTTACACGTCGGGTTTCTCGGGCAGGTCAAGGGCCACAGGGAAAGCTTCGGATCACTACCAGCGACTCCCTGCTTTTGTATTTCCTCACGCCGATCATCGCCGACTTCAAGGCGCTTAATGAAGGAATTGCCATCGAGGTGCTGGTCGGCAACGAGACGTTAAGTCTCGCCCGCGATGAATCTGACGTAGCGGTAAGAGCGACCAAAAAACCTGCCGAAAGTCTCGTCGGGCGCAAGCTCGCTTCGATCGCATGGGCGCCTTATGGCAGCATAAAACACGCGACTACTACCCCCTTCGCAGAAGGCCAGCGATGGGTGTCGTATTCCGCAGGATTATGTGGACTGAAGGCCAAAAGCTACGTCGAAGACAGAATCGGCGCCGACTGTATTTCTTATCGTACGGACTCCGTCGCGGCCGCGAGCGTCGCCATTGCGGCAGGACTTGGTTACGGCTTTCTTCCGTGCATGCTGGGAGACATTACGCCTGGGTTAACACGCGTAGGGCCAGTTGTGCGCGAACTACAGGACGAGCTCTGGCTGCTTACGCATCAGGACATTCGAAAGTCATGGAGAGTCAAAGCATTCATGACTTTTTGTGCAGCAGCCGTAGCGCATCAAAAGCCTTTGATCGAAGGGCAATTGGATCTCCCGGTTGCGCAGGGCGAAACCGGGAGCGTCTCTTAGTCGGCGCGAGATCCGATGACAGCTTTGCAGACAATTTCAATCAGCTGTGAACGTTGAGCCAACCTGGATACACCGATGATATTGCTCGCGCACTGTGGCCGCTCAGTGCGATATGCGGCTTTGCGCACATCACCTACGACGGCGAATGCCGCGTCCATATCCAATACGTACAGCGTTTCTTCGACGACATCATCAAGGGTTGCTCCATAGAGCGCGAGCAGCTTGGCGATATTGTCGTAGGAGGCGCGCATTTGCTCTCCTATCGACGAGAAATCGCTGGGTTTACCCTCGCTATTCAGGGGCGCGGGAGCAACGAGATTACCCTCCTCATCGTGGTTGAACTGACCCGAGATATAGATCTCGTTTCCGACTTTTCTGGCCTGGGGATAGCCGTAGCCCTCCTCCCATGAGACTCCCCAGTAAGCGGTGTTTTTGCCGTGCGGTTGTGAGGCAGCCATTGCTTTCTCCTTGCAGATGACGAATCGAATGATGTCGATTCGAGTTGTCGGGAGGCAAAGGCTAGCATCGGGAACGCGACTGGGAATGTGCATTTTTGCGCCTCCAGTAGCGCAAAATTGCGCCCCCATCCCGTCGCGCCTTCCGTTAGATTTTTCCCATCGACTGACCGCTGGATTGAGCTGATCAACCGGCTAATGGGAAAAAGGAATCAGGATGAACAAGGAAACATGCGCGTCCTCACAAAAGGATCCGGCTAAACAAACCGGACAATTGAAACCCTGGCAGATCCAGCGCGCCAAGCAGCTGATGCTCGATAACCTGGACGCACATATCTCCGTGGCAGCTATCGCACAGGCGTGTGCGCTGTCGCGCAGCCATTTCACTCGTCAGTTCAAAAAAAGCACTCTCGTCTCACCCAAAGAATGGATGCGAGAGCAAAGGATTCTACGGGGCAAGCAGCTGCTTCAGACGTCAAGATTGTTGGTTGCAGAGATCGCACTAGAATGTGGTTTCTTTGATCAGTCTCACTTCAGTCGAACATTTGTGCAAACCGAAGGTGTGACTCCCAGGGCTTGGAAACAGAACAGTCAATCGCCTGCGCTGTGATTTGATGAGCTGCATAACGGGGCTAATTCGTACTTGCAGATTTAACCCCAGAATGCTGCGAATGGAGATAACAGAATCAGTCCGCCGACGACAACTGCCCAACCCCATGCTAAACCACTCTCTACCTTGAAACGGCCGTCATTCATTAAGTCCAACACGAACACGCCAATCCGATGACCTATCAAATCGATAATCAAGTCCATGGTCCTTTCTCATAACAATCTTTGCATGAGAAGTCAGAACCCGCTTTTAACTCATAGCTGCTGGTCAGGTCAGCAATTGCAACTCTGCGCAGACATTGCACAGGATGTGCGTTGGATTATATCCAGACGTCGTTCAAAGCCGTTCTTTCGCCATCTTCATGCCCCGTGTTCAAGATGCCTCGCGGCTCGATCATCATCAGCTTGGCTTCACCTTGGGCAGCCGTGCGATGTTCCACGCCGCGGGGTACCACATAGAGTTCACCTGGATTCACATAGACACAGCCTTCCAGCAGATCAATGCGCAAGGTGCCTTCCAAAACAAGAAATGCTTCATCGGTCTCAGGATGCGAGTGCCAGATGAATTCGCCTTCGATTCGCACAACCTTGAACTGGTAGTCATTCATCTCTGCCACAACCCTGGGACTCCATTGTTGTTCGATCAGCGAAGCCTTATGTGCCAGGTTTACAGGAACTGATGAATATTGATGACGGAGCTCTGCCATGACGAATCCTCTGTGGTTGAAGTCGCCAGCCTATAGAGCAAGGAATAGGGTCTCTTGTACGATCCTGCAACTCAGCGTGCGGCGCGCAATCGTTCCAGCCAGCGCATGGGCGGGATGCCGTAACAGCGGGTGAAATGTCGCGTCATATGACTTTGATCGTGAAACCCCGCGACGAGCGCTGCATCGACCAGGGTAAAACCTTCAACCACCAATGAGCGGAACCGGTCCAGGCGGCGCAGGGTGACAAATCGGTAAGGACTCGTACCGTAAAGCGTTCTGAAGTCGCGTGACAGGCTCCAGCGTTCGCGCCCGCTGGCACACTCGAGCATCTCCAGCGTGATGCATGAATCCAAGTGTTCCAGGATGAACGCTCTGGCACGCTCGGCTGCGCGGTAATCCAGGCGCTTGCGCCCGCGCGGCTTGCCCGCGACGGCACGCAACGCCATTGCCAAGTCATACAGCGCGTCCTGTTGCTCCAATGCTTCCAGCGGATGATCCACTGCTTGCACAAATGTTTCACTGGCATGGAACAGCCGTGGGTCGTTTGAAAGCCCCCCCGTGATAAAAGGCAAGGGCTCGCCACCCAGGATGTTTTGAATCATTGCCGGATCAATGTAAGCCATCCGATAACGAAAGCCTGCATCAGTCCCGGCCATACCATCGTGAAGTTCGTCTGGATGAAGCACGAGCGTATTGCCGGGGATACCGTGGCGCAACGAGCCTACATAGTGAAAGCTCTGGACGCCCGCCAACGTGCGGCCGATGGAGTAGGTGTAATGTCGATGAGGATCGTAGCCGTGGCTGCCGAACCACGCTTCAATACGCTCGATTCCTCCTGGTTGAACACTGCGGATGACCCAGTCAGTGCTGTCTGGTTGGCCTTTTTTCCTATCCATGAATGCGTACGTTCCCGAGTCTGTTCGGTCGTGGTGATCCGTCTGCCGAGAATATACAAGTGCAAGTATTGGCTGTTGCTTTTGCCTGAAAGCAGTCCATGGTTCCAGTCCTGTCACTGAACCGTCACGCCTGTTCCCTAGGCTCTACCAGTCTCTGCCATCGCCCCAAGAGCCCGCATTCCAAAATGCCGCCCATCACCGCCACCTCCCCACCCCGCCAAAAGATCATCCTGCGCTCCGACAACCTCACCTCTTCCGACTTCGGCGCCCTGTTCTCCAGGCTCTTCGGAAACCGCTACGCCGATACTCCGCCGCCGCCCTCCAACATCATCATCGGCGGGGTCTACGGGCGGCACGACGGGGTGAGTTTTCGGCGTATGCATTACCACGGCGATTTCAGCGTCACCCTCCCCGACCCGCAGAACGAAATCACTTTCGTCATCCCCACCGCCGGCAAGATCGTTTTTAACCACGTCACTGAATCCATTGGCATGGCGCACGTCGGTCTGGCGATCGACAAGGCGGATATCCGTTCGATGCGCTTTGTAGATGATCACGCGCACCACGGGATTTCGATCAATCGTCAGCAGCTCACCGAGCGGTTGTCGGCGCTGCTGGAGAAACCGGTCGTGCAGAAGATCGTGTTTGAGCCAAGCGTGGATCTGAATACCCCGGCATTTCAGGGCCTGAAGGCATTGATCGATCTGGCCACGGGCACTGAGTTCGATGCCTTGATCAACAGCGGCACGCTGATGCCGTCGCGCTTACGCGAGATGTTGATCGATGCGGTGCTGGAGGCGTGGCCGCACAACTTCACCGAGGCATTACGGGGGCCGGCGCCGTGTGTGGCGCCGCGACATGTGAAGGTGGCGATGGAGTTTATTCAGGCGCATCCGCAGCAGTTGGTCAGTGGCGTGGATCTGGCGCGGTTGAGCCATGTCAGCCAGCGCGCGTTGCAGGAAGGCTTTCGACGTTTTGTCGGGATGTCGATCGTGGCGTATCAGCGGCAGGTGCGCTTGCAGCGCGCCTATGAGGCGTTGGCGCGCGGGCATGCAGGCTCTGTGACGGAGGTGGCGTTGCGTTTTGGCTTCAGCAATGTCGGGCGCTTTTGTCAGTATTTTCAGAGTGCTTACGGCGTAAGCCCAGCGGAGTTGAAGGCCAGGCGTTGACCATTCGGTCCGGTGAAACCTGCATTTGATTGAACAGCAGGAATCTCAGGGCGACTAACCCAGACAGGTCGTTTGACGGCACCGCCGATTCAAGCGGCGTTTACCTGGCTGCGACCGACGGTGCGTTTCTGCGCGCGTCGGTGCAGGCTTCGCAAGGGGGTTTCCATGACCGAGGATTTCATCGGCTTTTTCACGGCTCACACGATTTTAGGAATTTCACTGGCGAACTGGGTGCTGGCATTTCTCGCCGCGACGCTCAGTTATCTGCTGACCACCACAGCGATCCGCTTCGTTTTCCGCAAGGTGCAGGCGCGGGCCAGCGCCGGCAACGGGCATCTGACTTACATGGCCAGCGAAGTGCTGGCGGCGACCAGCACCACGTTGCTGCTGTTGGCATCGATTCTGGTCGGCATCGGCTTGCTGGATTTGCCGGAGCGCTGGCTCGGGCGGGTCAGCAGTTTATGGTTCGTGGTGGCGGCGTTGCAGGTCGGCCTGTGGACCAACCGCGCGCTGGCGCTGGGGTTGCATCGTTATTTCTCGCGGCATAACGCGACCGGCACTTTTCAGGCGAGCGCCCTGGCGACCCTGAGCCTGTGGGGCGTCAAGGTGTTGCTGTGGGCGGTGATTCTGCTGGCGATGCTGTCGAACCTGGGCGTCAACATCACTGCATTCGTCGCCAGCCTCGGTGTCGGCGGTATCGCGGTGGCGCTGGCGGTGCAGAACATTCTCGGCGACGTGTTCGCCTCGCTGTCGATTGCCGTCGACAAGCCGTTTGAGGTGGGCGATTTCATCGTCGTCGGCACGCTGGCCGGTACGGTCGAGCACGTCGGCCTGAAGACCACGCGCATCCGCAGTCTCGGCGGTGAGCAGATTGTCATGGCCAACGCCGACATGATCGGCAGCACCATTCAGAACTACAAACGCTTGCAGGAGCGTCGAGTGGTGTTCGAGTTTCGTCTGACATACGAGTGCACCAGCGAACAGATCCGCCAGATCACTCAACGCGTTGAAAGCATCATCAAGAACGAAAAACAGGCCCGCTTCGACCGTTGCCATTTCCGCAGTTTTGGTGAGAGCGCTCTGGAGTTCGAAACGGTGTACATCGTTCTGGACGCCAGCTACAACGTCTACATGGACGTGCAGCAACGCATCAATCTGGCAATCATGGAAGCGGTGGCCGAGCTGGACGCGACGTTCGCCTTCCCGGCGCGCACCGTGCATGTCGCATCCCTGCCCGAACCCACCGCGCAGCCGGCACGCACACAGCAACCTTCGCGTGCGCAGCATGCTTGAGCGCAAGAGCCCGGCAATTTGCCGGGCTCGCTGTGTTCAAAACGCGTAACTGGCCTTGAGTCCGCCATTGAAACCATGGCTGTCACCGCCACCGTTGGCGCCGACCTCAGCGCCCACACTCAGGGCGCCGAGGCTGGCCATCAAGCTAACGCCGCCGCTGAACTGGTCGCGGTTGTCGAACGCCGCGCGCTGCTCGATATCCAGCCCCAGCAGGTGGCCTTCGCTGTCGACTTGCTGATTGCCGAGCGCACGTTCATAGCCCACGCGAACACCCGGGACCAACTGCCACGCACCCATCGTCACCGGAGCAAATGACACGTCGAGATTAGCCACCGCGCTGCGGCGGGTCTGCTCGATGCCATCGACGTCGAGCGCCAGCTCACTGCCCTCCTCTTTGAAACCTTGCAAGTCGAGATGACTGACGCGAAAGCCCAGGCTCGGCTCGACAATCACGCTGCTCAGCGGCAGGCGATAACCCAACGCCACGGTCGCGCCAGTGAGATTGCCGTGAGTGTCGCCCTTGGCAGTGCCGAGGCCACCGCCAAGCTCGCGCTTGCTGTCGTAGTCGACGTAACCGGCGCTGGCGTTGGCGTCGACAAACAAGCCGCGCTCAAGGCTGATGAAGCCGTAACGCGCACCGAGGTTGAGGAAGGTGAAGTCCGTATCGGCCTCGCCACCCGCTCCGCCCACGCTGCCCTTGCTGTAGCCAAAGCTGCCGCGCGCGCTGAGTTGTTCGCTGAAGCGCTGGGTGATGCCGAGCATCAGGCCCTGGCTGTGTTCGTTGCTGCTCTCGGCGTGGGCCGAGCCGTCCGTGCCGACGTAGCTGGCGAGCGCGGTGCTCCAGAGGCGGTATTGGCCGACCTTCAAATCGCTGCCGCTGGCGAACGGCGCAGCGGCTTGTTCGATCATCGCGTTCTGCCGCAATAGATAACTGGCCGCATCGGCGTGGACCTGACCGCCGACTTGAGATTCGACACCGCCCAGAGTGCCGGCGTCGATCGCCGATTGCAGGTAGTAGTTATAGGCGCTGTAGGTGCCGGACAGCTCGGAGTTCTGCAACTGCCGCAGCAATTCGGCACCAGCGGCGGCGTTGCCGACCAGCCCGGCCTGCCCCGGCAAGCTGTTGTACTCGACCAGTTTGCCGCGCAGTACGTAAATGGTTTCCTGGTACAGACCGAGGCCCTGCTTGAGGTAGTTGTCCATGCTGCCGTACTCAGCGGCGACCTGGTCGAGACCGGCCTGCAAGTAACTGGCCTGCACCCCGAGCAGCGGCTCGTAGACAGCGGCCATGCTCGGCGGCAGCGCTTTCACGGTCGCGGCGACACGGGCGGCGGTGTAGTCGTTGGTCGCCAGATAATTGGCCATGATCGTCGCCTCATCGACGCCAGCGATGCTCTGCAACACGGCGGCGGTCCAGCCGGTGCGGTCCTTGCCGGCGGTGCAGTGGAACAGCTGCGCGGCGTCGACACTGGCCAGCTCATTGAACAACTGGCCGAACTGCCCGCGCATGCCGGCATCGCTGACGAAAGCGCGGTTGGTGTCCTCCATCATCGCCACGGCCTCGGCGGCGCTGTGGAACGAGATATTGGTGATGTCCGCACCCGAGGTGGTGCTACCGATGATGTCGATATTGCGATAGGCCGCGCCGCTGATCATCGTGTCAGGCGTGGCGGCAATTTCGCTGGGCGTGCGCAAATCGTAAATGGCTTTGATGCCGAGACCATTGAGCGTCGCCAGATCCGTCGCCGACGGCGTCAATGCGTTGGAGCGGTAGAACACGCCGCTGCGCATCACGCCGTCGTGGGTGGTGGAGTACGCGGTGGTGATGCCGGCGATGTCGCGAAAGTTGTCGATGCCGGACAAGCGCGGCGTATCAAGGGTGACAGGCTCGGCCGCGTGGGCAGCGGCGATGGACAGGCTCAGAACGGACAGCGAACACAGAAGACGTTGGAACACAGTGCAGCCTCATGAAATCAGCGTTGGGCTGGTCACTATGGGCAGACGAGTGGGAGGGAATATGACAGTTTCGGCTGGCTACAAAATGCCTGCGCGAATGGGCCGTGGAGTGCGTGATCGGTCCATCAATCCTGCTTGGATATGTTGAAGATCCCTGTGGCAGCGAGCCTGCTCATGAAAGCGGCGTGTCAGCCGATTATATTCAAACTGAAAAAAAGCTTTCGCGAGCAGGCTCGCTCCCACAGGGTTTGGGGAAGTATCCGTTTTTTCAATTTGTCGCGCGCAATGCCAACCCCTTATAAGACTGCCATCACTTTCAAGAACAAGAGGCTGTACCCATGAGCAACGCCTGGAACGAAGGTTATTTCACCGACGAAGGCTACACCTACAGCTATAGCCGGGAGATCAATCCGGTGTTCCTGCGTTACTGCCTGTTGTTGCGCGGGTTCGCCACGCTGGAAAGCAACGACGGCGTGCACTGCGAACTGGGCTTCGGTCAGGGCGTGTCGATCAACATCCACGCCACCGCCAACCCGGGCTCGTTTGTCGGTACGGACTTTCATCCGGGTATGGCGGCCCATGCCATCGACCTCGCGACTGCCGCCAACAACGGCGCCCGCCTGTACGACGACAGTTTCGAACAGCTGCTGGCGCGCAATGATCTGCCGCAGTTCGACAGCATCAGCCTGCACGGTATCTGGACCTGGGTCAGCCGCGACAACCAGAAGCTGATCGTCGAATTCGCCCGCCGCCACCTGAAACCGGGCGGCATGCTCTACGTCAGCTACAACTGCTTCCCCGGCTGGTCGCCGTCGGCGCCGCTGCGCAATCTGTTCAGCCTGCATGACCGCTTTGCCAATGCCTCGGCGCGCTCCGATGAGCGTATTGACGCCGCACTGGAGTTTTCCGAAGCGCTGCTCGCGGCCAATCCGAAGTATGCCGCTGCGGCGCCGAGTCTCGGCGCGCGGCTGCAAAGCATCAAGGGCCAGGATCGTCACTACGTCGCCCACGAATATTTCAACCGCGACTGGAACTGCATGTACTTCGCCGACATGGTCGACGCGCTGGCCCCGGCCAAACTCGACTACGCCACCACGGCAGTGCCGCTGGACTCAATCGACCCGCTCAACCTGAGCGCCGAAGGCATGGACT
Organism: Pseudomonas sp. AC083; assembly: GCF_979253165.1. Taxonomy (NCBI): domain Bacteria; kingdom Pseudomonadati; phylum Pseudomonadota; class Gammaproteobacteria; order Pseudomonadales; family Pseudomonadaceae; genus Pseudomonas; species Pseudomonas sp. AC083. The sequence goes on from NZ_CEEDDH010000012.1 coordinate 115,858, forward strand.
TTCTGGAAACCATCGAACATCCGATCATGCGCGAGCAAGCGCGGGACTACTTCGTCAACCAGCACTTCCGCCGCGATCTGTACGTGCGTGGCGCGACGCGGCTGTCCGCTGCCGAACGCCGGGCGAGAATGCTGCACAGCCGTTTCGCGTTGCTGCAACCCTGGGAAACTGTTGCGGGTTCGGTCACCGGTCCTGCCGGCGAAGCGACCCTGCAAGCGGAAATCTACGGCCCGGTGCTCGATGCCTTGGCGGCGCAGAACTATGCGGCCAAATCCATGCGCCAATTGCTCTCCGAGACTGCGATGGCTTACGACGACCTCGAACAAGCCCTGGCCGTGCTGATCGGTATGGGCGCTGTCGCTCCGTGCCAGAGCGAGGCCGCCGAGTCGCAGGTCAGCGGTCGCTGCGCCGCGCTCAATCTGCAACTGTGCAAACGCTCGCTGTACGGCGCCAACATCCAGACCCTGGCCAGCCCGGTCACCGGTGGTGGGGTGACGGTCAGCCGCTTCCAGCAGTTGTTCCTGATCTCGATCAAGCAAGGCAAACAGCAGCCGGCCGAATGGGCGCAACTGGCGTGGGGGGTGATCAGCGAACAAGGTGAAGTGCTGGTCGACAATGGCCAACCGCTGCTCACTGCCGAAGCCAATATCGCTGCGTTGACCGCACAGGCGCAGGTGTTTGCCGAGCAAACGCTGCCTGTGCTGAGGGCGCTTAAAATCGCTTGATTGCAAACGAACCAAGGTGGGAGCGAGCCTGCTCGCTCCCACATTGTTCGAGGTACGTGGCTAAGCCAACCGTCCTGTTTGCGGAACTTTCCGCGCTCTGCCGCCCGTCCTGCCACTCGGCAAAAAACGAAATTTCTGCTGCGCGCCCTCCTCACAAACTATGCATGCGCCAACGCCCACAAGGGCAAGGCGCGATAGCCTGGTCTGAGGAAAATTTGAATGTTCATACATAACAAGCGACTTCAGTACACCGTTCGCGTGGCCGAGCCCAACCCGGGTCTGGCCAATCTGCTGCTGGAACAATTCGGGGGCGCCAATGGCGAACTGGCCGCGGCAGCGCGCTATTTCACCCAAGCCTTGGCTGAAGAAGATCCGGGGCGCAAAGACCTTCTGCTGGACATTGCCACCGAGGAATTGAGTCACCTGGAGGTGGTCGGCTCGATCATTGTCATGCTCAACAAAGGCGCCAAAGGTCAACTCGCCGAGGGCGTTCAGGAGGAAGGTGAGCTGTACCGCGCGCTGAATGGCGCCGGTAATGACTCGCACATCACCAGCCTGCTTTATGGCGCAGGCGCGCCTCTGGTCAATTCGGCTGGCGTACCGTGGACGGCGGCCTACGTTGACTCGATCACCGAGCCGACCGCCGACTTCCGCTCCAACATCGCAGCCGAAGCGCGGGCGAAAATTCTCTACGAACGCTTGATCAACATCACCGATGATCCGGGCGTCAAAGAGGCGCTGGGCTTTTTGATGACGCGGGAAATAGCCCATCAACAGTCCTTCGAAAAAGCCCTGCATTCGATCCAGCCGAACTTCCCGCAGGGCAAACTGCCGGGCATGCCGGAGTTCACCAACAAGTACTTCAACATGTCTGGCGAGACCAACGTTCGTGGTCCGTGGAACGAGGGCGGCGTTTGGGAATATGTGGAAACTCCAGAGCCGGCAGTTGACGGGGGTGACGGTCTGGCGACTGTCAGCCTCCCTGCTGACGACGCAGAGGTCCTGGAAGCCATGAAGATCCGCACGGCGTCCGACCCACTCAGCGAGCCGGTGACCGGTGCTGATCTGGGCTCCGGTTACGTGCAAGGCAAAGATGTCTGAACCCCGTTCGGCGGCCCCGGATCTGGGTCGCCACTTGCTCAAGGTGATCAACATGAAAAACAGCAAAGTCCTGGCACTGACCTCTGAACATTTTCAACGTTTGATGGAGCACGCATACGCCGGTTTTGAGCTGGACTGCAAACAGGCCTGTCGAGGATTGAAAGTCAGCATGGCGGTGAATGTTTTTGGCCTGGGCACCCTGCTGCCGAATAATTTCGCTGAGGAGACTGCCGTACCGCCAGCGGACGCACATCCAGCCGTCGACGACGCCTTGCCCACGATGCCGGTGGTCGCCAAGCGCGTATTGGCGCAGCGCAACCGTTCCATCGACGGCGCTGAAAGTTTTCATCGGTAACAGGAGCGCGACATGAGAACTTATAAAAACCTGAGTTTCCCCTCAAACCTGAGCGTCGCTCCGGGACTCCAGTTTCTGCTGGGCTGTGCGATATTCGCCGGCGGAACGCTGATCCTGATGAGCGAACTGGCGGGAACCTTCTTTGCGATGTGAGCCTTGGTTCGCTATCGGGGCATTCAAAACAGCACCGGCGCCGCTTCCCTCATGAAGATCTCAACGGTCTTCGGCCCTATCCCCTCGAACTCGGACAGGCGCTTCTCCAGCGCCTTACGATCCGCGCTCGCCGCCACGATGTTAGTCACCTTGCCGGCGTACTCGCTGTTGAGCTTGTTGGCCAGCGCGAGTAATCGCGACGCCGTGCTTTCATCGTAACGAACGTAACGCGCCTGCCCCAGCATCGACACCAATTGACGGTGTGTGCACTGCGCGAGCTTTTGCGGGGTGTCTTGGTGATGCTGCTCTACTATGACTTGATACGCCTTGGCGGCGATGGCGCCCTGAATCCTTTTGCCCATCAGAAAACTCGCCAGCAGCCATTTGAACAGGCCGGTTTCGTTGGCATTGTGAAGATCGATGTTCAAGTCTCCGGCGGTGATGATTTCGCTCACAAGTCTCACCTCAAGGCGCGCTTCAATTACAGATGTTGACCCGGCACGGCTTGGAACGATCCAATCGCGACAGCATGGCCAAGGCAGTAAATTGAATTCCAGGTGGAAAAGGATGGTCATCTTTCAAGAGATGAGAGATGACAAGCATAAGGACCCTCAAATGCTCGGTCGTAAGATGCCCAAAACCCGGGGGCATGACGCCGCACAAACCGCTCCCATCAAAGCTGCCAGCGAGATCGCCGCTTTCCGCCTGACAGTCATCTTCATGCTGACGGTCATTCTGGCGTTTCTCGGCGTGGAGGGATGGCGAACCTGGCGTGACTATCATGCAGCCTTCTCGTCGGCGCGTGATTCGGTCACCAACCTCGCGCGGGCAACCGCGCAACATGCCGAAGACGCCATCCGCCAGGTCGATGTGCTGACCGCCGCCCTGGGCGAGCGAGTCGAAGGTGATGGCTTGCAAAACATTGACGTGCCGCGCATCCACAACTTGCTGGTGCAGCAGGCCAAATTGATGCCGCAGTTGCATGGACTGTTTATCTACGGCCCGGACGGCAAATGGATCGTCACCGACAAGGAAATGATCCCGGACCCTGCGAACAACGCCGACCGCGACTACTTCCAATATCACCGCGCCAACACTGATCGAAACGTGCGTATCGGTGATGTCGTCAAGAGCAAATCCACAGACGACCTTATCATCCCGATTTCCCGCCGCTTGAATAACCCGGACGGCTCCTTCGCCGGCGTGCTGCTGGGGACGATCAAGGTCAGTTATTTCGTCGACTATTACGGCGATTTCAAGATCGACGACAAGGGTGCCCTGGTGCTGGCGCTGCGCAACGGCACCATTCTCGTGCGTCGTCCTTTCATCGCTTCGGTCATCGGTCAGAGCCTCGCCGACAGTGAGGTGTTCAAGAACTACCTGCCCTTTTCCAGTCAAGGGATCGCCGAGGTCCGAGCGGTCGTCGACGGCACCCAGCGTCTGTATGGCTACAGAGCTTTAAGCACATACCCGCTGGTGGTCGAAACCGGCCTTTCCCGCGAATCGATCATTGCGCCGTGGCGCTGGGACCTGATCAAAACCGGTTTCGTGTTGATGTCGGTGATTACCGCGTTCACGGTCTTCGGACTGATCGTCTTGAGGCAACTGCGTCAACGCATGGTGATGGAAAAGGATCTGCGCCGGGCACATCAGGCCATGAAGGACATGGCGTTGACCGACAGCCTGACCGGGCTGGCCAACCGTCGCCGACTGGACACTGCCTTGATTGACGAAATTCGCCTGGCCAGACGCCAGGGTTCGTCGATCTCACTGATCATGATCGATGTCGATCACTTCAAGCTCTACAACGACAGCTACGGGCACGCGGCGGGTGACGATTGCCTGAGCGCCGTCGGCCAGGCGATTGCGCAAGCAGTAAAGCGACCGGGTGATCTTGCCGTGCGTTATGGTGGCGAGGAGTTTTCAGTGCTGCTGCCCAACACCGATATTCGCGGGGCGGCGCTTGTGGCGCAGGAAATTCTTGAGGCCATTCGATCCTTGCGGATGGAGCACAAAGCCCATCCGCTGGGTCACGTCACCGCCAGCGCAGGTATTGCGGTTGGCAAACCGGCCGAACAAGAAGTGAGCCCCGCCACTCTTATCGAGTCGGCTGACAAACTGCTTTATGCCGCGAAGCAGAAAGGCAGGGATCGCTACTGTATCGGCGAGGAAGTGCTCGGCGCCTAGCCATCGTTCCTCAACGTGAGCGTAGCATCACGGCTGCGCGAACCCGCTGCACGCCAAACACCGTCATGCGCAGAAATTCCTGGTGACTGACCGGCAAGTGTTGGCAGTCCAGGCCACGCTTGAGTTTGCTGTGGTCGACATCAGGATCGTGCAAGTAGACGAAGTCCTCGTCGCACCCGGTAATGATGACCCAATGCGGCGCTTTCAAGCGGGTGAATCGGTAGCTACTGATCAGCACCAGCGGTTTGTATCCGGCCGCCAACGCAGCGCCGATCTGCAGATAATCACCCAGAACCTGCTCGACTTGCGTGGCAGCCAGTTCCTGGGCAAACCCATCCTCGACCAGTTTCATGATCGACTTCTTCTCCGTGCTGCGTACGCCGTGAAGAAAAAGCGAGCCCGCGTGACTGACCTCAAGGCGCACATCGAAACCGCGCCGCCAGGCCGCCAATGCTAGGCCTTGAGGACTACAGCCACCGTGCCCCGCCGTCATGAAAATGGTGGTTGCCTCGCGCCACAGCTGGATTTCCTCCGCTCGGGTCATGGCGCGGCTCGAGTCGATGGCAGACATGGCCATCAGCAAGCACGCGGCGCCGCAGGTGAACTCGGTGGTTTGCTGGTAATACGGGACTTGACGTGCGGGGGCAGGTGTTTCGCGCAGGATGCGTTTCTCGTAGCGCAACGCCTCGCAGTGGTCTTCGTAGTAGTCCTCGACGCTGGCAAAGCGCTGATAGCCGTTGGCTTCGTAGAGGCGGATGGCAGCGCTGTTGTCAGCGCGCACCTCCAGACGCAGCCATGCGCAGTTGCGCGCCAATGCGCAGGCCTGGGCCTGTTCCAGCAGACGCTGGCCAAGCTCATGTCCGCGCCACGCAGGGCTGACCGCAATCGAATACAGGCGTCCAAGAGAGGTGCCTCGGTGAAAAAGCACCAGTGCATAACCGCAGAGGATTGCGCCCGAGGTGACGACAATCAACGCGGCATTGGCTCGACTGAGCATCCAGCTGAAGTTGCGCTGATTCAACCGGTCGAGGGTAAAACACACCCGCTCCAATTCGACCAGATCGTCGATATCGTCCGTGGATGCAAAGCGAAAATCAAAAGACATGACCGCACCGTAAAGTTTGAGTAACGAACCGGGACAGACCGAAAGGCCCGTGATTTATTGAAGCGGCGTCTTCTTCAACAGGGATTCATTACTCATGTCAGCGGTGCAAGCCAACGTGAACGAAGTATTAGACAAAACCGAGCATTCGACAATCTCCCTCAGCGAGGAACCTCCCAGTATCAAGCCCTCGGGAAGTCGATTGCTCATCCTGGTCGAACGCAAGGATGACTGGGCTGATTACCTGCCCAGCGAGAGCCTGATGCTGGCGCAGGATTACCTTGAACACAGCGACGATTTTCCTCATCGCACCCAGGTCATCAACCTCTGCCGCAATTACAAATACCTCGGTCAGGGCTATTACTGCTCATTGCTGGCCGAAGCGCGCGGACACAAGGTTTTCCCCTCGGTACGCACCGTCAGCGAGCTGGCGCGCAAAGCGCTTTACGGGGTCGGGCTGAATGATCTGGAGCGCACCTTGGAGCGGGCGCTGGCGAACCACCCGTACGGCGAAACCGAGGCCTTCACGCTGTCGTTGTACTTCGGCAAGGCCTCGATCGAGCCGCTGCAAGAGATCGGCCGTCAGCTGTTCGAGGCGTTCCCCTGCCCTATCCTGCTGGTGGAATTCCGCCGTGGTGAGAGCTGGCAGATCGCAGGCATCAAGGCCGGGGCGCTGCACAAGCTTCGCGACGAACAGCAGCATGTCTTCGCTGACGCACTGGATGCGTTCAATCGCAGAACGTGGCGTCAGCCCGCTTCCAAACGTGTGGCCCGCTACGACCTGGCCATCCTCCATGATCCTGACGAAGCCCTGCCGCCCTCTAACTCCGAGGCATTGCAGCGTTTCATCGCTGCGGGCGAACAGCTGGGTATCGATGTCGAGTTGATCGAGAAGAAAGACTACGCGCGTCTAGCTGAATTCGACGCGCTGTTCATTCGCGAAACCACGCGAGTGGATGATCACACCTATCGGTTTGCCAAGAAGGCCGAAAGCGAAGGCCTCGTGGTGATTGACGATCCGTCGTCGATCCTGCGCTGCACCAACAAGGTTTATCTGGCCGACCTGCTCAAGCGTCGCGGGCTGGGCATGCCGGCAACGGAAATCCTCTATAAGGATCGTCCGCAGGAACTCGAAAACGCAGGGCGTCGCCTCGGTTTCCCGTTGGTACTGAAAATCCCCGATGGCTGCTTTTCACGCGGTGTGATCAAGGTCGCCGATGCACAAGCGCTGGCCACGGCCGCGCAGGAGTTATTCGAACACTCGGTGCTGCTGCTGGCGCAGGAGTACTGCTACACCGAGTACGACTGGCGCGTCGGCGTGCTCAATGGCGAGGCGCTTTATGCCTGTAGATACTTCATGTCCAAGGGGCATTGGCAGATTTACAACCACAAGGCGCTGCCCGGCGAGATCAACGGGATGTGCGAGGCGGTGCCCGTCGAGCAAGCTCCGCCGGCAGTCGTGCAGCTCGCCGTACAGACTGCGCGGCTGATCGGCGACGGCCTCTACGGCGTCGACCTCAAGCAGGCGGGTGATCGGGTGCTGGTGATCGAAGTGAACGACAATCCCAACCTCGACGCCGGCATCGAAGACGCCGTGCTGGGCGACGAATTGTACCGGCGCGTATTGCAGGCTTTTACCCAAAGGCTTGAGCTCAAACACCGTGGCCAAGCGTGGTGAGCAATGATTGAAGGCTATGGCATTGATTGCGGCGCCCTCCACAGGATCTCTGGAGAACAGGCGACTGTCTGGCTGTGTGTCGCCCCCGACGCAGCCGAGCAACTGGATCTGCACATACGCCTGGGCATTGGCGCACAAGTGATAGAGTCGTCGCTGGACCCTGACGAAGTTGCCCGCATTGAGGTCAAGCCTGATCACCTGTTTATGATCTGGAAGCGCCCGGAAAGCTTCGACGGGCGCGCATTCAACGTTTCGTCCTTTGGAGTGGTGCTGAGCGAAAAACGCCTGGTGGTTATTTGCGCGAGCAACTCGCTGCTCTCGGGGTTGGAGCACGATGCGCAAATGACCGGGCCGCTGGACGTGCTGATGGCGTTACTCGCTGAAAGCGTTCACCACTATCTCGGGCATTTGCGCGTGGTCAAACAGATCGCTCGGGAGATTCAGCAGCAGTTCACCCGGGCGATGGACAATCAGCAATTGGCGCAGATGTACAACCTGAGCGAAAGCCTCGTGTACTACGTCAACGCGATTCAAAGTAACGGAGCGGTGCTGACGCTGCTGCGCAACCACGGTCAGCGTCAGGGCTTCAGCGACGGTCAGCTGGCTGCGCTGAACGATCTGATCGTGGAAAACGAACAAAGCTTCCAGCAGGCCAGAATTCACGCCAAGGTGTTCGCCAACCTCATCGAATCCCACGGCAATCTTGCCAACAACAGCATGAACCGCGCGCTGCGAAAGCTGACGCTGATCAACGTCGTGTTCCTTCCCTTGAACCTGATCGCCAGCATCGGTGGCATGTCGGAGTTCAGCATGATGACGTCCGGCGTTCCATGGTGGATGTCTTTTCCCGTGCTGATCGCCTGCATGGGCCTCGTGGGCGCGGGGATGGTGCAGGTATTGCGGCGCATGGCCTGAATTCAGAGCACATTCTGCCAACGCCTGCGCCGCATCCGAAGGTCAATTGGTCCGGCTGACCACCCGGATATGTGTAATCCCTACCCGCTCTGCCTGCTCGAGAATCTGCTCTGGCGTCGAATCCGCCGTGGGCATGACCAAGCTGTTTTCGGCATCGCCCAGATGCAGTTCCAGCAGATGCATCGCCGCGTCGTGCTCGGCCAGTTGCGCTTCCTTGAGTTCGAGCAGATAAGTACGAGGCTCGCCATTGAAACGGTATTCGATGTGATAGGTGTACATGATGTCGTCCGCGTCGGTGGGAAAAGGCAGTGTTTATCCTGACGCGTCGGTCAGCTTTTAGTTCAACCTGACTGCCATTTTGCGTTTGCAAACAAACTTTTTGCACAGCGAAGCGTCCTCTTCTTAACTCTCCATAACAGCTGATCACAGCTAAGGACTGGCAATGACCTTTTTCATCTTCCTTCTGGCCTGCGCGGCGGCGGCAACCACTGGCGTGATGTTCAAACCCGGCCCGTGGTACGAATCGCTGACCAAACCCTCTTTCACCCCACCCAACTGGGCCTTTCCCGTAGCGTGGACGATCATCTACCTGCTGCTGGCCTGGGCCGGTTATCGCTTGAGCCTGATCCCCGGCAGCCAAACGGTGCTGGCCTTGTGGGCTGCGCAAATCGCCCTGAACACGCTGTGGACGCCGGTGTTCTTCGGCGCGCATCAGGTGCTGGCGGCGCTGGTGATTCTGGCAGTGCTGTGGGTGGTGGTCGCGGTGATGGTCGTGCTCGCCCTGCAACTGGACGTGGTCACCGGGCTGATTCTGTTCCCGTACCTGGCGTGGCTGTGCGTTGCGCTGGCGCTGAACTGCTCGATCCTGATGAAGAATCGCCTGTGAGCGATTTTCCATGGCCGCAAGGCGAGCGCGAGCTGGCGCAGGTGCGTGGGTTCAACAAAAAGCTCGCCTGGCTGCCGCGCTTCAAGATCCGCAATCGGCTCACTCCACGGTTGATTCAGGCGTTGCTGCGGGCGGGTCAGCTCGGCGGCGACGGCAAGCTGCGCCAGCATGGGCTGAGCGCCGAACGGAAGATCATCGACACGGTGCCCGTGCGCATCATCCGCCCCAAGGGCAAAGCCAAAGGCGTGGTGCTGGATTTCCATGGTGGCGGCTGGGTGATCGGCAATGCGCAGATGAACGACAACTTCAACATCGCCATCGTCAACACCTGCGACGTGGCGGTGGTGTCGGTTGATTATCGGCTGGCGGTGTCGACGCCAATCGAGGGCTTGCTGGAGGACTGTCTACGGGCCACTCGCGGCATCTTGAACGATGGCGAATTTGCCGGACTGCCCGTGGTCGTCGTCGGTGAATCGGCCGGCGGACATCTGGCGGCGGCCACCCTGCTCGCGCTCAAGTCTTCGCCGCAACTGCTGCAACGGATCTGCGGCGCGCTGCTGTATTACGGCGTCTACGATCTGACCGGCACACCCAGCGTGCGCACCGCACCCGCCGATACTCTGGTGCTCGACGGCCCCGGCATGGTTGACGCGTTGCGCCTGCTCACGCCGGACATCAGCGACGAACAACGACGCCAGCCACCGCTGTCGCCGCTGTACGGCGATTTCAGCGGACTGCCACCAGCGCTGCTGTTTGCCGGCGACCTCGATCCGCTGCTGGATGACACGCGGCTCATCGCCGAGCGCTGGCAACACGCGGCGCCGGTGGAGATGTACGTGCTGCCGGAGTGTCCGCATGGCTTCATCCACTTCCCCACCGCCACTGCTGACCATGTGCTGGCTTACAGCAGGCAGTGGATTTCGGCACGAGTGGCAAGCTACTCAGCGAAATCCGCCGAAATCAGCCCAGTGCTTTCGTAGCTGCCGATTGCATGGCGAGCCGTAAAAAACCGAGATAAGCAAAAGGCGCCCTCACCGGCGCCTTTTTTGTTTGCGCTGAACCCTGCGCGATCGTTCACCCCATGCCGATTGTGGTTCAAACCGTAAACAGTCTTTACCCGATCCGCGCCTGTTTCCCCCGCCAGCCGCCGCATAGAGTTCGTTCCAGCAACACACTCAACTTCAGCAAAGGAACATCCTCCATGAAAGTCTCAATGCTCGTCCTCGCACTCTTCGGCTTCAGCTCGGTGGTCATGGCTCAGGAATCGACTACCACGCCACCCGTCGAGCAATACACCTACGCCAGTCACCTCGACGTCGCCAAAATCATCTCGGAAGATCCCGTGCCGGATGTCTGCGCCGTAGTGCCGGTGCACATGACTTATCAGGATTCCCAAGGCAAGCAGCACATCCTGCAATACGAGGTCATGGGCAGCGGCTGCAGCAACGGCTGATCAGGCCAATACCTCGCACACCCATTGCGTCTCAGAGTTGGCTCGCTGAGACGCAAATGCCTTTACCGCTTCAATCGATAAGCGCCTGAGCAGTGCTCGCCAACTGCGCGCCGACCCGGGTTCTCAAGGTATCGATGAATCGCGTGATCTTCGCATCGACAAACTGGCGAGACGTGTAGACCGCGTAAACATTGCGCTCGTAGGTGTGGTAATCGGGCAGCACCCGCACCAGCCTGCCGGTACGCAAATCGTCGATCGCCGTGAAGCCTGCCAACAGACCAATCCCCGCCCCTTCGCGAATGGCCACGGCCATTGCGTCCATATCGTTCACGCTGAAACTCGGCCCGCTCGGGATGAACGTCGCATCGCCCGCCTTGCTTTTGAGCTGCCATTCATCGCGCACGTAATCCACGGTACCGAGCAGCAGGCATTGATGATCGCAAAGCTGCTCCGGCGTTTCGGGTGCGCCATGCCGCGCCAGGTATTGCGGAGAGGCCACCAGTACGCAGTGACTGACGCCGATCTTCTGGCTGACATACGCCGAATCCGGCAGCGTTCGCGCGATCAGAATGGACACGTCCAACTGATCCTCAAGCAGATTGGGCATGCGTTGGGAGAGCATCAAATCAACGGTCACTTCGGGGAACACCTGGCGATACTCCAGCACCGCGCCGGTCACCAGTTGCCGCGCCAGTCCGGGCACGCAGTGCACCCGTAACGTCCCTCGTGGTTGCAAGGCGGCATTGCTCGCCTCGGCTTCGGCGCTTTCCAGGTCAGCGAGAATCTTCACACAGCGCTCATAAAACCGCCGGCCCGCGTCGGTCACCGAGAGACGCCGGGTCGAGCGTTGCAACAGGCGGGTGTCGAGCACGTTTTCCAACGCCGAGACCGCACGCGATACGTTACCGACGGTGGAGTCGAGATGGTTGGCCACGGCAGTGAAACTGCCCATCTCGACTACCTTGATGTACACCGACATGTTTGAAAGTTTGTCCATCCTGATCGTCCTGTAGACCTGCCACTCACTGCGGATAACGTCGGATGCTACACGCTCGCTCCTGGGCTCGATATTACCTTCTGGGACAACAATGATTCCCTCGTGGCCGGCTAAATCAAACGGCACGCCTTCCATAGACTGGATTCCACGGGACGCCTGAACCGCTGCGTACAAGGCGCCGAATGAATCCTCAACCATGAAGGCGACATCCATGAACACTCCTTACGATCCGCTCTATCTCTTCATCGGTGGTCAATGGCTCACCGCCCAGGACCGCGCGACCGCCGCCGTGGTCAACCCGGCAACCGGCGAGGAAATCGGCCAGGTGCCACTGGCCACCGCCGAAGACCTGGATCACGCCCTCGAAGTGGCCCGACTGAGCTTCGACCAATGGCGCCAGACCGTGCCGGACCAGCGCGCAAAAATCCTCAAGCGCGCCGCCGACCTGATCCTCGAACGCGCCCCGCACATCGCTGCGCAAATGACGCTGGAAGAAGGCAAGCCACTGCGCGAAAGCCTCGATGAAGTGACCCGTGCGGCGGAATATTTCGAGTGGTTCGCCGAAAGCGCACGACGCATCGACGGCCGTGTCGTACCGGCCAATCGTCCGGGTGTACTGCAATTGGTAAAACGCCAGGCGATCGGCCCTGTGGCAGCGTTCACACCGTGGAATTTCCCGGCCATCACCCCGGCGCGCAAGCTCTCGGCAGCGCTGGCCGCCGGTTGCAGTGTGGTGCTCAAGCCCGGCGAGGAAAGCCCTTCCACCGCGCTGGCCCTGGCCCGGGCGCTGGACGATGCCGGTTTGCCCAAAGGCGTGCTGCAAGTGGTGTTCGGTGTGCCGGATCAAGTGTCCAGCCATTTGATTGCCTCACCGATCATTCGCAAAGTGACCTTCACCGGTTCGGTGCCGATCGGTCGGCTGCTCTCGGCCCGCGCTGCCGAAGGCGTCAAGCCGATCACCCTGGAACTGGGTGGCCACGGCCCTGTGCTGGTGTTTGCCGACGCCGACATCGAAAAGGCTGCTGTGGAAGGCGTCGCCAATCGCTTTCGCGGCACCGGCCAGGTGTGCATTTCCTCTACTCGTTTCCTGATCCAACGTGAGGCCTACGCCGAGTTTGTCGAGCACTTCGTCGCAGCCACCCAAGCGTTGAAAATCGGCGATGGCATGGATCCGCAAACCCAGGTCGGCCCTCTGGCGAACCCACGGCAACTGGCGAAGATGGAGCAACTGATCGCCGACGCCGTCGAGAAAGGCGCACGGGTGCTGGCCGGTGGCGAAGCGTTGCCGGGCGCAGGCTTCTTCTTTCAGCCCACCGTATTGGCCGATGTGCCGATGAGTGCGCGAATCATGCACGAAGAACCCTTTGGCCCCATCGCGATACTGATGCCTTTCGATGAGATGAGCGACGGCCTGCAAGAAGCCAACCGCCTGCCCTACGGCCTCTCGGCGTACGCGTTCACTTCCAATGCGCGCACCGCAATCGACGTCGCCGATGGCCTGGAAGCCGGAATGATCGGCATCAACCAGTACCGCATCGTCGCCACCGAACTGCCCTTCGGCGGCATGAAGGAAAGCGGCCACGGTTCCGAAGGCGGCATTGAAGGCATAGAGCACTATCTCACCAACAAATTCATCAGCCAGGTTTAAGGGGATTTCCATGTCGACTATCGATTTCAGCAGCCCACGCGAAGCCGCCCGCGCCTTCACCCCGAAACTGGCGCAATTCGTGGACTCAACGCTGTACCCGCAGATCTGGAGTGACCCCGCCTTGTCACCCCGCGACCGCAGCCTGATCACTGTCGCTGCGCTGATTGCCGGCGGCCACTGTGAAGAATTGCCCGCGCACCTGCGCCGCGCTGTCAGCAATGGCGTGAGCCATGAAGAGTTATCGGCGGCGATCACTCACCTGGCCTTCTACGTCGGTTTCCCGGGCGCCATCACCGCCTCGGCCATCGCCAATGCCACCCTTGCCGACACGGAGCAACGCTGAGATGAAAGCCATCAAGCTGAAAGAATTCGGTTCGGCAGAAGTGCTGCAACTCGGCGAAGCGCCCAACCCTGAAGTACGCCCGACCGACCTGCTGGTGCGTGTCTATGCGGCCGGCGTGAACCGTGCCGACCTGACTCACCGAACCGGCGGCTACGGCCATGCGAACTTCGGCGACTCGTTGATCATCGGTCTGGAGATTGCCGGGGAAGTGCTCGAGACCGGCAGCGAGGTCAGCGGATTCGCCGTCGGCGACCGGGTGATGGGCGTGGTCGGCGGCGGCGCCTACGCCGAACTGGCGCGCATCGACTACCGCATGGCCATGCCGATTCCGGCGCAGCTCGACTATGTGCACGCCGCGGCGATTCCCGAAGTGTTTGTCACCGCCCACGAAGCGATGCTGCACCTGGCCCGACTCAAGTCAGGCGACTCGGTGCTGATCCATGCCGCCGCCGGCGGCGTTGGTTCCGCTGCCGTGCAACTGGCCTACGCCACAGGCGCCACGGTGTACGCGACCACCGAGGGCGGCAAGCTGTCACGTGTCGAACACTTGGGCGCCGACGTGGCCATCGACTACAAGACCGAGGATTTCGCCGTAGTCATCGCCGACAAAACCCAAGGGCGCGGCGTCGATGTGATCATTGATTTTATCGGCGCGCCCTACTTCGCCCGCAACATCGCCTCGCTGGCCCACGGCGGCCGCCTGGTGCAGGTCGGCACTCTTGGTGGCGGCGGCAAGGTCGACGTGGAGCTGGAGCACATCCTCTACCGACATCTGCAAATCATCGGCACGGTGATGAAGTCGCGCACCCAGCCGGAGAAGCACGCGATGATCCAGCGCTTTCGCGACCACTGGCTGAAACGCTTCGCCGGCGCTGCGAGTCTGGAACCGGTGGTGGACAGCACCTTCCCGCTATCCCGCGCAGCCGATGCCCATCGGCGGATGGAGTCTTCGCAGAATGTCGGGAAGATTATTCTGACGATACAGACCGAGGATTTGCGTTAAGGCAGGTCGATCAAATCTGGCCTTGCACCGTCCTGTTGCAAGGTCAGCGGCCAGCGCACTCAAGACTTAACACTGATCCCGCGAGCAGCAAAGACTTCACGCGCAGCCGTTATACCGTTCAAGGCACTGGGAAACCCTGCGTATACGGTCATTTGCAAGATCACATCGACCACCGCCTCCGGTGTGCACCCGACGTTCAGGGCGCCGCCGATATGCACTTTCAGTTGTGGCTGGGCATTGCCCAGTGCGGTCAGTGCCGCAACGGTTGCCAGCTCACGGGTGCAGTGGTCGAGGCCGGGGCGGGCGAAGACATCGCCGTAGGCAAAACTCAGAATCCAGTCCGCTAGCTCTGGAGCAGTATCTTTCAATGAATCAACCACTGCCTGACCAGGTCCGCCAGTAATCTGCGTCAGAGCGGCTTCTCCGCGCGCTCGACGATCGGTCATCTCCACCGGCGCTGCGACACTGGTCACGCTGGCGCCAATCAATGTGGCGGACAGCAAACGATTGAATCCGGGAAGTTTACGGATCATGGTGATGCTCCTTTTGCTCGAGTTGGTGGTAGATCTGAATCTTGTTATCCAGAACCTCCAGGGACTGGCTCAACTGGCTGATCTGCGCTTGCACGTCCCGGCGATGCTGCTCGAGAAGTTCGCGGCGTTCTGCCAGGGTCGAGTCGCCAGATCGACGCAATTCGGCATACCGCAGCATTTGCTGGATCGGCATTCCGGTCGCCTTCAGCCGGAGCAGAAACTCGGCCCACAGCACATCCTTCTCGGCGTACACCCGGTGGCCATTGCCACCGCGCCCAACCGGATCGAACAGCCCGATGCGCTCGTAATAGCGGATCGTGTGAGCGCTCAAATCAAGGCGTTTGGCCAACTTTGAAATTGTCAGTTCTGGATTCATGTCATCACCGTAAAGGTTTGAGCGCGCTCTAAGTCAATGGCTATTTTCCATCGAGCAGAATCAGGCAAATCGCCGACAGTATCCGCCTAACGCCGACACCGCCCTGCCCCCTAATCTGAACCCATGCAGAACACACCACTGCAACGGGTTAACCAGAGACTGATCTGAACGACCCGGACCTCAATCGAAATTTGACCGGAGTCACCGCCATGAAAACTGTAAGCCAACTGATCGCCGTCGCCACCTTCGCCCTCAGCGCCAGCGCATTCGCCGTACCGAGCAATCAGGAAGATCGTTTCTTCACCCAGGTCAACGAACCACAGCAGACTGTTGCTGCCGATGGCTCGGAACGTACGCCGCAGGGCCAGGCTCTGGCTGAAAACGGCCGCAACCGCCTCGAGGAACAAGGCCTGGTTGAGGACGGTTATGACAAGACCCCACAAGGCCAGGCCATCGCTGCCGACGGCTCAGACCGCACCCCACTGGGTGAGGCCCTCGCCGCTGATGGATCGGACCGTACAGCGGGTCGTCGCGCAGCTTAAGCGCGTGTTGCCGAGACAGGAAAAGTCCTGCGGGTTTGAGACCTGCAGGACTTTTCCGTCTTTTGAGGCAAGACCTGGAAAACCCTATTGATAGGAACAGGCAATACTTCGATCCGATTCGGCATCGTCCGCCAGCGTTATCCGCCCTAGCATGGCCTCTCCAATTGCCTGCTGGAGTACAAATCCATGAAGACTCTTTTCATCACCGGTGTCAGCAGCGGCTTCGGCCAGGCGCTGGCCAAGGAAGCGCTCGCTCAAGGTCACAGGATTATCGGCACAGTGCGCAGTGAGTCCGCGCTGGCAGCTTTCGAAGCGCTGTCGCCCGAGCGCGCGCATGGGGTGCTGCTGGACGTTACCGAGTTCGATGCCATCGATGGGGTGGTTGCGGCTGTGGAGGATCGTCACGGCCCGGTGGACGTGCTGGTCAACAACGCCGGTTATGGCCATGAGGGGATTCTCGAAGAGTCATCGCTGGAGGAAATGCGCCGCCAGTTCGACGTCAACGTGTTCGGCGCGGTGGCGGTGACCAAGGCGTTCGTCCCGTATTTCCGCCAGCGCCGCGCGGGGCATATCCTCAATATCACTTCGATGGGCGGCCATATCACCATGCCCGGGATCGCGTACTACTGCGGCAGCAAGTTCGCTCTGGAGGGCATCTCCGACACCTTGAGCAAGGAGCTTGCGCCCTTCAATATTTTTGTCACCGCTGTGGCGCCGGGGTCATTTCGCACCGACTGGGCAGGCCGCTCGATGCAGCGCACGCCGCGTAGCATCAGTGACTACGACGCAAGCTTCGATCCGGTACGCAAGGCCCGGGAGGAGAAAAGCGGCCATCAGCTGGGCGACCCGCAGAAAGCTGCACGGGTCATGCTGACGATCATCGACAGTCCAAACCCGCCGGCTCACCTGCTATTGGGCAGTGATGCGCTGGTGCTGGTGCGTGACAAGTTGCAGCAGACGGCGGAGAGTATTGAGCAATGGGCAGCGCTTAGCCGCTCGACGGATGGCTGAGCAACGCGGAGAACCTCAATGCGGAAACCGAAAGACCCGCTCACAGCGCGCATGGTCCAGCTAATGAGCCAGCTCGCCCCGCTGGAAGGTTACAACCTGAGCCCGCTGGACGATGTGCGTTTCCTGCGTTCCAACCGACCGCTGACCCGCACGCCGGTGTTGTACGAACCGGGCATCGTCATCCTTTGTCAGGGGCGTAAACGCGGTTATCTCGGCGATGAAGTCTACGTCTACGACGCTCAGCACTATCTGGTGGTGTCGGTGCCGGTACCCTTCACCATGGAAACCGACGCCAGCGAAGCCGAGCCAATGCTCGCGGTGTACGTGCGCCTGGATTTCGCTTTGGCTGGCGAGCTGATCCAGCAAGTGGACGAGCGGTGGGATTTCCCCACAGCGCAGCCGATGGGCATGTACGCCTCGCCTCTCGACGAACCGCTGCGCCGGTCAACCCTGCGTTTTCTTGAAGTGATGAGCGACGATGCCGACGCGCAAATCCTCGGCCCGGCGATGCTGCGCGAGCTCTACTACCGTATCCTCACCGGCGAACAAGGTGGCACCCTGCGCGCCGCCATCGCCCAACAAGGCCAGTTCGGCAAAGTGACCCGCGCCATCCACAAGATCCACAGCTGTTTTCACCAACATCTCGACGTAGAAACCCTGGCCGAGGAAGCGCAGATGAGCGTGCCGAATTTTCATCTGCACTTTCGCAAGGTTACCGATTCCTCGCCGATGCAGTATCTGAAGTCGACGCGGCTGCACCAGGCGCGATTGCTGATGCTGCGTAACGACCTGACTGCGGCAAAAACTGCATTTCTGGTCGGCTACGAAAGCGCCTCGCAATTCAGCCGCGACTTCAAACGCCTCTTCGGCCGCACACCCCTGGCGGAAGTTGCGTGGATGAAACAGGCCTATGCGCTGCCGGCACCGACGACTGCTTCGCCGTTTGTGTCTTCGCACTGACTTCATCCGCGTCTTGAACAAACAGAAATCCACATTGAAGGGAAGAAAGTGAATCTGAGAGCTGAGATCGAAAAAGCATTTGGACCCCAGGCATTCGCCCGTCCGCTTTTCTATTCCTGGCCGGGAGGATTGCGTTTCGAACTCTCCGAAACGGGCGGAATGATCGAGCAATTCCTGACCGCTATGCGCAAATCCATAACCATCTGCGGCGACATTTTCCAAGGGGACGCATCGTTTGTCGCATGCCTGCGCATTCATTCCGGTCGCAATCGATTCGCCCACCGCAGCACTCTTCGCGCCCTTAAATCTGCTGGAATCGATACTCCATCAGCGCTGTGCATCTGGAGCGAAGAAATAGACAACGAGGAATGGTTAACCGAGGAAGAACCGGAATACTGGGTCAACGTCGCCTTCGAAGCGTCTGTCGCGAGCATTCAAGCATTACTCTGGTGCGCATTGGCCAAGGACTTCGGTGCTATCCAACCGCGTGCGAACTGTGCTGTCTACCTGTTCAATCTGCCCAAGCGAGTCATGATCTTGCCTTATGATGACAGAGGCATGGACGTGGTTGGAGCCAACACCGAACTACTTTTGCAGCTTTATCAACGACATCATGCCTGGTTGCTCGACCATGACCGGGCAGCGATGGAAGCCACATTCGGCAGGCTTAAACGTTAGGTGAACGCTATCGTTGGTCAGTTCCGTGTACAGCACTTATCGCAGCAAATTCCCCATCCGCATAGTGCTTGCCCCCTCCTGCGTTTCCTCGCCCAATCACACAGGTCAGCCACCTGCATCAGGATGGGATCATGAACACCACGGCCATTCCCGAAGGTTTCACTCCATTCACCCGCAGCAGTCCGTTGCTGGATCTGCTCGGCCCGATCTACGCCAGAGGCCATGGCCTGCAATTGGAGTTGGGCTTACTGACCGACTCCCGCCACGCCAACGGCCGTGGCACTTTGCATGGCGGTGTATTGGCGACACTAGCGGACGTGGGCATGGGCTACGCCATGGCCTTCTCCAGCGATCCGCCGCAGCCGTTGATCACCGCGAGCATGACCCTGGATTATCTCGGTGCGGTGCAAATCAACGAGTGGCTCGAAGTGCGTCTTGAACACTCCAAAAAGGGCCGCCAACTGGCGTTTGCTGGCGTCAGTCTGCACGTCGGTGAGCGAACGGTTGCGCGCGCCAGTGCCGTGTTCGCGGTGCCGCTGAGCTGAAGCGCGAAACCTCAGTCTGACGCTTCAGAATCATCCCGCGCTGGAACAGGAATTTGCCATGAGGGTTTCTTGCCGACCTGGCTATCGAACGTGCGTCGCGCTTGGCGGAAACCCTCGACGTTTTCCACCACCCAAGTCCAGATCGGCGACATCCGCACCAGCAAGCCCATGCCCAATGGCGTCAGCTCGTACTCGACGTGTGGCGGCACCTGGTCGAGCTCGCGCCGGGTCAGCAGGCCGTCGCGTTCCAGCGCACGCAGGGTTTTGGTCAACATGCGCTGAGTCACGCCGGTCATCTGCCGTTTGATCTCGGCGTGACGCATCGTGCCGTACACCCCCAAGGCATGCAGGATGCCCAAAGACCAGCGACTACCGGCGTGCGCAAGCACTTCGCGGCGCACGCCATCATCGTCTCGTCTGAGCGTCTGGCAGATTGCTTCTGCCTCACTGAGCGCTTGCTGATCAGTCATTTCTTCACCTGGTATCACGCGTGTGCCTTCTTCTGAGTGCTGCCCGATCGTGCCAGCATTTGCCGATCTTACATGCAGATCTCAGGAGACATCATGACCGAATCGAACCACCCTTCCCCGCAATCCATTCTTGTCCTGGGCGCAGGCGAGCTCGGCCTGCCGGTTTTGCGCAACCTTGCGCGAGTGGCAAAGCGCTCGCCCGGCAGCACGATCAGCGTCCTGCTCAGGGCCTCGACGATCGACAGTCAGGTGCAGGCAAAGAAAGCCGAAATCGATGAACTGCGCAGTCTCGGCGTGCAGATGGTGGCGGCAGATCTGGTCAACGATTCGATCGACCAACTGGCCGAAGTCTTCGCACCTTTCGATACCGTCATCGGCTGCGCCGGCATGGTCGCTGGTCGCGAGACGCCGATGAAGCTGGCGACCGCTGCGCTCAAGTCGGGCATCAAACGCTACTTTCCCTGGCAGTTTGGCGTGGACTTCGAAGTGATCGGCCGGGGCAGTCCGCAGGATCTGTTCGATGCTCAGCTCGACGTGCGCGAACTGCTGCGCGCGCAGGACAAAACCGAATGGGTGATCATCTCGACCGGCATGTTTACCAGTTTCCTCTTCGAGCCGGTGTTTGAAGTCGTTGATTTCGACAACGACACCGTTAACGCCCTGGGCAGCCTGGACACCGGCGTGACGCTGACGACCCCGGACGACATCGGCAAACTGACTGCAGAAATCGTTTTCTTCGAACCGCGTTTTCGCAACGAGATCGTGTATCTGTCGGGCGACACGCTGACCTATGAACAGGTCGCGGGCCTTCTCGAACGCGTGCTCGGACGGCCCTTCAAGCGTAACGTCTGGACAGTGCCACACCTGATGGAGGAACTGGAAAAAGACCCCACTCACCACATCAAGAAATACCGCGCGGTGTTTGCCCAAGGTCGAGGTGTGGCGTGGCCGAAAGCGGGCACGTTCAATGAGCAGCGGGCGATACAGGTCACGACGGCCGAGCAGTGGGCGCGGGAAAATCTTGCGAACGAGTGAAAGCAGATTTTGCGCAGCGGGGCGTTGTGGGCGCTTTATACTCCCGCAAGCACCAGCTCCGCTGCCCGCTCACCAATAACGACACACGGCGCCATCGTGTTGCCAACGGTAATGCGCGGCATGATCGAAGCATCTGCAACGCGCAGCCCGTCGATCCCGTATACGCGTAATTGATGGTCAACCACCGACAGCGCATCGCGGCCCATTTTTGCCGTACACGACAGGTGCCAGTAGGTCATCGCCGAGTTGCGGATGAACTGTTCCATAGCGCGGCGTTCTCTCGGCCCGGGCACCACTTCGCGCTTGATCAGCCCATTGAAGGCCTGGCTGTTGCCGAGTGCGCGGCACAGTTCGATCGTCGCATGGGCTGCGGCCATGTCCTCGGGTTCACTCAGCGAGTTCGGCTCAATGATCGGTGCATCCAGCGGCCCTGCACCTGACAACCGCAAGCGTCCGCGACTGGCAGGTCTGGCCAGCCCGGCGAACATGGTCCAGCCATGCTCCGGCGGCTCGATGGCGACCTCAGGCGGAGACGGTACCGCGAATGCCAACTGGCACTGCAACAGGTCCGGAGCTTCCAGGCGGCTGTCGCTTTTCCAATACAAGGTGGTTTCGCATCCGCTGCCAGCGACCGCCTGGGGTTGTTGGTATTCCCACGTGCAGCCGAAAGCCAGATGATCCTGCAAATTCTCGCCGACACCGGGTAAATGAACGACCGGTGCGATGCCGTGTTTTCGCAGTTCATCCGCCGGGCCGATGCCCGACTGCATGAGCACTTTCGGTGATTGCACCGCGCCCATGGACAGGATGACTTCAGCTGCGGCATGAAAGCGCCGCCGCTCGCCGGCGATCAACACTTCGACACCGACGGCCCGGGTGCCGACCAGCAACACGCGGGTCACCAACGCCCCGGTCAGCACCGTCAGGTTCGGAAAGTGCAGGCGTGGCCGGATGTAGGCGTCGTAAACCGACTCGCGCTTGCCCTGTTTGATGCGCAAGTCGGTGACAGCGATCCCACCTGCGCCTTCCATCATCTCGCCATTGGGGCTGTCGAATCGGGGGATGCCCAGATCGCCGGCCGCCTCCAGCGTTGCCAACGCAAGGGGTTGAGGTGTGGCCGGCTGCTCGACATGTACCGGCCCACCTGAACCACGCCGGGTGGCGTCCGGGCTGCCTTGCCAGTTTTCGATCCTGCGGTAGTAATCGAGTACCGATGCGTAGCCCCAGGCCGGGTCGCCAGACTCGGCAGCAAAATGCTCCCAATCGCAGCGATGGCCGCGCGACCAGACCATCACGTTGATGCTCGAACCTCCGCCGAGCCCCTTGCCCATGCTCAACGGTAGCCGTCGACCGTTCAAGCGTGGATCGGATTGCCCCTCGAATGCCCAGTCGCGCGCAGAGCCGAGGTTCAGCGGCCATTGCGCCGGTTCTGTCACCTCGGGGCCCGAATAGTCTTCGCCGGCCTCAATCAGCAGAACCCGTGCGCCTGACTCATCGGCAAGCCGCGCAGCGACCACGCAGCCCGACGTGCCGGCACCACAGACAATGAAATCGTAGTCGTGAGCGCTTCGATGGTCCATACGCCCGCTCCCCTTCGATGCCGCGATCACTGTTCAGCAACGCTGTGCACGGCCTTGAGAATCACCGCCGCGACTTGCGCCGGCTGCGACTGCTGCGGGACATGGCTGGCGTGCACCTCTTCAAGGCTCGCGCCGATACGCTTGGCGGCAGCACGCTGGACGTCGGGATGAATCATCCGGTCTTCGGTAGCGAGCAAGTACCAGGACGGCTTGGTTTTCCAGGACGAAACGGTGGTTTTATCTTCGAAAGCCGAGGCCTTGATCGGCCCTTGCGTGGCAGTCATGACGGCAGTTTGCGCGGCCGGCAGATCCTGAGCGAAGCCCTTGGCCATGCCTTCGGGGGTCAGATAGAGGAAGCCGTTACCGTCGGCCTTGATCTGACTGATGCCCGGCGGCGTGGGCGCGCCTTTGCCCTGTTCGCCACTGGTTTGCCCGGCCTCTGGCGCGAAGGCGGCGACATACACCAGCGCGCTGACTTTCTGGTCGTTCCCGGCTTCGGTGATCACCGTGCCACCCCACGAGTGACCGACCAGCACCACCTTGCCCTGCTGGTTGTTCAGCGCGCGGCGCGTGGCGGCAACGTCGTCGGCCAGCGAGGTGAGCGGGTTTTGCACAACGGTAACGGCCACGCCTTTGGCTTGCAGCAGTGGCACCACTTTGGCCCAGTCGGAACCGTCGGCGAAGGCGCCGTGTACGATCACCACCGAAGGCGTTGTATCCTGCGCGTGGCTGGCGCCAGCCATGAACGTACTGGCCAGGGCAAAGGCGACGGTTGCGAATTTCGATTTGATTGTTTTCATTGGATGAGCTCCAGTTCGGGAGTTCAGAGTGTGCTGGCCGGCCTGCGATGTGGGCATCGGTCAATTATCCGACCCCGGGGCATTTTTCATGGATAGTGGCTTGCAACTGGACATCTCACTGGACGGCGCACTGGCAACCATCGCTCAGGTCGGTGACCTCAGCATGGGGCAACCGCTCGGTCACTCCCGGCGAGTTGCCGCTTTGGCGCGGATGCTCGCGCAGGCATGCCACGGCGCCGGTGAGCATTTGCAGGTTGCAGAGCAGATTGCCTTGCTGCGCTGGTCTGGGTGCACGGCCAACGCCGAAGGCTTTGCCGACCTGCTGGGCGACGACGTCGATGGTCGCCGCGCAATGCTCGATCTGACCCTGGGCAGTGAGCAGATGAACGCGGTGCATCAGGCAACCCCGCTGGCGGTGGTGCACTGTGAAGTGTCCGGTGCAATCGCCAAAACCCTCCAGCTCGGAACCGCCGTCGAAGCGGGCCTGTGTCGGGTGTTCGAAACCTACGACGGCACTGGCCGACCGCTGGGCGTAAGCCATGAGCACATCCCGGAAGTCGCCTATCAGGTGGTCATGGCGGGTGATCTGGACATTCTCACCCGCGCCCATGGCCTGGGCGCGGCGCTGCGCTGGATCAGCGAGCAGTCGGATCGGCGCTACCCCGCATCGCTGGTGTCGTTGCTGGTGGCCAATGCCAAGGACTGGCTGGCGGATCTGGAAACGCTTTGCACAAAAGTTGAACCCGCGCCTGAGCAGCGTCATGTCTCACTGACTTTGGTCGGAGACATCATTGACTTGAAGCTGCCATGGCTGGCCGGGCATTCGCGTCAGGTCGCCCATGTCGCCATGGAAGCTGCGCGCCTGTGGGGGCTGGGTGAACCGACGCTGACAGACATTGGCAAGTCCGCGCTGATTTACGGTCTCGGCCGCGCAGCCGTTTCCAATCATCTTTGGAATAGCCCAGGGCCGCTGCCCTACGGTGCGGCAGAGCGAGTGCGCCTGGTGCCTTACTGGACGCAACAGGCGCTCCGACCGGTAGCGGAATTGGCCGCGCCCGCCGAGATAGCCACCCACGCTTATGAACGACTCGACGGCAGCGGCTATTTTCGCGGGCTGGCGGGTGATGCACTGAATGCCGAACATCGGCTGTTCGCCACCTCGGTCGCCTGGGTGGCGTTGAGGCAAGCCCGGCCCTGGCGATCAGCCCACGACGAAACCGCAGCAGCCACGCTACTCAAACAGGATGCCGGCCGTGGTCTGTTCGATAACGATGTCTGCGAAGCGGTCATTGCTGCCGCCAGTGGCGAGCGCCGCGTGCGGCAACCCAAGCCTTCGCTGCTGACAGCCCGTGAGTGCCGCATTCTCCTGGAAATCAGCCGTGGCGCCAGCAACAAACAAGTCGCGCAACTGTTGGCTATCAGTCCGAGCACGGTGCGCACGCACATGGAAAGCATCTTTCGCAAACTGCAATGCTCGACCCGGGCAGCCGCCACTCTGAAGGGGCTGACACTGGGCTTGATCGCCTGAGTCCACCCGGTCACGCCTGATCAGCCTGCCTGGCGCGAGCAAGTTCGATGAATGCCTTGGCGGCCGCAGAGGGATTGCGGCGGTTCGGGTAGTACAGGCACAACCTGTCTCGGGGCGGGGTCCAGTCCTCGAGTACCTGCACGAACTCGCCGGTGCGGATTTCGTCACGAACGTCCTGCTCCATGAAAAAGCCCAGCCCCATGCCCGCCTGCACCGCGACCTTGACCACGCTCGATTCATCCAGCGTAAGCGGACCGTTCACATCCAGACGGGTAACTTCTCCGTCCCGTTCGAAATACCAAGGGAAAATCGCCCCGTTCGGCAGTCGCACGCGGATGCATCGATGCCCGGGCAGATCGGACGGCGTGCGCGGTTTGCCGTGTTGTGCAAAATACCCCGGCGAACCGACCACTGCGTAACGTTGCGGCGGGCCGACAGGCACCACAATCACATCGTTGGGCACAAGGCCTGCCGAGCGCACGCCGAAATCGAAGCCGTCAGCCACGATATCCACCAGCCGGCCTTCGGTTACAAGGTCAATATGGACTTTCGGATGCTGCTGCAAAAACTCGATCACCAGTGGCAGCAGCGCCGAACGCGCAGCGCTGGCAAAGGCATTGATGCGCAGCGTTCCCGAGGGTCCGGCATTCTGCGATCGCACTGCATCCAGTGCCGCGCGCAAGTCCTGCAAGGCTGGCCCCACCTGTTCGAGAAACACTCTCCCCGCTTCGGTGATGGCGACGCTACGGGTCGTGCGGTTGAACAGTCGCGATTCGAGGCGCGCTTCCAGTTGCGCAATGGTGTTGCTCAGCGCGGTGGTGGAGACGTCGAGATCAATGGCGGCCTGGCGAAACGACCCCCTTCGCGCCACGGCTATGACGGCGTCCAGTTCATTGAGGGCCAAGCGATCCTGAACCATGGATTGTCCTGATTTTCGGGATAGGTCATTAAAGTTTGTCCCAGTTGAACAAACTATCTGCGGCCCAGCAAGATGACTCCAGTTAATCAATCAGGAGTCAGCCAATGAACCTTCAACATCCCGCCGTCGTGCAGACGTATGTCACGGTCATCGACGAGAAAGAAATCTACGACGCGATCCATCAATTCCGAGCGCTGGAGATCTCGCCATGCTGAATTCAGGATTGACTGGCAAGCGGGTCCTCGTCACTGGCGGCACCAAGGGAATCGGCAAAGCAGTGGTCGAGTGGTTCCTGGCCGAGGACGCAAAGGTCATCACTTCGGCTCGGCAAGTGGACGTCGAAATGCCGGGCGCACTGCTGGTTGCGGCTGATCTTTCGACCCGGGAAGGTTGTGACGTACTCATCGCAGCGGTCCAACAGCAACTGGGCGGCGTCGACATAGTGGTTCATGTCCTGGGTGGCTCGTCGGCCCCCGGTGGTGGTTTTGCAGCGCTGGACGAGGAGCAGTGGCAACGCGAGCTCAATCTGAATTTGCTGCCAGCGGTGCGCCTCGATCGCGCCCTGCTCCCGGGCATGCTCGAGCGTCGGGATGGCGTGGTGATCCATGTCACCTCCATCCAGAGTCGACTGCCACTGCCGGAATCCACCACAGCGTACGCGGCGGCCAAGGCTGCGCTGTCGACCTACAGCAAGAGCCTGTCGAAAGAGGTGTCGCCCAAAGGAGTCCGTGTGGTTCGGGTTTCCCCGGGCTGGGTCGAAACCGAAGCATCGGTGGCATTGGCCGAGCGACTCGCGCAGGAGGCAGGCACTGACTATCAGGGTGGCAAGGACATCATCATGCAAGCCTTGGGCGGTATTCCGCTCGGCCGCCCATCGACGCCAGCTGAAGTGGCTGAGCTGATCGGGTTTGTGGCGTCGCCACGAGCGGCTTCGATCACAGGAAGTGAATTTGTGATCGACGGCGGGACCATCCCGACAATCTAGCCGGCAGTTTGCGGGTCAGGGATGACTCGCTGAATCCGACCGGCACGCTTACATCCGATGCTGCTCCAGCAAAAAATCCACAAACAACCGCACCCGCGCCGGCATCGCCGCGCCGCCCACGAACACCGCATGAATCGGTTCCTCATCGCCCGGGTTAAACGCTTGGAGCAGCGGGATCAGCGCGCCGCGCTGCAAGTCTTCCCTGACGGTGAACTCGCCAATCCGCGCAATTCCGGCGCCGAGTCTGGCGAACTGGGCCAGTGCTTCGCCGCTGCTGCATTCGATGTTGCCGCTGACTTTCAGCGAGAACTCCTTGCCGTCGCGGATAAACGGCCAGTTGGCTTCGGCGCGGCGGAAGTTGAAGCGCAGGCAGTTGTGCTTGAGCAGGTCTTCCGGTTCGAGAGGTGTGCCGTGACGTTTCAGATAGTCGGACGATGCGACCACGACTTGGCCGGTGTGGCCGAGTCGGCGTGCGGTCAACGGGCTGTCGGGCAGATGGCCGAAGCGTATGGCGACGTCCGCCTGGCCGGCGAGGATGTCGACTACTTCGTCGCCGAGGCTGAGGTCGACGACGATGTTCGGGTAACGGGCGGTGAAGGCTGCGACCAGCGGCACAATGGCCAGCCGTCCATGGCCAAGGGCGGCACTGACGCGCAAGCGACCCTTGGGTACGCCTTGATCGGTAATGGCCCCTTCGACCTCGTCCATGTCGGCGAGAATTCGCCGGGCACCGCGCAGGAAGGCCTCGCCCTCGGCGGTAAACGTCAGCGCGCGGGTGGTGCGCAGCAGCAAGCGGGTGCCAAGTCGTTGTTCAGCGCGGGCGATGATCCGACTGACCGCCGAAGGCGTCAGCCCCAACGCACGCGCAGCCGCTGAGAGGCTGCCCTCCTGCGCCACGGTGACGAACACGCTCATTTCCCCTGACCTGCCGTTGAAGTCCATTCGTGCCTCTTACGCAAAGGTGATTGCCAGAATCGCCATCTACCGCCTGAAAACGATGGATCGTAGCATTGGCGGCATAGATGAGGAGACTTTCCATGCGTATCAATCCACCACTTGTTGCACTCGCTGTCGGCGCCTTTGGCATCGGCGTCACCGAGTTCGCGCCGATGGGCATGTTGCCCGGCATCGCCGCCGATCTCGGCGTTTCCATTCCTGCTGCGGGGTTGTTGGTCAGTGCCTACGCCTTGGGCGTTCTGCTCGGCGCGCCGCTGATGACTCTGACCACCGGCAAGATCCCGCGGCGCTATCTGCTGATCGGGCTGATGGCGATTTTCACCCTGGGTAACCTGATGTCGGCGCTGGCTACCGACTACTACAGCCTGATGGTCGCCAGGGTGATCACCTCGCTCAATCACGGCGCATTCTTTGGGGTTGGCTCGGTGGTTGCCGCCAGTGTGGTCGCGCCGGAAAAACGCGCCGGCGCAGTGGCGGCGATGTTCATGGGCCTGACGTTGGCGACTATCGGCGGCGTGCCGCTGGCGGCGTGGTTTGGTGAGCTGTTCGGCTGGCGCACGGCGTTCTGGGGCATTACCGGTCTCGGCGTGCTGACCATGATCGCCTTGTGGTTCGCCCTGCCCAATCTGAAAGCAGAGCAAGGCGCGGGTGCACTGGCGGAAATACGAGTATTGGGCCGCGGTCCGGTGTTGGCCGCACTGGCCCTGACCGTGGTCGGCTCGAGTGCGATGTTCACCGTGTTCACCTACATCGCGCCGATTCTCAGCAGCGAAACCCACGCCTCAGCCGCGTTCATCACCGCCATGCTGGTGTTGTTCGGAATCGGTTTGACGCTGGGCAACATGTGGGGTGGCAAGGCTGCCGACCGTTCGATCGACCGCACCCTGATCGTGTCGCTGAGCGCATTGATTGTGGTGTTGCTGGCGTTCACGGTGCTGATGCGCTGGCCGCTGCCGGCCGCCGTCGCCATTCTGATCTGGGGTATCGCCAGCTTCGCTTTGGTGCCGCCGCTGCAGATGCGCGTGATGGAAGCGGCCAAGGACGCGCCGAATCTGGCTTCGGCGGTGAACATCGGTGCGTTCAATTTCGGCAACGCGATCGGCGCGGCGCTGGGTGGCGCGGTGATCAATGCCGGGCTGGGTTATCCAGCGATTTCCTTGGCCGGCGCGGCCATGGCTGGTCTGGGCCTGCTGATGGTGCTGACGTTCGCCTGGCGCTCCAGAGCCAGTGCCGCTGCGCTGGCGTAAGTCTTCGCAGCGCTACGCCCCGCCCTGCTGATATTCGCGGGGCGTGCAGCCGAACTCGCGACGAAACACCGTGTGCAGATATTGCGCAGACTTGAAGCCGCAGGCCTGGGCAATGTCGGCAATCGCCGCATCGGTGTTCTTCAAACCGCTGGTAGCCGCCGCCAGTTTGAAACGCAGAATCTCGTCATGCACGCTGCAACCGCGCTCGGCGCGGAAATGCGCTTCCAGCGATGAGCGCGACACCCCGACATAGCCCGCCACCTGCGCGGTCTTGATGCCCTGACAGGCATATTGGCGGATGAACAGCAGCGCTTGCATGACGTAGGGATTGCCCAGTGGTTGATGCAAGCTCGACACCTGCACGTTGACCGCGTCCGGCGGAATCAGAATCTGCGTGCCGGTGGACGGCATGCCGTGGAGCATCTGGTGCAGCAATTGCGCAGCGGTGCGGCCCATGGTTTCGGTGCCCTGAATCACTGAACTCAGCGGTACGCGAGTCAGGCTGCGGGTCAGCGGGTCGTTATCGATGCCGATCAGCGCGACCTGCTCCGGCACGGCGATGCCGGCAGTCAGGCAGGCTTGCAGCAACTGGCGGGCGCGGGCGTCGCTGACGGCGATGATGCCGATCGGTTTCGGCAGGCTGTGCAGCCAGGCGATCAGTTGTTCGACGGCGCTGTCCCACAGCGGTGCGCTGGTGCCCATGCCGCGATAGATTTCCGCGTGCAGGCCGTCGCGCTGCATCAGTTTGCGAAAGGCTTTTTCCCGCTCCTGCGCCCAGCGATTGGCCTGCGCTTCCGGCAGGCTGAAACAGGCAAAGCGCTGCAACCCCGCCTCGACCAGATGCGAGTAAGCCAGCGTGATCAATGCGTTGTTGTCAGTGGCAACGTAGGGAATCGCTTTTGGATAAGCGCGTGCATCCTCGTAGGAACCGCCCACCGCCACCACCGGCAAATGAATGTCGGCCAGCGCCTCGCCAATCAGCGGATCATCGAAGTCGGCAATGATCCCGTCGCCCTGCCAGCGCTCGATGCCTTTCAAGCGGCAGAGAAAGTCCTCTTCCAGAAACAGGTCCCAGGAAGCGCGGGTGCTGCTCAGGTAGTTGCCGATGCCGCTGATGATTCCACGGTCGTAGATCTTGCTGCCGTTGAACAACAGGGCGATGCGGTGCACGGGCGGTAGGCTTTTCATTCAGTATCCGGATTTTGCGTCAAGCCATTCGCGAGCAGGCTCGCTCCCACACGGTTTTGTGAACGACACAAGTTCAATGTGGGAGCGAGCCTGCTCGCGAAAGCGGCCTCAAATTGTTTTTGTACTGTTCCAGGCCGCCATGTCGCGGCGACGATGGACACAGACTAGGCCTGCGAGCGCTGAAGCTCAATACGCAAAATCGCACTCGCAGTTGAGGCTTTTCATAATCAGCGGGCACGGGGCCGTTGCTAGTATCGAGACACCGCCAAGAACAACAAGGACAAGGTCCATGCAGTATTTTCCCAATATCGAGCCGGTTCGCTACGAAGGCCCGAACAGTGATTCGCCCCTCGCTTTCCGCCACTACGACGCCGACAAACTGATCCTCGGCAAACCCATGCGTGAACACCTGCGCATGGCCGCCTGCTACTGGCACACTTTCGTCTGGCCGGGCTCCGATGTGTTCGGTGCCGGCACCTTCAAACGCCCGTGGCAACGCAGTGGCGAACCGATGGAACTGGCTATCGGCAAGGCTCAAGCCGCGTTCGAGTTCTTCAGCAAACTGGGCATCGATTACTACTGCTTTCACGACACGGACGTCGCCCCGGAAGGCAACTCGCTGAAGGAGTACCGCGAACACTTCGCGCAAATGGTCGACCGCCTTGAGCAACATCAGGAACAGAGCGGTATCAAGTTGCTCTGGGGCACCGCCAACTGCTTCAGCAATCCGCGTTTCGCCGCCGGCGCTGCGAGCAATCCCGATCCGGAAGTGTTCGCCTGCGCCGCCGCGCAAGTGTTCAGCGCGATGAACGCCACCCATCGGCTCAAGGGTTCCAACTACGTGCTGTGGGGCGGTCGTGAAGGCTACGAAACCCTGCTCAACACCGATCTGAAACGCGAGCGCGAACAACTCGGGCGCTTCATGCGCATGGTGGTCGAGCACAAGCACAAGATCGGTTTCACCGGCGACCTGCTGATCGAACCCAAGCCGCAGGAGCCGACCAAGCACCAGTACGATTACGACAGCGCCACGGTGTTCGGCTTCCTCCAGCAGTACGGCCTGGAGAAGGAAATCAAGGTCAACATCGAAGCCAACCACGCGACCTTGGCCGGCCACAGCTTTCATCACGAAATTGCCACTGCCGCCTCGCTGGGGATTTTCGGCAGCATCGACGCCAACCGTGGCGATCCGCAGAACGGCTGGGACACCGACCAGTTCCCCAACAGCGTCGAAGAAATGACCCTGGCGACCTATGAAATCCTCAAGGCCGGCGGTTTCAAGAATGGCGGCTTCAATTTCGACTCCAAGGTGCGCCGGCAGAGCCTCGACGAGATCGACCTGTTCCACGGCCACGTTGGCGCCATGGACGTTCTTGCCTTGTCGCTGGAACGCGCCGCCGCGATGGTCGAGAACGATCAATTGCAAACCCTCAAGGACCAACGCTACGCCGGCTGGCGTCAGCCGTTCGGGCAAGCGGTGATGGCGGGCGACTTCAATCTCGAGTCACTGGCCGAGCACGCGTTCACCAACGAGCTGAACCCACAAGCCGTCAGCGGCCGCCAGGAAATGCTCGAAAACATCGTCAACCGTTACCTGTATCGCTGATCGCCAAGCGAGGCTGCCGACGCAACGGCGCTGTGACAATTGCACGACAATTCTGTGCCTGCTGCGTCGGCAGATTCTCTACAGTTCTACCAGCCCGATTCATCGTCAGGCCGTGTCTTTCCAACAAAAATAAAAGGACGCACCACCATGAAGAACTTGAAACGTACGCTGTTAGCCAGTGCCCTGGCGTTGTTGGCCCTGCCGGTAATGGCCGACGCTACCCACCCGAAAATCGGTTTCTCCATTGACGATTTGCGTCTGGAACGCTGGTCGCGCGACCGCGATTACTTCGTCGCGGCGGCGGAAAAAATGGACGCCAAAGTCTTCGTGCAATCGGCGGACGCCAACGAGCAGAAGCAGATTTCGCAGATCGAAAACCTCATCTCTCGCGGCGTCGATGTGATCGTCATCGTGCCGTTCAACGCGACAGTGCTGACCAACGCCGTGGCCGAGGCGAAGAAAGCCGGGATCAAAGTGGTGTCTTACGACCGGCTGATTCTCAACGCCGATGTCGACGCCTATATCTCCTTCGATAACGAAAAGGTCGGCGAGATGCAGGCCGGCGGCGTGCTGAAAGCGGCGCCCAAGGGCAATTACTTCTTGCTGGGTGGCGCGCCCACCGACAACAACGCCAAGATCCTCCGTGAAGGCCAGATGAAGGTGCTGCAACCGGCCATTGACAAGGGCGATATCAAGATCGTCGGCCAGCAGTGGGTCAAGGAATGGAACCCGACCGAAGCGCTGAGCATCGTTGAAAACGCCCTGACCCGTAACAACAACAAAATCGACGGCATCGTCGCCTCCAACGACGCTACCGCTGGCGGCGCCATCCAGGCATTGGCCGCGCAGCAACTGGCCGGCAAGGTGCCGATTTCCGGTCAGGACGCCGACCTCGCAGCGGTCAAACGCGTGATCGCCGGCACGCAAACCATGACCGTTTACAAACCGCTGAAACTCATCGCCTCCGAAGCAGCCAAGCTCTCGGTGCAACTGGCGCGCAACGAAAAACCGGCCTACACCTCGCAGTACGACAACGGCAGCAAAAAGGTCGACACCATCCTGCTCACACCAACGCCGTTGACCAAGGACAACATCGACTTGCTCGAACAGGATGGCTTCTACACCAAGGCGCAGATTGCCGGGCAGTGATCCGGTCGTAAATCTTGATCAGACCTGTGGGAGCGAGCCTGCTCGCGAAAGCGGAGTGTCAGTCAGTAAAGCTCTGGCTGAAAAGGCCCCTTCGCGAGCAGGCTCGCTCCCACACAGGTTCAGTGGTGTTTGAGTTCCTGGTATACGAGCCTTTTCCATGTCCGACTATCTGCTGCAAATGAACGGCATCGTCAAAACCTTCGGCGGTGTCAAAGCGCTCAACGGCATCGACATCAAGGTCCGGCCCGGTGAATGCGTGGGCCTGTGCGGCGAGAATGGCGCCGGCAAGTCGACGCTGATGAAGATCCTTTCGGCGGTCTATCCCCATGGCACCTGGGACGGTGAAATCCTCTGGGACGGGCAACCGCTCCGGGCGCAATCGATCAGCGAAACCGAGGCCGCCGGCATCGTCATCATCCATCAGGAACTGACCCTGGTGCCGGACCTTTCGGTGGCGGAAAACATCTTCATGGGCCATGAGCTGACGCTGCCCGGCGGGCGCATGAACTACCCGGCGATGATCCACCGCGCCGAAGCCTTGATGCGTGAATTGAAAGTGCCGGATATGAACGTGTCGCTGCCGGTTTCGCAGTACGGCGGCGGTTATCAGCAACTGGTGGAAATCGCCAAGGCCCTGAACAAACAGGCGCGTCTGCTGATCCTCGACGAACCCTCCTCGGCCCTGAGCCGCTCGGAAATCGAAGTGCTGCTCGACATCATCCGCGACCTCAAAGCCAAGGGGGTCGCCTGCGTCTACATCTCGCACAAACTCGATGAAGTCGCCGCCGTGTGCGACACCATTTCGGTGATCCGCGACGGCAAACACATCGCCACCACCGCCATGGCCGACATGGACATTCCACAGATCATCACGCAGATGGTCGGGCGCGAAATGAGCAACCTCTACCCCAGCGAGCCGCATGAGATTGGCGAGGTGATTTTCGAGGCGCGCCACATCACCTGCTACGACGTCGACAACCCCAAGCGTAAACGGGTCGATGACATTTCCTTCAGCCTCAAGCGCGGCGAGATTCTTGGCATTGCCGGGCTGGTCGGGGCCGGTCGCACCGAACTGGTCACCGCACTGTTCGGCGCCTACCCCGGACGCCACGAGGGCGAAGTCTGGCTGGACGGCCGACCGATCGACACGCGCACGCCGCTGAAAGCGATCCGCGCCGGCCTGTGCCTGGTGCCCGAAGATCGCAAGCGCCAGGGCATCATTCCGGATCTCGGTGTCGGTCAGAACATCACCCTCGCCGTGCTCGAGAGCTATTCGAAAATGACCCGCATCGATGCCGAAGCCGAACTGGGCTGCATCGACCGGGAAATCTCCCGTCTGCATCTGAAGACCGCAAGTCCGTCCCTGCCGATCACCAGCCTGTCGGGCGGTAACCAGCAGAAAGCCGTGCTGGCGAAAATGCTGCTGGCCAAACCGCGCGTGCTGATTCTCGACGAGCCGACCCGAGGCGTGGACGTCGGCGCCAAGTACGAGATCTACAAGTTGATGGGCGCGCTGGCCGCCGAAGGCGTGTCGATCATCATGGTTTCATCGGAACTGGCCGAAGTGCTCGGCGTCTCCGACCGCGTGCTGGTGATCGGCGAAGGCCAGTTGCGCGGCGACTTCGTCAACCATGAGCTGACCCAGGAACAAGTACTCGCCGCCGCCCTCAGCCAGCCCGGCAGCCATAACAATAATGATCGGAAAACCGCGTAAATGAATCAGGTCAAACAACTGTTCACCCGCTACAAGATGCTCGCGCTGGTATTTGCCGTGGTGCTGATCTGGCTGTTCTTCAGCTGGCAGACCGAGGGCGGCTTCCTCACCCCGCGCAACCTTTCCAACCTGCTGCGGCAGATGTCGATCACCGGCATCCTCGCCTGCGGCATGGTGCTGGTGATCATCAGTGGCGAGATCGATTTGTCGGTGGGCTCATTGCTCGGCCTGCTCGGCGGCCTCGCGGCGATACTCGACGTGGTCTATCACATTCCGTTGCTGGCGAATCTGAGTCTGGTCGCCCTGTGCGGCCTGATGATCGGCCTCGCCAACGGCTACATGGCGGCGTACTTGCGCATCCCGTCCTTTATCGTCGGCCTGGGCGGCATGTTGGCGTTTCGCGGGATTTTGCTGGGGATCACCGGCGGCACCACCATCGCCCCGGTATCGCCGGAGCTGGTCTACGTCGGCCAGGGATATCTGCCCCACGCGATCGGCACTGGCCTGGGTGTGCTGCTGTTTGTGCTGACGGTGTTCCTGACCTGGAAACAACGACGCAATCGCGCCCTGCATGGCCTGGCGGCGCATTCGCTGGTGCGTGATGTTGTGCGCGTGCTGGTGATCGGCGCGGTGCTGGCCGGTTTTGTTCAGACCCTCAACAGCTATGACGGCATTCCCGTGCCGGTGCTGCTGTTGCTGATTCTGCTCGGCGCGTTCAGCTACGTCACCAGCCAGACCGTGTTCGGCCGCCGGGTCTATTCGGTCGGCAGCAACATGGAAGCCACGCGCCTGTCGGGCATCAATGTGCAGGCGGTCAAGCTTTGGATCTTCGGCATCATGGGCGTGATGTGCGCCCTCGCCGGCGTGGTCAACACCGCACGCCTCGCCGCCGGCTCACCGTCCGCCGGCAGCATGGGCGAACTCGACGCCATCGCCGCCTGCTTTATCGGCGGCACCTCCATGCGCGGCGGCTCCGGCACCGTCTACGGCGCCCTCCTCGGCGCGCTGGTGATCACCAGTCTGGACAACGGCATGTCCATGCTCGACGTGGATAGTTACTGGCAGATGATCGTCAAGGGCAGCATTCTGGTGTTGGCGGTCTGGGTGGATGTGAGTACGCGCACGGCGCGGCGTTGATCGCGGCAAACCTGGAGGGATCTGCTTCAAAAGGGAGCAAGAACGCAAGCCGCTGCTACGCTACGTAACACAATATTATGGAATACCAGATACCAAAAAACGCTGTTTCAAACGCTTGGTCCGCTCTGGCTCAATGGCTTCGAGGGCCTTGCACAGCTTGGCCCGTATCTTGCTCCTCCAGTGCATATCGCGCTCAAGGTCTATGGCCATGCCTGTATCCTCCGCACAATTCGGCGACGCTCACACCCGCTCTTCAAGCGCGGCGTGTGCGTTGCCGTGTGCAGCCATGGCGCGTTATCTCCGTCGATTCCGCTCTTCGTCCTCCATCGTGCTGCCGCGGCTGCCATCCTGCGTGAGCGCGAAGCAAAACGGTTTCTGGCAGATAGTCAGGTAACTCCCCACGAGAGTCTCTCTCGATCTCTCGCAGTTTCCGCCTTGGCGGATCGCTGCGCACCGTCATTACCGAGTTTCCAGGTGAGTCCCTCCGGCTCGCCCGGCGCTCTGCATCCGGAACAAACCTGATGAACCAAGACACCGCCTTGCTTGTGATCGATATGCAAAAGGAAGATGGCTTCCCGCTCGAACGCTTCGATCAAGTGGTCGATAACGCCGCGTCCCTGATCGATCGCGCTCGCCAGTTGCATATCCCGATTTTCTATACCCGCCATGTCAACGACGCTCCGGGCCGCGATCTGGCGCTGGGCGAACCGGTAGACGACCAAGGCAGGCCAACGACTTACCGCGCCGGCACATCTGCGATCGAGATCATTGACGCCCTGGCACCTCGAGACGCTGACGTCGTCATCGATAAACGCCGCTACAGCGCCTTCCACGGCACCCGTTTGGCTCAGATGCTCAACCGCCGAGGCATCAAGCACCTGGTGGTCATCGGCGTGCTGACGGATGTGTGTGTCATGAGCAGTCTGTTCGACGCCTATCAGCACGACTTCCAGATCAGCCTTGTCGCTGACGCCTGTAGTGCGACTACAGAGGGAGCGCATTACTCGGCACTGTTCATCCTTTCCAACTGGCTGTACGGGCTGGAGCTCTTCACCACCGAGCAGTTGTCGAGACGCTGGAACAACGAGCCGGCAACATCGCTTCGAACCGCCGAACCCGATCACCTCGCCTTCCAGCCAGATGAATTCCCACAAGTCGTAGCGCGCTTTCAACGCCGCCTCGTCGACGCCTGCTGAACGGAGAACAGACATGAAAGTTGAAAAACGCAGCATCGACTTTATCCCTGAGAGCGAGCGTCACGGTCGGCCACGTTCCCTGTTCTTCGTCTGGTTTGGTGCCAACGCCAACATCACCACGGTAGCGGCTGGAGTGTTGCCCATCAGCCTGGGACTCAATCTTTTCTGGAGTGCGCTATCGATTCTTATCGGTTCGCTGATTGGTGCAATCTTCATGGCTTCGCACTCCGCGCAGGGTCCGAGACTGGGCATTCCGCAGATGATCCAGAGCCGGGCACAATTCGGGGTTTTCGGCGCCATCGTCCCGCTGCTGTTCGTCATGCTTATTTACTTGGGCTTTTTCGTCAGCAACACGCTGTTGGCTGCTCAGGCGGTGAGCGACCTGAGCCCGTTGAGCACCGCTGGCAACATCGCTCTGCTGGGCGCGGCATGCTTTCTGGTCGCGCTGTTCGGCTACCAATTGATTCATCGCGTGCAGAAGCTGCTTTCGCTGATTTCGATTGCGGTGTTCGGCATCGCCACCCTGTTCGCCCTCGCGCTGCCGATAGAGACCGGCCAATGGACCGCGCAGGGTTTCAATCTGGTCAGCTTCCTCGCCTCCGTCAGCATCGCGGTCACTTGGCAATTGTCCTACGCACCTTACGTGGCGGATTACTCTCGCTATTTGCCGAGCGACACTTCCACTCGCCAAGTGTTCTGGTACAGCTATGCCGGTACCGTGATCGGCGGAAGCTGGATGATGTTGTTAGGCGCCGTACTGGCCAAAGGCATGGTGGGGTTCTCCGATAACGTCGGGCTGCATCTGATAGGCCTGCTCGGAGGAGGCACGCTGCTGATGGTGGCATTCGTGCTTTACGGCCAGATCGCCATCAACGTGTTCAACCTGTATGGCGCTTTCATGTCGACGGTCACGATGATCGAGCCTTTCTCTGCGCTCAAAATCACTCCGTCTGTACGTGCGGGATTCCTGCTGATCATCTGCACGACCGCTACCGGTTTATGCACTCTGGCGCAGGACGATTTTCTGCAGTTCTTCCTGAATTTCATCTTTTTCATGAGCTACTTTCTGATCCCCTGGACGGCGATCAATCTTGTCGACTACTACGCGCTGCGCAAAGGCGTTTACCGGATTACCGACATCTTCGATCCGGCAGGTATCTACGGTCGGGTGAACGGGACAGCAATCGCAGTATTCCTTTGCACCATTGCTCTGGAAATTCCGTTCATGAACACCTCGATGTACGTCGGGCCTGTTGCCACCAGCCTGCAAGGCGTCGACCTGGCGTGGGCCGTTGGCTTGCTGTGCCCTGCGTGCGCTTACTACGCCCTCATGCGCCGGCGCGGTTCGCTGTTGATCAAGGCAACGGGAGTCTGACTGAGCAGAGCAGATCTGCTTTCCATAACCCGGAGATAGGGGCTGAGGTCTGTCAGCGCAGACGTCAGCCCCCCTTCGGACCAGCGCGCCAAGGCATGCACTGCCTTGGCGACTGGCACTGATGCTCAATTCAAATGCCATCCAGCCCCGGATAATCCACATACCCTTCCCTGCCCTGGCTGAACCACGTGCTCATTTCGCTTTCCACCAATGGCAACTGCCGAGCGAATCGCAGCGGCAAATCTGGATTGGCAATAAACGGCCGTCCAAACGCAATCGCATCGGCGAATCCGGCATCCAGTTGCGCTTGAGCCCTGGCGAAACCGTAATCCGAATTGAGGATCAGCACGCCTTTGAACACTTCGCGGATCGCCCCGGCCAGCGGTGGTCGTTCGGACTTGCCGAAGGTGCCGTCCAGCGGCGGTTCGCGGACTTCCAGATGAGCAATGCCGATCAATGACAGCACTTCGGCGGCGCGGATGAACAGTGTTTCGGGATCACTGTCGCGGATGCCCTGTTCATAGCTGCTTGGGGTCAAGCGCACGCCGGTGCGGTCGGCGCCGATGACTTCGGCGACCGCCTCGGTCACTTCCTTGAGCAAGCGGATGCGGTTGTCGACCGAACCGCCATAGGCATCGCTGCGGAAATTGTCACTGTCGCGCAGAAACTGGTCGATCAGATAACCGTTGGCGGCGTGGATCTGCACGCCATCGAAACCCGCCTCGATTGCATTGCGGGTCGCCTGTCGAAAGTCTTCCAGCAATGTGGGGATTTCTTCCAGCGGTAACGCGCGCGCCGGGGTATACGGCTGCTTGCCTGCATACGTATGCGCCTGCCCCGGCGCGGTGGTGACCGATGCGGAAACCGGCTGGCCGCCGCCAAGGAAACTCGGGTGCACGACCCGGCCCATGTGCCACAGCTGCGCGATGATCCGGCCACCAGCGCCATGCACTGCGTCGGTGACCTTACGCCAGCCGGCGACCTGTTCGGCCGACCAGATGCCCGTCGCGTACGGCCAGCCCAGACCTTGCTGGCTGATGCCGATCGCTTCGGAAATGATCAGGCCGGCGCTGGCGCGCTGGCGGTAATACTCGACCATCATCTCGGTCGGGACGTGTTCGCGAGTGCCGCGCGCGCGGGTCATCGGCGCCATCAGGATACGGTTGGGTAAATCGAGCGCGCCGAGGCGCAGGGAATCGAATAACGATGTCATGTTCAGGCTCTCAAAAAAGTGGGCTGGGTCAAACCAGGCGTGCGCCGCCGTCGATGTTTAGTACGGCGCCGTTCATGAAGGTGTTGCTCATCAGGAACACTGCTGCCGCACCCGCCTCTGCGGCTGTGCCGAGGCGATGCAGGGGCAGCACCTGCTCAAGAGAAGCGACGAACGCATCACGCCCCTCGCCCAGTGCCTTGCCGAGAATCGGGGTGTTGATCGGGCCGGGCGACAGCGTGTTGACCCGCACGGGTGCCAATTCCAGAGCCAGACCGCGAGCCAGTGCTTCCATCGCTGCCGAGGCGGCGGCGAGCACGGCGGTGCCGTAGGCATTCGGGCGATCAGCCAGAGAGCCGGAGATAAACGTGATCGAGCCGTCTCTTGCCAGCCTGTCGCCAAGAACCCGAATCGCATTGATCGATGCCCAGATGCGTTCATCGAACGCGCGGTGCAGATAATCGAGATCAGCCGCGAGCACGGTGCCAGCCACAAACGAGCCGGCGAGCAGAACGAGGTGATCGACCTTAGGGATATCGGCCAGGGCAGTTTCGAGAGCCTGGCTATCAGTCACGTCGGCCGCGCGCCAGCCATCGAGCCCATGTTCGCTGGCGGCCTGCTCGGCACGTGCGGCGTTCGAACCGATGACGATGACCTTGGCGCCGACGGCTTTCGCTTGCACCGCAGCGGCAAGGCCAATGCCGGAAGTGCCGCCGAAAATGACCACGGTTTTGTCGTTGAGTGTGGATGGCAGGTTTTGGCTGATGTTCATGCTGAGTCTCCGTCTGGAACACCTGAATGGCGTTCGATGGACAAAGACTACGGTTCGGAAGCCACATTGATAATTGGGCCGAAAGTCGCTTTACTAGTGCCATGAAGGCACAAATTGGATTGGATCGTTTAACCGGGCTTATCGCCTTTGCACGCGCGGCTTCGCTGGGCAGCTACACGGCTGCCGCTCGAGCATTGTCGGTGTCGCCGTCGGCCATCAGTAAAAGCGTGCAACGACTCGAAGAGCATTTCGGGCTGATGCTGTTTACCCGCACCACCCGCTCGCTGGTACTCACCCCGGAAGGCCGTGATCTTTACGAACGGGCGCTGCGGATTCTGCGCGAAGTCGAAGACATCGATCAGGCCGCCGTCGCCTCCCGCGCCGAGCCTTCGGGGGTATTGAAAGTCACAGCGCCGTTGCCCATCGGATTGAATATCCTCGCGCCAGCCCTGCCGAGGTTTCGCGAGCAATATCCAAATGTGACGGTCGATCTGCGGCTCGGCGATCAATATGCCGACCTCATCGAGCAAGGCATTGATGTCGCGGTTCGGGTTGGCAATCTTGCCGACTCACGTCTCATCTCTCGGCCGCTTGGGCCACATCGAATCGGTGCGTTTGCCTCGCCGGACTATTTGCAGCGCAAGGGTACTCCGCTTACGGCCGAGGATCTCGCCGAGCACGAGTGCGTGAATTTCCGCTATCAAAGCACCGGGCAGACTTTGCGCTGGCCGTATCTGGCCGGAGACAGACAGTTGGAACTGGCACCCGACGCGGCCTTCACCGTTGATGCCAGCGATGCGGTCGCGGCGGTGCTGGCTGCCGGCGGCGGCATCGGTATTTCGCCGTACTACGTCGCGGCGGCGTATGTTCGTCGGGGCGAACTGGTCCCGGTGCTGCCACAGTTCACCGTCGAACGCTTCGCCATTACCGCGTTGTGGCCGGAGAGCCGTCGCGGTAGCCCGAATGTCAAAGCGTTCACGGCGTTTCTGCTTGAACTGTTCCCTGCCACGCCGCCTTGGGATCAGGTCATCGAGAATGCGGTGAAACATTGAAGGGAGCTCGCTCGGCTGGATGCATCATGCCGGAGCTCAATGCGCGGATCAGAGTTCGACCTTTCGTTGGTGTTTTACCCTTTCTCGCCAATTCCCCGGCAAATCAGATATTTCTGCCTAGACTTGAACATGTCTCGGCACTTGAACGCGTTCAGCGCGTCGAGCGGTCATCACAATAAAAACAAGAGGAATCACCCAGATGCTCAGATCTCTGTTCAGCGCACTTGCCTGCGCTTTGGCGGTAAGCAGCATGAACCCGGCCATGGCGGCAGACCTGGTTATCATCAAGTTCTCGCATGTGGTCGCTGACCAGACGCCCAAGGGGCAAGGTGCGTTGCTGTTCAAGAAACTGGTCGAGGAACGCTTGCCGGGCAAGGTCAAGGTCGAGGTGTATCCCAACTCCTCGCTCTTTGGTGACGGCAAGGAAATGGAAGCGCTGTTGCTCGGCGATGTGCAGATGATTGCGCCGTCGCTGGCCAAGTTCGAGCAGTACACCAAGTCAGTGCAGTTGTTCGACCTGCCCTTCCTCTTCAATGACATCAACGCTGTCGACCGCTTTCAACTGAGCCCGCAGGGTCAGGGCCTGCTCAAATCCATGGAAAGCAAAAACATCACCGGCCTGGCTTATTGGCACAACGGCATGAAACAACTGTCGGCCAACAAGCCACTGCGTGTACCGGCGGATGCGCGCGGCCTGAAGTTCCGGGTGCAGGCCTCGGCGGTGCTGGAGGAGCAATTCAAGGCGGTGCGCGCCAATCCGCGCAAGATGAGTTTTGCCGAGGTATATCAAGGCCTGCAGACCGGTGTGGTCAACGGCGCAGAGAATCCTTACTCGAACATCTACAGCCAGAAGATGCATGAAGTGCAGAAATACATCACTGAATCCAACCACGGTGTACTGGACTACATGCTGATCACCAACACCAAATTCTGGAACGGCCTGCCACCCGACGTGCGCAGCGAACTGGACAAGATCGTCGTGGAAGTCACCACCCACGTGAACAAGGAAGCCCAGCAACTGAACGAGGGTGACAAGCAGCGCATCCTTGCCGCCAAAACCACGGAAATCATCACGCTTACGCCAGAAGAACGTGCGCAATGGCGCGACGCGATGAAACCGGTGTGGAAGAAGTTCGAAGGCGAAATCGGCGCTGAGCTGATCTCTGCCGCCGAAGCCGCAAACCAGGCGCAATAATCGCAAGGCAGGCGCCGCTGCGTCGGCGCCTGCCCGTCTTCACTCGACGTGAGATGCCATCCATGAAAGCGCTTCGGCGAATCTGGGAACACTTCGAGGAAGGCTTCATCGTCTTCCTTCTGGCGGCCATGACCCTCGTCACGTTTGTCTACGTGATCCTCAATAACTTCTACAGCCTGTTTTACTGGCTCGCCGATCATTGGCCGGCGGCCAGTGTTCCGCTGTTCGCTGTTGGCGATCAGATCATGGGCATGGCGCAGGCCATGACCTGGAGCACTGCCCTGACCAAAGCGCTGTTCGGCTGGCTGATTTTTTTCGGCCTGGCTTATGGCGTGCGCACCGCCGGGCATATCGGTGTCGACGCACTGGTCAAACTGGCGCGCAGATCGGTACAGCGTTACATCGGCATCCTCGCCTGCCTGTGCTGTCTGGCCTACGCGGGGCTGCTCGCCGTCGCCAGCTTCGAATGGATCGAAACCTTGATGAACGCCGGTATCGGTGCCGAGGATCTTGGCCATTTCGGCGTCATGCAGTGGCATATCGGGTTGATCGTGCCGCTGGGCTTCGCGCTGGTGTTCATCCGCTTCGCTGAAATTCTCCTGCGCATCCTGCTCAATCGTCAGACCGGCCTCGGGCTGGCCGATGAGGCGGCCGACGCGCTGAAACTTGCCGAACACGAGGAAGACAAGCCATGACCATTGCCTTCCTGTTCGTGGCCCTGTTCGCCTTGATGTTCATCGGCGTGCCGATCGCCATCTCACTGGGCCTGGCCGGCTCCCTGACGATCATTTTCTTCAGTCCCGACTCGGTGCGCTCGCTGGCGATCAAACTGTTCGAGACCTCGGAACACTACACGCTGCTGGCCATTCCGTTTTTCCTGCTGGCCGGGGCCTTCATGACCACCGGCGGCGTCGCCCGCCGGCTGATCGACTTCG
Organism: Pseudomonas sp. AC083; assembly: GCF_979253165.1. Classification (NCBI taxonomy): domain Bacteria; kingdom Pseudomonadati; phylum Pseudomonadota; class Gammaproteobacteria; order Pseudomonadales; family Pseudomonadaceae; genus Pseudomonas; species Pseudomonas sp. AC083. The sequence goes on from NZ_CEEDDH010000012.1 coordinate 159,099, forward strand.
CCAACGCCTGTGTCGGGCATATTCGCGGCGGCCTGGCCATCGCGGCGGTGCTGGCCTGCATGCTGTTCGCCGCCCTCTCCGGTTCAAGTCCCGCCACGGTCGCTGCGGTGGGCTCGATTGCGATTGCCGGGATGGTCCGTTCCGGCTATCCGCAGGCGTTCGGCGCAGGGATCATCTGCAACGCCGGTACGCTGGGCATCCTGATCCCGCCGTCGATCGTGATGGTGGTTTACGCCGCCGCTACAGAAACTTCCGTGGGCAAGCTGTTCATGGCCGGCGTGGTACCGGGCCTGCTGCTGGGCACGGCATTGATGGTGGCGATCTACATCGTTGCGGTGAAGAAAAATCTCCCCGCCTTGCCGCGTGCGACGCTTCGCGAGTTTCTGAGTACGGCACGCAAAGCTATATGGGGCCTGTTGCTGATGGTGATCATCCTCGGCGGCATCTATTCGGGCATGTTCACCCCGACCGAAGCCGCCGCCGTGGCCGCCGTCTATTCGGCCTTCATCGCTCTGTTCGTTTACAAGGATCTGACCTTTCGCGAGACCCCCAAGGTTCTCCTCGACTCGGCCAAACTGAGCATCATGCTGATGTTCATCATTGCCAACGCCATGCTGTTCGCCCACGTGCTGACCACCGAACAGTTACCTCAACAAATCACTGCCTGGGTGATCGAAGCCGGGCTGACACCGGTGACGTTTCTACTGATGGTCAACATTGTGCTGTTGATTGCCGGCGCGTTCATGGAACCGTCAGCGATCATCCTGATCCTGGCGCCCATTCTTTTTCCCATCGCGATGAAACTGGGCATCGATCCGATTCACCTCGGCATCATCATGGTGGTCAACCTTGAGATCGGCCTGATCACGCCACCGGTGGGCCTGAACCTGTTCGTGACCTCGGCGGTGACCGGCATGTCCTTGCCCGCCACAGTCAAAGCCGCGATGCCTTGGTTGTCGATTCTGCTGTTGTTCCTGATCCTGATTACTTACGTGCCGTGGATCTCACTGGTGCTGCCGAACTGGCTGGGGATGAACTGAAGTCGCGATCACGTTCAGCCGGGATCGACTAAAGTGCAATCACTCTGCTTAAAACCATAACAAGACGGAGAAGTGCCCCCATGCGAGTCAAAACACGCTTTGCCCTGCTGGCCGCCGCCACGCTGACCCTTAGCAGTGCTGCGCAGGCCGCGCCCGTGTTCATCAATATCCTCACCGGCGGAACCAGTGGGGTTTACTACCCGATAGGGGTCGGTCTGTCGCAAATCTACAGCGACGGTATTGCCGGTTCGAAGACATCGGTGCAGGCCACCAAAGCGTCGGTGGAAAACCTCAATTTGCTACAGGCCGGTCGCGGCGAATTGGCCCTGGCTTTGGGCGACTCAGTGGCCGACGCCAAAAACGGCGTGGAAGACGCCGGTTTCAAAGCCCCGCTGACCAAATTGCGCGCCTTGGGCGGCGCCTATCCCAATTACATTCAAATCGTCGCCAGCAAAGAGTCGGGGATCAAAACCCTCGCCGATCTCAAGGGCAAGACCATCTCGGTCGGCGCCCCTAAATCCGGCACTGAATTGAATGCGCGGGCGATATTCAAAGCGGCTGGCCTGACCTACGAGGACATGGGCAAGGTGCAATATCTGCCGTTTGCCGAATCGGTGGAATTGATCAAGAACCGGCAACTGGATGCCACCCTGCAATCGTCGGGACTGGGCATGGCCGCCATTCGCGACCTGTCGTCGGTGATGCCGCTGAACTACGTGGCTATCCCGAGCGAAGTGGTGGCAAAAATCGGCAATCCGGCCTATCAGAGCGCAATGATCCCGGCCAACACCTACGACGGCCAGGCCGAAGCCGTGCCCACCGTGGCAATCACCAATATTCTGGTGACCCGCGCCGACCTGCCGGATGACGTCATCTATGACATGACCCGCCTGCTGTTCGACAACCTGGGGCGCTTGGGTAACTCCCATTCGGCGGCCAAGGACATCAAGCTGGAAGCGGCTGCGAAAAACCTGCCGATCGCGCTGCACCCCGGCGCCGAGCGCTACTACAAGGAAAAAGGCGCTTTATAAGCGCTTGTGCGCAGTGGCGTGACGGCCACTGCAGCGTCGATTCCTTTGCGTGGTCATGAGGAAGGCAGCCAATGAGTGACGAGCATCACGGTATTTCCGCGAACCCACGGGACTGGCCGAAAACCCTGTTTTACGTAGCGTTGCTGTTCTCGATTTTCCAGATCGTCACCGCAGCCTTTTCTCCTCTCTCCAGCCAGGTGCTGCGTGCGGTGCACGTCGGTTTCCTGCTGTGGGTGGTGTTTCTCAGTTATCCGGCACGCGGCACAGACCGTCCGTGGCAACCGCTGGCCTGGCTGCTGAGCCTGGCCGCCATCACCACCGCGCTGTATCAATGGGTGTTCGAGGCCGATCTGATCCAGCGCTCCGGTGACCTCACCTCGGCCGACCTGATGATCGGCATCGTATTGATTGCCCTGGTCTTCGAAGCCGCGCGACGGGTCATGGGCATTGCGCTGCCGGTGATTTGCGGGCTGTTCCTGGCGTACGGCCTGTTCGGGGAATACCTGCCCGGCGAACTGGCCCATCGCGGCTACGGTTTCGACCAGATCATCAATCAGCTGTCGTTCGGCACCGAAGGGCTGTACGGCACGCCGACGTATGTGTCGGCGACCTACATTTTCCTGTTCATCCTGTTTGGCGCGTTTCTTGAGCAAGCCGGCATGATCAAGCTGTTTACCGACTTCGCCATGGGCTTGTTCGGTCACAAGCTGGGAGGCCCGGCAAAAGTGGCCGTGGCCTCGTCGGCATTGATGGGGACAATTACCGGCTCCGGGATCGCCAACGTCGTGACCACCGGGCAATTCACCATTCCGCTGATGAAGCGCTTTGGCTATCGCGCCGCGTTCGCTGGCGGCGTGGAAGCCACCTCAAGCATGGGCAGCCAGATCATGCCTCCGGTGATGGGCGCGGTCGCCTTCATCATGGCTGAGACGATCAATGTGCCCTTCGTCGAAATCGCCAAGGCGGCGCTGATACCGGCCCTGCTGTATTTCGGTTCAGTATTCTGGATGGTCCATCTGGAAGCCAAGCGCTCCAACCTCAAGGGCCTGCCCAAAGACCAATGCCCGAGCGCATGGGGCGCAGTGAAAACCAGTTGGTACTTGCTGATTCCTCTGCTGGTCCTGGTTTACCTGCTGTTTTCCGGGCGCACACCGCTGTTCTCGGGCATGGTCGGCCTGGCATTGACTGCCATCGTGATTCTCGGCTCGGCGATCATTTTCCGCGTGCACAGTTTTGGCCTGCGTTGTGCGTTCTGGATTGCCCTGGGCGTGCTCTGCACAGGTTTTTTCCAGCTTGGCATCGCGGTGATTTTCGCGGTCATTGCCGTCCTGGTGCTGGTCTGCGCTTTCATCAAGGGCGGTCGCGACACGCTGCTGATCTGCCTGCACGCGCTGGTCGAGGGCGCCCGCCACGCGGTACCGGTGGGCATCGCGTGCGCACTGGTCGGCGTCATTATCGGTATCGTTTCGCTCACCGGCGTCGCTTCGACGTTTGCCGGCTACATCCTCGCCATCGGCCGCGACAACCTGCTGCTGTCGCTGATCCTGACGATGATCACCTGCCTGGTGCTGGGGATGGGCATTCCGACCATTCCCAACTACATCATCACCAGCTCGATCGCCGCGCCCGCGCTGCTGGAGCTGGGCGTGCCACTGATCGTGTCGCACATGTTCGTGTTCTACTTCGGCATCCTCGCCGACCTGACCCCGCCGGTCGCCCTCGCCTGTTTTGCCGCCGCGCCGATCGCCAAGGAAAGCGGCTTCAAGATCAGCCTGTGGGCCGTGCGCATTGCGCTGGCCGGTTTCGTCATCCCGTTCATGGCGGTCTACAACCCGGCACTGATGCTGCAAGGCGACAACTTGTGGGCGACTGCCTACATGCTGATCAAGACTCTTCTGGCGGTTGGTCTCTGGGGCATGGCGTCGACCGGTTTTCTGCAACAGAAAATGCTGATCTGGGAACGGGTGCTCAGTCTCGGCGCCGGCGCCCTGCTGATCGTGGCACTGCCGGTGACCGATGAAATCGGCTTCGCACTCGCGATTCTGGTAATCGTGCAACACGTCTGGCGCTCGCGGCGCGCAGCAACGGCCAATGCATGATCGGCTTGTGCCTGGGTCTGGCCGGCAGTATCTGGGCACAGTTGCCGGTAGCGAACTTCACCCTGGCATGGAACCACAGCATCGAAAAGATCCGCTGGGAGGAAGACTACCGCGTCACGGCCCAAGGGCTGGTTCTTGAGCAGGCCAGGGTTCGCGGCAACGGCGCTGGCATGGAGATACCCGACGATGCCCGGCTGGAGAACGGCAGTTGGCATTTCCGACGCCACTTGCCGCCGCTGCAACCACTGCAATTGGGCCGAACCCCGCAGGCCGGCGATTACCAGTTATGCATGGATGGCAAGTGCGAACTGGTCAGCCGATGGGTTGGGCCGGCCACTGTCAGCGAGCCGTTTTTGCAGTTGTGGGGGTGTGAGATGACCACGCTATCGCCATCGCATGAAGGCCAAGCCGCTCATTTCTGATCAAGCGGTCATTTCCCGATTGATCGCAACCATCTGCTCGCGGGTGAACTCAGTGCCGGGCGCCATGAATCGGGCCATCAAGGCATCGCGGTTCAGCGGCGCGCGGGCCTTGTCCGCAGTTTTAAGCGCCTGTTTCAGTTCCGGCAGGGTCAGTTCGGTGCAGTAAGCCGGGGTTCCGGGCTGTTGACGCCAGGAGTCCTGAAGGCCGCCCGCAGCAAGCGCGGTGAATCCGGTTTCTTCGACCAGATCCTGCGCGATCGCCTCGGCACGCACATCATCGCCGGCGACTGGCAAGGCGATGCGAGTTGCGGATTCGGCAGGTTGACCTTGATCGGCCAGCGTAGCGGCGAGTACGGCATTCCACGCTTTGATCAGCGGGCGGCCGATCTGCTCGCTGACCCAGACGCTTTCAGGCTTGCCGTCGTCCACTTCCTTGATCGCCCCATCACGCTGCGGGTAGTAATTGGAGGTATCGATGACCACGACTTGCTCGGGAACCTGGCTCAGCGTCTGCTTCAAATCAGGGTATCGGGCGAAGGGAATCGACAGGATGATCACATCGACATCGGACACGGACTGCTCTTTGGTGACAGCCTTGGCACCGACTTCTTCAGCGAGTGCCTGAATGGTTTGCGGGTCTTTCGAATTGGCCAGTTTGACCTTATGACCGCACGCAGCCAGCTTGCGCGCCAGTGTTGCGCCGATGTGGCCGGCGCCGATAATTCCGATGTTCATTTCAAAACCCTCTCTGTTACGTGTGTTATCGCCTGGTTGAGCGCGCTTTTGGACTGGTGGGCTCAGTCAGCCGCCGGATGGGCAAGCGCATCCAGCGTCAGACGAAGCGCCTCAATCCCCTGCTCATCAAGCTGGCAGGCCGTCTTGATCTTGCCGGTGATGGCTCTGATATCGTCTTCCATGGCCCGGCTTTCGGGCGTCAGGTCGATCAGCACGCGGCGCTCGTCTGCCGGATCGCGCTTGCGCGTGACCAATCCGGCGCCTTCCAGACGTTTGAGTAGCGGCGTGATGGTTCCCGCGTCCATGGCCAGGTAAGTGCCGAGTTCGCCCACAGACAATGGCGCGCCATCCAGAAGCTGCAGGATCACCAGATACTGCGGAAAGGTTAAGCCCAGTGGTTCCAGATACGGCTTGTGCAAACGCACGACACGGTTGGCAGCGGCGTAGAGTGCAAACGACAGCTGCGTTCCCACGTGATTTCGGTTCGAGCTCATTTCATAGTTCGCTATTGTATAGTGCACTATATATTTCATGAGTACGAAAGGGGTGTCAACCCAGGCAGCCCGTGCGGTGTCGTTCAGCACCTCTATCTGCGATCCGGATCGCCAACAGAGGTGCTGATCGCCACGCTTGGTTTACTTGTGCGCCAGCAGCGCCTTGCGTGCAGCCTTATCGTGCTTCATGGCGGCGATTTCCCGCTCGCACGCTTCGACATCGAAGGAGTTGTCCCACTTGGCAATGGCAATGGTGCCGATGCCGTTGCCAATCAGGTTGGTCACCGCTCGCGCCTCGTTTAGGAAGCGGTCGATGCCCAACAGCAACACCAGGCCCACCAGAGGTATGGAGTGAATGGTGGTGAGCGTGGCCGCCAGGGTCACGAACCCTGCTCCCGCCACACCGGCCGAGCCCTTGGAGGTCAGCAGGAACACGCCGAGCAGGATCATCTGATCCATGAAGGTCAGCGGCGTGTTGGTCGCCTGGGCGATGAAGATCGCCGCCATGGTCAGGTAAATGCAGGTGCCGTCCGCGTTGAACGTGTAGCCCGTCGGCAGGACCATGCCGACCACGGATTTCTTGCAGCCGAGCTTTTCCAGTTTGACCATCATTCGCGGCAGCACCGCTTCGGTCGAACAGGTGCCCAGGGTGATCAGGATTTCATCCTTGAAATAACGCAGAAACTGCATCAGCGGCATGCCCGACCATCGCGCCACCGCGCCCAGCACCACGACGATGAAGATCAGCGTGGTGATGTACAGCGCGACCAGCAACTGCCCCAGCGACAGCAGAGTGCCGATGCCGTATTTACCGATAGTGAACGCCATGCCAGCCCCCGCGCCCAACGGCGCCAGACGCATGACCATCGCGACGATTTTGAACAGGCCTTGCAGGAACAGATCGATGGTGTTGATCAGCGGTTTGCTGGTTTCGCCCATTTGCACCAAGGCGACGCCCATCAGCACCGACAACAGAATCACCTGCAGCATGACGCCATTGGAGAAAGCGCCGAGGAAGGTGTGCGGAATGATATTGAGGAAGAATTCGACGAGGCCGCCCTGCTCGCTCGCCGCCTGGCTGTATTTGTTGACAGCGCTGCCATCGAGGGTGCCGGCGTTGATATTCATGCCGGCGCCGGGCTTAACCACGTTGACTACGATCAGGCCGACCACCAGAGCGATGGTGGAAAGAATCTCGAAGTAGATCAGCGCTTTCACACCGATGCGGCCGACCTCCTTGATACTGCCCATCTTGGCGATACCGACTACCACGGTGCCGAAAATAATCGGCGCCAACAGCATCTTGATCAGCTTGATGAAACCGTCGGCAAACGGCTGCAGCTTGGCGCCGATGTCGGGCACGAAGTAACCGATGGCAGCGCCGATGACGATGCCGATCAGCACTTGCACATAGAGCTGGCTGTACCAGCGTGATTTTGAAGTTTCCACGGAAGCACCTCATTTTATTGTTGTGGTGGGCATGTGGCTTTGGCGTCGAGGATGACGCCTGAAAATGCGGCCTCGGAAATCGAGGCCGCAGATGAAACCGAATCAGCCCTCGCCCAGTTCGCGCATGACGGCATACAGCGCAGATTTGGCTTCGAAGCCGACGCCCGGGATATCCGGCAGTCCGACGTAGCCGTTTTCCACGCGGATACCATCGGCAAACCCGCCGAATGGCTGGAACACGTCCGGGTACGATTCGTTGCCGCCCAGGTGCAGACCGGCGGCGATGTTCAGCGACATCTGGTGACCGCCATGTGGCACCACGCGGCGCGAAGACCAACCCAGCTCTTCCATCACTTTCAGGGTGCGCATGTACTCAACGAGCCCGTAGGACAACGCGCAGTCGAATTGCAGGTAGTCGCGGTCCGGGCGCATGCCGCCGTGGCGCAACAGGTTGCGGGCGTCCTGGTGAGAGAAGAGGTTTTCGCCGGTGGCCATCGGCAGTTCGTAGTGATTGGCCAGCTCAGCCTGGAGCGCATAATCCAGCGGGTCGCCGACTTCTTCGTACCAGAACAGGTTGTACTTTTTGATCGCTTCGGCGTAGGCAATACCGGTCTGCAGATCGAAGCGGCCGTTGGCGTCGACGGCCAGGCGCTGGCCGTCGCCCACCACTTCGAGCACCGCTTCGATGCGGCGGATATCTTCGTCCAGCGGCACCGCGCCAATCTTCATCTTGACTACGTCGTAGCCACGATCCAGGTAGCTCTGCATTTCGGCCTTGAGTTTGCTCTGGTCCTTGCCCGGGTAGTAATAACCGCCCGCCGCGTAAACCCAGACTTTGTCATCGGCGACGCCGTTGCGATAACGATCGGCAAGCAGGCGATACAGCGGCTTGCCTTCGATCTTCGCCACCGCATCCCACACCGCCATATCGATGGTGCCGACCGCTACTGAACGCTCGCCATGCCCGCCCGGTTTTTCGTTGGTCATCAGGGTTTTCCAGATGGCGAACGGATCGAGGTTATTGTTCTCGTGATCGATCAGGGTTTCCGGGTCGGCCTCGGTGATCCGCGCCAGAAAGCGATCGCGCATCAACGCGCCCTGGCCGTAGCGACCGTTGGAGTTGAAGCCGTAACCGATGACCGGTTTGCCGTCGCGAATCACGTCGGTAATGACCGCAACGACCGAGCAGGTCATCTTCGAAAAATCGATGTAGGCATTGGCGATCGGGGAAGCAATGGAGACGGTTTTTTCACGGATATCGACGATACGCATGACGGGTTCCTCTTGTTGTGGTGACCCAACGTTATGCGTTGCGACGACACCCGCCCAATGCTATTAATGCCGCGCCCTATGCACAGGAGGCATTGCCCTTGGAACTGGTTTGGCTTGAGGATTTTTCAGCGCTAGCCGAATACGGCAGCTTCGTCCGGGCCGCCGAAGCGCGCCATGTGACGCAGCCGGCGTTCAGTCGCCGAGTGCGCTCGCTGGAGAACTGGATGGGTGTGGAATTGTTCGTGCGCACCCCGCAAGGTGCGACGTTGACCGAGGCCGGCCGGCAGATTCTGCCCAGCGCCCAGGAAGCGGCCAGACGCCTTTACCGCATGCGCTCCGAGGCCCAGGAAGTGGCTGGCATGGCGGCGAAAACCTTGCAGTTCGCCGCCACTCATTCGCTGTCATTCACCTTCTTCCCACGCTGGTTGCGCAGCGCCGAAAGTGGCGCGCCGATCGATGCGGTTCGCCTGCATTCCGACAGCATGGCCGTGTGCGAACAGATGCTGATTCATGGCCAGGTGCAGTTCCTGCTATGCCATCGCCACCCCGACGTTCCGCCATTACTGGCGCCTGATCAGTTCATTGGCAAGAAGGTTGGCGAGGACGTACTTGTGCCGCTGGCGAGCGCTTCAGCCCAGTTCGGCACGTCGCCTGAAACCCTGCCTTATCTGGCCTACACCCACGAATCCGGCCTGGGCCGAATCGTCGCCCACAGGTTGCATGGCAAGGCTGATTATCTGCACTTGAAACCATTGTTCAGCAGCCACTTGGCCGCAGTGCTGATGTCGATGGCGCTGGAAAGCAAAGGCGTGGCCTGGCTGCCGAAAAGCCTGACCGAACAGGAAATGGCTGACGGGCGTCTGGTCAGGGCACTGGATGAAAGTTGGGATATTCCCCTGGAAATACACCTGACTCGCCCGACGGCTCCGATCAGTCCGTCGGCCGAGGAATTCTGGGCGAAGCTGGGGGAGTAACTCTATCGAGCAGCCCCTCCCAGCCCTCTCCCGAGGGAGAGGGAGCCGCTTTGGGAGCTGTTCAAGAACTGAGTTCGCCCCGGTATTTCAGGTCGGCGAATTTCCACTAAACACCTCGGTCAGTCCCCTCTCCCTCCGGGAGAGGGTTAGGGTGAGGGGCTTTTGGCCTTTGACTCGATTTATGCGACCGTCAGCCCCGTCCATTGCTCCGACAACCCCCAAAGTCGCTCAGCCAGCTCAGCATCCGCCGCCCATTGCGCAACACCCTTGCGGCCTGCTTCCGGTTCATTGACCGGCGCAACATTGCAGTCTTCGCAATACACGCCGCCCAAATCCGCAAGCAATGCACTGGTCGCGCACCACAACCCCGTCGCCGCGCCCTGCTCCAGCGTTTTCAGCCCATTCTGCGCATCGAGCCGTGGCCGGCCCTGCTCATCCAGCGCATCGAATGCGGCAAGTTCCGCTGTGCTGAGGTGCCGTGCCAGATCCGTCAGAATCTGCCCGGGATGCAACGAGAACGCGCGAACGCCATGGCGCCGTCCGCGCTGGTCGAGTGCGATGGCAAACAAGGCATTGGCCGTTTTCGACTGGCCATAGGCGAGCCATTTGTCATACGGCCGCTGCGAGAAATCAATGTCATCAAAGTCGACCCCGGCAATCTGATGCCCGCGCGAGGACACCGACAGCACCCGCGCCTGCCCAGCCCTTACCAGCGCGGGCCAGAGGCCGCAGGTCAGGCGGTAATGACCGAGATGGTTGGTCGCGAACTGACTTTCATGGCCATCGGCATCGCGCAGCAACGGGGCGGCCATGATTCCGGCGCAGTTGATCAGCAAGGACACTGGCTGACCCGCGCTGACCAGGCCTTGGCTGAACGTTGCCACCGAGTCAGCCTGCATCAGATCCATGGGCATCACGCGGACACCTTCAACACCGGCCAATGCCACCTCTGCCCGCTCCGTATCTCTGGCCGGCACAATGACCTGCGCCCCAGCCGCCGCGAGGCTTTTCACCGTCAGCAGACCGAGGCCGGAATAGCCGCCGGTGACCACAGCGAGCTGCCCGCGCAGATCGATGCCCGCCATGACTTCAGCCGCTGTGCTGGCGGCGTTGAACGGTGATTGCACAGGTTGTTGAAGCGTGGCCATGGGCGTAATCCTGAGTGAGCTATCGAAGGCCTTCATTCTTGGCTAAGCTCTCCGGACGAACCAGTCTGATAAATCCAGGTTTCTGTCGTGATCATCCAAAATCCTGCTGGCGATCCACTTTCTGCCGTATTGGCACTCTCGGAACTGCGCGCAGCCTGCTCGGTTCGCTTGCAAGCGGGCGGTGTCTGGGCGCTGCGTTTCCAACCCATCGAACTTAAATTCAACGTTGTGCGACGAGGCGAATGCTGGCTGCGCATGCAAGGCATGCCGGCGCGCCTGTTGCAGGCCGGCGACTGTTTTGTGGTGTCGCGCACGCCGTTCATTCTGGCCAGCGGCGCCGATGTCGAAGCGATTAACGCAGCGGATGTTTTCGCCCATGACGGCGCCTCGGCAACCTTTGGCGTCGGCGAGGACGTTGAGTTGCTGGGCGGCAGCGTGTCGCTGTCGGCCCCCGGCGCAACCGAGCTGTTCGATGTGCTGCCCGCCTCGCTGATCATTCGTGCCGAAACCGCAGGCGCCTCGTCGTTCGGTTGGCTGCTTGATGAACTTGGCCGCGAGTGGCCGTCACATCAGGCCGGCTCGCAGGCGATGTGCAACGACCTGCTGCGGCTGATCTTCATCCATGCGTTGCGCCACCACATCAACAGCGCGGATGCCGAACAACTGGCCTGGCTGGGCGGACTGCGGGAACCGGCGATTGCCGGCGTCTTGCGCGCCATTCACGCTGCTCCGGAAAAGGCCTGGCGACTCACGCAAATGGCCGAGATGGCCTGCATGTCGCGATCGGGTTTCGCCGCGTTATTCAAAAATTGCATGGGTGTAGCGCCGGTTGAGTACGCCACGCGCTGGCGGATGCGCGTGGCCGCGTTCCGCTTGCGCAATGCTCGGGACAATGTGGCCACTGTCGCCGCGTCACTGGGCTATCTGTCCGACGCGGCGTTTGGCGCTGCATTCCGCCGCGTGCACGGAATATCGCCGGGGCAATACCGGCGATCCACTCTTATAGTCCGATGATCGAGGTTATGATCGCGACACCCGCCGCCAAGGACATCCGCCGATGCCTGCCATGAAAACCCGCCCCACCTCCGCGCCATTGCTCCAGCCCGGCGAAACCGTGGTGCTGTTCGACGGTGAGTGCAAGCTCTGCAACGGCTGGGCGCGGTTTCTGATTCGGTATGACCGTCAGCGCCATGTGCGTCTGGCGGCGGTGCAATCGCCCGAAGGCCAGGCCTTGCTGGCGTGGGCCGATTTGCCCCTGGATGAGTTCGACACCATGGCGGTGATTCGCGACCGCAATTATTGGGAGCGATCAGATGCATTCCTTGAGGTGGTCGGGCAACTGCCAATGCGCTGGCAGCCGCTGAAACTGCTGCGCATCTTCCCGCGTCGTCTGCGCGACTGGGCTTACGATCGCATCGCGCTGAACCGCTATCGGCTGTTCGGCAAGTACGACACTTGTCTGCTGCCGACTGCGGATCATGAAAGCCGTTTTCTAAAAGCCCACGGCTGACCCGATCAGTTGCAGCGGCGTCATCTTCGTCACCATCATCAGCACGATGACAAACATCCCGGCGAACCCGGCGACGCCCATCCAGAACCACCAGCGGTACGTGCTCGCGTAGCGATCATCCAGAGGCAGGCTACCTTCGCCCGCGCTCAGCGCCATGCTCTGCAAACGCTTTTGCAATACCAGCACCGGCAGCCACAACGCGCCGACACAGAAGAAAATGATCAGCGAAGTCAGCAGCCATTCGGTGCTCATCGAAAGCCCCGAGAGCCGCATCAGCAGATAGCCGGTAATGACCTGCACAAACCCGGCCGGCGTGGTGATCCACGTATCAAAGCGCACCACCATTCGTGCGACATGGGCGATCACTTGCGGGTTGCCGCTGCGGCTGGCGGCGATCAGGTAGAGGTAGGAGCCCATGCCGAAACCAAAGAGGAAAATCGCCGCAATGACGTGCAGGTACTTCAGGCAGAGATAGAGCATCTCAACGCTGCCCTTCGGCGAACTGAACCGACAGACTCAGATTGGCCGGATCGTTGATCGCCGCCAGATATTCATCGACGCTGATTTCGCCAACACACGGCCGCGCGCCGGCCTGCGGTACATAACCCCGAGCCATTTTGATCGCGAGAGCGACGGCGGCGCAGCTGGGGATTTCCGGGCCTTTGTCATTCAGCGCGGTGAGTTGCGCGGTCATGCTCAGCGGCTGGTCGTCAACTCCGATGCCTTGAACATCGATGTACATCGCGCTTTTGCCATCACCGAAGCGTTCGAACCACGTGCCCAGTCTATGCAGGCGCGCCGCCCAGCGCACATGATCGCGCACCAGACCAAAGCGCAAGGCTTGCGCGAGCAAGGCGTTGGCGACACCGCCGAGCTTCAGGCCGGCGCCAGCCTTGAAGCGCAGCGTCTGGGCGCCATAGCGGCGTGCGAAAATATCCATGTCCGGCACATCGACATTGGCCAGCACCCGCTTGCCCAGTTGCGGCATGCTGCGCAGGGTCAGGTCGAGCCAGCCCAATACTTCGTGAACCTGGCCGTTTTTCAATTGTTTGATCGGTTTGCCGGCATAGGCGAGCACGCCTTCGACCGTGGACAGCCCCGGCATTTTTGCCGAGGAAGAAATGCCATGCTCGATGGAGTCGATTCGGGCGAAGCGCGGGCGCTGCTCATCGATGATCGCCGAAGACAAGGTCGGCACCGAACTGCAACCGCTGAGCAGGGCCACACCAGCCTCCCTGGCGCGGGCGTCGAGCACATCGATGCCGTTGACGAAGGTGCGGCAGTCAGCCAGATCGCAGTAATTCACGCCGGCGCTGATGCAGCTTTCAGCCACTGCGTAGGATTGCCCCTGAAACGGTCCGCCAGTGTGCACCACTAACTGGATATTCAGCTCGCGCAGCGCCGCTTGAAAATCCGCGCCTGTCGCATCACCGCACCACCCTTCGCAAGCTCGGCCCGACTGCGTTTGCAGCTCGTCAACCTTGCGCTGCAACTTGTGCGCATCGCGGCCCGACAGCAGCAGTTCAATCTCTGGCATCTGCGCCAGATGCCGACAAACGATACTGCCGAAATTGCCGTAACCACCGACGACCATCACCCTGAATGCCATTGCCCTGTCCCTGTTCCAGCCCAAACGTGTGGCGCAGAGGATATAGGGCGCAGCGGCACTCAGAAATTTATTTTGAAACCCAGCATTGCGTCATAGCCGTGGCTGTCGCCATCAAAGCCTTGTCGATAACCGGCCGAAGCGGTGAACGTGGTGCGTTGGTTGGCCTGATAATCGACGCCGACATTGACCTCGCCCCACGTGCCCTGAATGTCTGACTCGAACGGGATGTAACCCGACTCTGAGGAAAACTCGGTCTTCGGCTGGCCCTTGAATTCATGCCAGACGCTGGGGCGGATCCACGCGTTGGTGCGCCGGGCAGTCTTGTCGACGCCCTCGGTTTCCCAGTCTTTGGCAATGCGCACACCGGCGCGGCCGACCAGCGAATCGACGTCCTTGAAACGCACATTGGCGCCAGCGTCATCGCTGCTGTCCAGATCGACGTAGCTGTAGATCGCCTGCAACTGCGGCTCGATGTACCAGTCTTTGTCAAACTCGTAGGGATAGCCGTTTTCCAGCGAAGCGGTGTAGCCCCAGCCACGGGTTTTCAGTTTCGCCAGGTCGCTGGGTTTGGCTTCGATGTCGAAGCGGTTGACCTGCACGACCCCGTCCAGATACCAGCCGGACGGACCGAAATGGGTCCAGTAGGCGCCGACACCGTAGGCGCGCAGGGTGTCTTCGCCGGCAGCGCGGCGAGTGTAATGGCTGACGCCGGCATTGATGGTGCCCGCCGACAACGACAGGCCTGCCTGTTCGTGACTGCCATCGGGGCGGACCTTGCGATACAGGTCGGCGCCGACCTGAAATGCGGTCAGGTCGTAGTTGTATTCCGGGGTATTGCCCAAGGCATTCTTGCGATCGCCGTCCTGTTTGCCGCTGCGATAGATCACCCGGCCCCAGCCCATCGAGGGCGCCAGTGTCGATTCGTCTTCCTTGGGCAATGGCTCGCCACGATTCAGGCGTTCTTCGCCGACCCGTTCATGAAGCGTATCGACCATGGTCCGGCCGTAAACCAGCGCCAGCGCGGGCACGGCGCCGTAGAGCGACACCTCCGGGCGGTAATTGGGCACCGGCGCCGGGCCAGGATCGGGAGCTGGATCAGGAGCAGGACCGGGTGGAGCCGGCGGGCTCGGCGGTGTCAGCGCATCCGAACGCAAGAACCAGGTATCGCGAGCGCTGCCATCCTCGGCGCCTTGTTGCAGGCGATATTCATATGGCCCGGCGACCACGCGTCGGGCGAGGCGAAAGGCATTGGCGTCACTCGCGGCTTCGGTCTTGTTCAGCAACTCGACCACGGCAATGCCGTTGCCCTGAGTCAGGTCGCCCTGCCCGCCGACATTGCGCACGACGACACCGGTGGCGCCGCCGCTGGCGGTTGCCGTCGAGTCGACCACCAGCATGTCGGACAGGCTATTGGGCCCGCCGCTGTTGAGCGTGGTGTTGAGCAGCACCCTCCCGCCGTTCGACACAAACACCCCGCCGCCATCGGTGCCAGCGCTATTGGCGCCGCTGATCAGCAAGACGTTGCCGACCGTGTTGCTGCCCGCCGCCAGATCCAGCGTGCCGCTGTTGCTGAAACGGCTGACGCCGAGTATCTGCCCCTGCACGGCGCCCCCCGGTATCGGCGCGTTGGCGGTTTGTCCCAATGGCAGATAAGCGCCGCTGCTGCTGAAGTTGACGATGCCGCTGGCCGGTTGCGCCGCCAGTTGAATCAGGCCGCTGTTGTCGATGCTGCTGGAGCCCGCCGTGCCGAGGTTGCTCACCGCGACGTTCCAGCTGTCGCGAGTGCCGCTGCCGCTGCTGTCGAAGAAATCTCGCAGAATCCACGTGCCGCTGTTGGTGATGGTGCTGCTGGCGCTGATCGCGCTTACCGAACCGGTGATCAGCCCGGTGTTATTGAGCGCGAAGGTGCTGCCCGGCGTGGTCGCATCGGCGCGCACCGCCGAATCGCTGAGCGCACCAATGGCGCCGGCGTTGGTCAGGGTTTGCGTGGCGCCGCCGAGGGCAACCCCACTGCTGTCGGCCCAGCCACCTTGCAGGGTGGCACTGTTGCTGACGCTGGCGTTGCCGCCTTCGGTCAACGCATCGATGGCCGAGGAGCCAGCGCCGCGTGCGCTGATCGCACCGCTGTTGTTCACCGTCACGTCCGCCGCGCCGCTGGCC
>NZ_CEEDDH010000013.1:0-166917 GCF_979253165.1 Pseudomonas sp. AC083
GGCAAAGCCTTTTGGTTCCTTTTTGCTGGGCCGGCACTCCGGCGTTTGAAAAAGGGACTCGCTGTAAGAGCGAAACCGCCAGCGGCAGCACCCGCAACAACGGATATGCCCCCAATTCCAATAACAAAAAAGCCCCGCCAAAGCGGGGCTTCCAAACAAACATCAGACCAATCAGAAATCAGCCTTCACCGACATCACAAAATTGCGCGGATCCCCGTAGAAGTTACCGAACCCCTCGGTACCAATGGTCGCGTAATAACGCTTGTCGAACAGGTTGTTGCCGTTCAACGCCACCGACCAGGTGTCATCGATCCGATAACCAATGCGACCGTTCCAGACGGCATAACCCGCGCCATCGACATTGTCCCCGCCCAGAGGCGAAACGCGGTAGGTGCCCGTCTGTGCATTGACACCCGCACCAATCGTCACACGATCCAGCGGCCCGCTCAGGGCGTAATCACCCCAGACGCGCAACAGGTGACGCGGCACGTAGGAGTTGTAGACCGCGCCATCCTGAGTAGCATCGGCGTCTTCCAGCACTTTGGTCTGGGTGTAGGTATAACCGGCCAGCAATTGCAGGCGGTCGATCACTTCACCGCTGACTTCAGCTTCAAAGCCCTGGGCGCGGACCTTGCCCGAGTTGATCTGGCAGGAGCTGTCTTCGCACCGCAGGTCATCCTGGGCCGCGTCTTTCTGGATGGTGCGGAACAGGTTGAACGTGGTGTTCAAGCGACCGTCGTACCACTCACCCTTGATCCCCAATTCGTAGCTCTGGCCAATCAGCGGCTTGAGCGTGCTGCCGTCGATGGTTTTGTACGAGCCTTGCGGGGTGAAGATGTCGGTGTAGCTGGCATAGGCGGTCAGGTTGTCGTTGAGGTCGTAGAGCAGGCCGGCGAATGGCGTGACCTGGCCGGTTTCGGTGGACTGGGTGTTGACCTCGGTGCCTTCGCCACGGAAGTACTGCACCGAGTCGGTGTCGGATTTGTACCAGCTGACCCGGCTGCCGAGTACCAGGGTCATCGGGTCGGCGAGTTTCAGGCGGGCGATCGAGTAAGTGCCGTATTGCTTGATGTGCATGTCCACCGGGCCGCCACGGGAGGCGTTGGCCAGGTAGTAGCTTTCATCCGGCTGCGGGATGTTGTGGTTCGGGTTGAACACGTTCTGGCGCTGTGGCAATGCCGCCACCGCGTAGAAGTCGTCCTTGTGCGAACGGCTGGCGTTGGCGCCGACGATCAGTTCGTGCTGCTGGCCGAAGGCGTCGAATTTGCCGTCGACGTAAGCATCGAAACCGTAGTCGCGCTGATCGTAGTCATAGGTACTGCCGAGCATCAGCGTATTGGTGGCTGTGGCGCCCAACGGCACTGTGCCGCTCGGGAAGGAATATTCCATGTCCTGAGTGTTGCGCGAGTAGACACCGGCGACTTTCAGCGACCAGTCATCGTTGAACTGGTGTTTGACGTCGGCGAAGTAGGTGGCGCGTTTGCTGCGCTGGTTGTTCCACGAGGTGTTCAGGCAGGTGGAGCGTTTCAAGTGCAGGTCGGAGCCGTCGGCGTAGCGCGGCAGGCCGCCCCAGCACGGGGTGGCGTCGACATCTTCATAGGCCATGCCCAGACCGAGGGTGGTGTCGGGGCTGAGGTCGAAGTCCAGGGCGCCGTAGTAGATCTGGTCGCGGCGTTCAGCCACATCGTAGAAATACTGACGGGTCTGCTGGGTCACCACGGCGCGGCCACGCACGGTGCCGGCGTCGTTCAGCGGGCCGCCGGTGTCGACCTGGCCGCGATAGTTGTCCCAGGTGCCGGCCGACAGCGACAGCTGTGTGTGCGGGGTGTCCTGGCCGCGCTTGCGCACGAAGTTGACGCCGCCGGCGGTGCCGCCCGCGCCCTTCATCATGCCGGCCGCGCCGCGAAGGATTTCCACGCGGTCATAGATGGCCATGTCGCTGTTGAAGCTGTCCGCCTGCACGTAGCTGCTGCCGATGTCCAGCGGCACGCCGTCGTACTGGTACTGGCCGGTCATGCGGAAACCGCGCGAGTAGAAATATTTGCCGCCCATTGGCGAGTCGTAGACGGTGATGCCCGGGGTCTTCTCCATCACCTGTTCGATGGTGTTGAGGTTCTGGTCGTCGAGCATCTTGCGGGTCATCACCGTGACCGACTGCGGCGTTTCCTTCAGCGAGTGCACGCCTTTGCCGATGGTCACGCCGCCGGTGGTGTAGGAGTTGCTGCCTTCGGTGGTGGCGCCGAGGCGGTTGGCGTTGACGTTGGTCGGCGCCAGTTCCATCGCACTGCCGCCGGTGGCCGGGCCGAGCACGGTGACGGTGTTGCCGTCACGCTGATAGCGAATGCCGGTGCCGCTGAGCATGGCTTTCAGCGACTCGTCATCCTGGTAGCGGCCGTTGAGGGCGCTGGAGCGCAGGCCTTGCAGGCTTTCCGGGCTGTAGACGATTTGCAGGCTGGTCTGCTGACCGAGGGTTTGCAGGGCCTGGGCCAGCGGTTGGGCCGGGATGTTCAGGGTCCATTCCTGGGCCTGGACATACGGCGCTGCCGCGAGGGTCAGTGCCAGACCCAGGCCGCTACCGGCCAGGCGTGTGCGGGTCGCGCCGTGCATCAGCAGGGCTCGAGTCAGAGGGCGAAGCATGAAACGGGATGCGGACATGAGGTTAAGACCTTGGCAGGTATAGTTGTTAATGGTTCTTATTCATCTCATTAAGACGAGGAAGCCGCGGCAAACCGGAAAAGTTTTTTCTCCGGCCCGGTCGCGGCTGCCTCGATCAAGCGGTTTGCAGTTCGCTTCTGACCTTGCCGGCCTCCATGCGCACCAGTTGATCGGCGACGTCGAAGTAACGGTCGTCGTGGGAAATCACGATGATGGTTTTGCCCAGACGCTTGAGGTCGGGCAGCAGCTCGGTATAGAAGATCCGCCGGAAGGTCGGGTCCTGATCCGCCGCCCATTCATCGAACACCAGCACCGGACGCTCTTCGAGCCAGGCGTTGACCAGTGCCAGGCGTTTGCGCTGGCCTGTGGACAGGTCGGTGGTGCTGAACGCGCCGTCGCGCACGCTGACCTTGTGCGCGATCTCCAGACGCTCGAGGTAGCGGGTGGCATCCTGCGGCACTTCACGATCGCCCTGGATCAGGTCATCGAACAGATAGTAGTCGGCGAAGATCGTCGTGAAGTTCTGCCGGTAATCGTCGCGGTTGACCGCAGTGATCGGCTTGTCGTTAACGCGAATTTCGCCCTCGGTCGGCGCGTACAGGCCCAGGAGCAATTTGATCAGCGTGGTTTTGCCGCAGCCGTTCTCACCGACGATAAACACAATGTCGCCCTGTTCGATGCGCAGGTTCACCGGGCCGAGGCGGAACGGTTCGCTGCCTTCCACGGGAGGGAAGGCGTAGCGCACGTTGCGCAGTTCCAGGCTGTTGACGGCGGCTGGCTTGCTGCCCTGATCCTGCAGCAACAGGTGCGGCTCCGGGGAGGAGAACTGTTCGCTGAGTTCTGCAATGCGGCGGAAGGCAATCTGCGCGCGGCTGATGATCGGCAGGGTGCTGATCAGGTGTTCCAGCGGCCCCTTCATGTACAGCAGCACCAGAACGAAACCGCTCATCACCGCTTTGTCGGCACTCGGCCACAACGATTGCAGGGCCAGGGCCATGCCGATGACCACGAAAAACAGCATCGAGCCAAACGACTTGGCGATGACGAAGGTGTTGATCGATCTGATCTGGGTGTCGCAGATTTTCTCGGCGGTTTTCTGAATGCCGGCGACGAACATGCGCTGGCGGCGCGGGCGGTGAATACGCAGTTCCTTGGCACCTTCGGCAATCGCGTTGTAATGCTTTTGCAGTTCGTCTTCGGAGTCGCGGGCGGCGTAGAAGCCGCGCATGCCTTTGGCCCGGGCGATGGCCTGGATGGTGGTGCCGATGGCGATGGCCACCAGCATCATCAGAAACATCGGCCACGACAGCATGGCCAGGTAGCCGAGGCAGCCAAGGGTCACGGTCATCGAAATCGCCAGCGGCGCGAAAGCGAAGGCGAAGTCGCTGATGGTGTCGACGTCGTGGGTCAGCACCGGAATCAGGCGATGGCTGCGATAGCGTTCGATCTGGTCGATCGGCGCCGACAGGACTTTCTCCCCCAGCTCTTTGCGCAGTTTGGCGATGATGTGCTGGCCGACGTAGTTGGTGCCGATGTCCGACAGGATCGTGGTCAGCAGGGCCAGGGCACAGAGGCCGGCGAAGATCATCACCACGGTGCGGGTCAGGCCGTCATCGGAATGCAGGGCGTTGTTGATGGTCGCCAGCAGCACGGTGACGCTCAGGCCGCCGAGCATGCCGAGCACGATGGACGCCGAGACGATCAGGCGGAAGGGCTTGAGCAGGGCGAACAATTCGTTGATCGCCCCACGCGTAGGCTTGGTCATGGAGGATTCCTGCTTCGATGCGGAGGGAGTGCCGGTACTTAAGGAAAACGAATGGTCGCGGAGTTTCTTTAACCGAGCGCAGGCGTGGCTGCGCTCTTCGAGGGCGGGATCAGAGGTCGCGTACTACGCGAAAGCCCAGCCAGTCGCCCTTGCTGGTCGGCCAGCTGCTGTTGCGGTTGCCCGAGCGCGAGAAGATCGGCGCTTCGCCCCAATCGTTGCCGCGCATGACCTGGCGTTCGCAGTTTTCCTGGGTCCATGGGCGACCGTCGGCGGGCACGCCGGAGTAGTCCGGGTGGTAGCAATCGGCGGTCCATTCGTAGACGTTGCCGTGGGCGTCGAACACGCCAAACGCATTGGCCGGGAAGGTGCCGGCCGGCGAGGTGAAGTTGTAGCCATCGGCCGCGCCGTAAGTGTTGGCGTGCCTGGAAATCTGGTAATCCTTGCCCTCATCGAACGGGAACGGGAAAGGCCCGGTGCTGCCGCCACGGGCGGCGTATTCGCGGATCGATTCGCTTTGCAGGCGATAGGCGTGGCCGGTCTTTTTCGACAGCCAGTCGATGTAGCCCTGGGCTTCGGCGACGTTCATGCACACGGCCGGATCGCGGGGCGTCTGTTTGAATTCCGGCTTGCCGGCGGTGCAACGACGGCCCGGGCGATCATCGAAGTCGTAGGGCTTGTTGCCGGTCTCGCGCACGTAGGCGTCCCATTCGCCCACCAGCACCTGCGAGCGGCTGATAGCGAATGGTTTGCTGAACGTCACCGTGTGCAGCGGGCCTTCGTCGGGCTGCCGGCCGACTTCATCATCCGGCGTGCCCATGGTGTAGCTGCCGGTTGGCAACACGACCATTTCCGGGCAGTCCTTGCAGTCCTTGAACACTTTGCCCGCAGCAGGCGCGGTCGCCGCCAGCGCGCTGCCGGGCAACAGCGCAGCGCAGAGGGCGCTTAGCGCCAGTGCGGGCAGGGCTTTGGAGAGGAGTGACGCGTGAGGCTTTTTCATGGGTCGTCTCTTTAAAAGGAAAACGGCAGTCGAGGGTCAGGCACGCAGCTTTTTGCCGAGGATGTCCATGAAGCGATCCACTTCGGCTTCGCTGTTGAGCAAGCCCGGGGCGGTGCGAATCACCGGCCCGACGTCGCGGCTGACCGCGTCGCAGATCACCCGGTTTTGCATCAGCCAGGCCGCCACTTCATCGCTGTCCTGGCCCTTGATCCGGAAGAAGGTGAAACCGGCGGAGAACTGCGAGTCGAGCGGGGTCACCAACTCGATGTTGCGGTGCTCCTGCAAACGTTGCTTGAGGTAACTGTTGAGCTGATGAATGCGCGTCTGCACCTCGGCTTTGCCCAGCTGCAGGTGCAACTTGAACGCTTCGTCCAGTGCCCAGCGATGCTCGAAGGCGTGGTAGCCGCCCGGGGTCATGATGGTCGAGAACGCGGTGGCCTCGGAGAAGGTCGGCACGCTGGGGCTGACGTATGTCAGTTCTTCCGTGCGGCTGCAGACGATGCCGGTGCCGCGCGGGCCGAACATCCACTTGTGCGTGCCGGCGATGAAAAAGTCGCAGTTCATCTGCGGAAAACTCAGGTCGTCGACGCCAAAACCGTGCACGCCATCAACCACGTAGATCAGTCGATCCTGGTCCTCGCGCTGACGGTTGTGCTCATCGACCAGCCGCGAGATCTCTCTGATCGGCAGCTTCACGCCGCTGCCCGAATGCACCCAGGTCATGCCCAGCACGCGGGTCTCGGGGCGGATATTGCGATTGATCGTGTCGAGCACCTGATCCAGAGAAATGCTCTGCGGGTTTTCGAACAGCTTGAGTTTGCGCACGCGCGTGCCGTCACGCCGGCTGCGGAAATCGAGGATGTTGCGCGTCGAATAATGCTCGTGAACCGTGGTGAGAATTTCCTGATCCGCGCGCACCTGCACGCTGCCGTAGATCATCGCCAGGCCTTCGGTGGTGCTGCCGGTCAGGGCGATTTGCGCCGGTTTGGCTTGCAGATACTGGCCTGCCCAATAGCGCACGTTTTCTTCGCGCTTCTCGGTGACGCCCAGATCCCAATCCATCGCCAGACCCGGATTCAAATCCAGCGCCGCGCGGTGGCGTTCGATCGCTTCGCGCACCGGTTTGGGATGCGAGGTGACGAGGAAATTGGCGAAGTGAATCGCCTGAGGATCCTGATCGAACATTTGACGCAACTGCGCCCATTTGTCCCGCGAGGCATTCGGCACGGCCGCGACGGCCGCCGGTGCAGTCAGGCTGGCGCCCAGGGGCAGGGCGGCGGCGAGCAGGCCGGCCTGTTTCAGAAACGTGCGACGGTCGGTCATGGTCGCGCCACCTCCTGGCGCGACGCCAGCGCCGGTTTCGCGGCTTTTTGTACCTGATCCCAGACGCGCATGAAGTTGCCGCCCCAGAGCTTGGCGATGTCCGCTTCGGAGTAGCCGCGCTGCAGCAGTTCGGCGGTGACGTTGCGGATCTCGCCGACGTTTTCCCAGCCCTTGATGCCGCCACCATCGTTGAAATCCGAAGCAATGCCGACGTGGTCGATACCGATCTTGCGCACCGTGTAATCGATGGCGTCGCCGAAGTCCTTGAGAGTGGCTTTCGGTTCCTCTTCAAGGATCGCGTAGAGGCCGCTGGCGTACTGGCCGAGCTTCTGTTCCGACCAGGCGGTGATGATCGGATCGCCCGGCATCAGCGCCATGGCGAGGTTGGGCAGTGGCAGCAGATCGAAGCGCGCACGCAGCGCATTGAGTTTGTCCTGCGTACCCTGGGTCAGCGGTTTCAGGTATTGCGAGAAGGCGACGACCTGCACCACGCCGCCACTGTTCTTGATCAGTTGCAGCTCTTTGTCGCTGAGGTTGCGCGGGATATCCACCGCCGCCCGGGGCGCCGAGTGCGAGGCCACCAGCGGTGTGCGGCTCAGTTCGGCGACTTGCTCGAGGGCCTTGGTCGACATTTGCGACACGTCGATGATCACGCCCAGATCGTTCAAGCGCTGCACCGCTTGTTTGCCGATATCCGACAGACCATTGAGGGCATCGGGCGAATCATTGAAAAACGGTAGCGGCCGCGACGAGTCGGCCCAGCTGTTGTTGCCGATGTAACTGAAACCGAACATGCGCATACCGCGCCCGGCCCACAGGTCGAGTTTGCTCAGGTCATTGCCCAGCGGGTAGGCGTTGAGCATGCTGATGAAAATCGCAAACTTGCCTTCGCCGTGCAGGCGGCGGAAATCATCCGGTGTGTAGGCGATGCCGGCCTGATTGGGGAAGTCGCGGACGATCCCGGAAATGATCTTGTAGCGCACCTCCTGCTGATTGCGCGCTTCTTCGACAAAACCCTCGGTGGGACGGTGCGGGGCGTTCGGGCCGTTCCACATTTCCGGCCAGCCGAATACCGTCAGCGCCGCACCGGACAAGCGTCCGCGATTGGCCTTGATGAGGTCGAACTGGCCCGAGCCATCCTTGTCGGCTTCGTGGTCGTGGCTGCCGAAACTCAGCGGCACGGTGATGTGGCTGTCGAACGACAGCAGGCGATCCTGCAACTCCGTCGCCTGTTTCATCACCTTCACCGGGTAGCCGGGGTTGTTCAGGTAATCCCAGGCCAGAAATCCTGCGCCGGCACTGATCGCCAGGGCCAGCGGCAGGCCGATGAATAGAGCCTTTTTCCAACGAGGTTTTGTCATTGCCATCTCATTCAGGTTCGCCGTCGAGGTACAGGCGCAGGGGCCTTTTCTATCTGGGAAGAACGAGTGGCTGCACGGCTAATTTAGGTGTGCGTTACAAATGCCCGGCAGCGGCGCGGGTGATGTTTGCCGGCGGCGTAAATTTCCCCGCCGAGCAAACGTTCTAGCTTGGATAAAGCCTGCTTCATGGCTGACACAGGTAGGGCAATGACGATCTCTCGACGCTGGTTCATGGCGGGCATGGCACTCACGGGCGCCGCGCTGCCTGCCGCTTTTTATGCACATCGTGAACTGACTCGCGAGGAGTTTCCGATCACCCCGGGCGAGGCCACGGTCGATCTGGCGGACACCGCCGGGCAACAGCTGGCGGACAATTTGCGTGGGGTCTGGGACATTCGCTTTACCGGTGCGGCGGCGGGGCTTGATGGTCTGCCTGTGCAAGGTCTGGAACTGTTTCTCGACATCGCTCATCGTGGGCGCGGCCTGCGTGGTTATCTCGACACCGGCACCAATTTGCGTGCCGAAGGGCCTGTGCGCTATCAAGTGGTTGGCGATCTGGCACCGGGCAACGGCGCCGAGATGTATTGGCGCCTGCTGCGCACCGATGCGCCACTTGCGCCGCCGGTGTATGAGTTCAAAGTCAAACTGGATGAAGTCTGGGCTGCGTTCGGCAATGCCGGCAGCGCCACGTTCACCGGACAAGTGCTGCGTCTGGATCGGCCGTTGGCGTTGCCCGAGCTGGACAATCAGTTCATCGCTATCAAGCGGCGTTTTCCCGAGGCCCGTGAACGCACCGGGCTCAATCCGCAACTGTTGGCCTGGCTGGTGGCGCCCGAGCATCGGTTGTTCCATCAGCTCTGGCACGCTACCCGCGACAAGTGGCACAAGCTCTCGGAGAAAAAACGCGAAGCGCTGCGCGGTATCGGCTGGCAGCCCGGGCCACGTGGCAAGGAACGCGACGCCCGTGGGCCAAGCAAGGATCGCAATGGTTCGGGCGTGGATTTTTTCTTTATGCATCGGCACATGCTAGGCATCGCCCGCTCGATGCAGGATTTGCCTTCCTGGCCGGCGTTCCCGCAGCCGCAGCCTGAGCTGGAGCGTGACCGCCAGGGCTTCGCGCGTTATTTCGACAATCATGACGGCAATTCACTGCCGCCGACCTGGCTGGCCGAGGGCGATGACGCGTACACCAAATGGGTCAGCGACATCAAAGCGGCGGAGACTTTCCAGAGCAATTTTCTGGTCTGGGAATCGCAGTACCGCGACCCGCGTTACCTGGCGAAATTGACCCTCGGCCAGTTCGGTTCGGAAGTCGAACTGGGCCTGCACGACTGGCTGCACATGCGCTGGGCTTCGGTGGCTCGTGATCCGTCCAACGACATTCCGGTGCCGATGGCGCGCGATCAGGCGGACTTCGCCGCGCGCTGGTATGCGCCGGAAAACGACTTTCTCGGTGATCCGTTTTCCTCCCATGTGAACCCGGTGTTCTGGCGTTTCCACGGCTGGATCGATGATCGTCTGGAAGACTGGTTCCGCGCCCACGAGCGTTTTCACCCGGGCGAAGTGAGCCGTCTGGAAGTCAACGGCGTGCCATGGTTTGCACCGGGGCGCTGGGTGGAAGTCGCCGACCCCTGGCTCGGCCCCGACACCCACGGCTGCAGCACCGTGCCCGGCCTGCAAGCTGGGCGATCCGTGGAGATGGACCCGGAAACCATGAAACTGGCGCTGCGTATCACTTTTGGCGACGAAGACAACATGACCGAACTGTTCCGCAAAGTGCCACAGCGCCCGTGGTATGCGCGGCACCTGAAGGTCAAGGGCCGACAGCTCTAGATTGGTTCAAACACACACACTCTCTGAATAGTTCGCAATCCCCTTGTGGGAGTGAGCCTGCTCGCGAATGCGGTGTGTCATTCAGATGCATCAGTGCCTGACAGGACCCCTTCGCGAGCAGGCTCGCTCCCACATGGGCCTTGGTCGTGGCGGAGATTTCCGTCCAAACCGAATTCCATTTGTGGGAGCGAGCCTGCTGGCGAAGACGTCAGTTCAGTCGACGCTTTGCCCTCAGATCACCTCCCAGCCACCTCCCAACGCTTTGTACAAGGCAATGCTCGCCTGCAACCGCGACAGGCGCAGTTGCACGTTGAGGTCTTGCGCCGCATACAGCGTGCGCTGGGTTTGCAGGACGGTGAGCAGGTCTTCGGCGCCGGCCTGGTAGCGGCTTTGGGCAATGTCGAAGGCGGTCTGTGCCTGGTTCAGTTCTTCGCTTTGCCATTGCCGTTGTTCGTCGAGGCCGCGAATGCTGCTGAGGGCTTTTTCGACGTCGGCGAAGCTGTTGATGATTGCCCCGCGATAGGTCTCCAGCAGCTCATCCTGCCGCGCCTTGGCCTTGTCGCGTTCGGCGCTGAGGCGGCCGTTGTTGAAGATCGGCGCGGTCAGCCCCGAGGACAGGTTGTAGAACGTCGTGCGCAGCAAATCGGCGGCCAGATCGGCGCCGCTGCCGAGGCTGGCGGTCAGGGTGATTTTCGGCAGCATCGCGGCGCGGGCGACGGTGACATCAGCTTGGGCTGCGGCGAGCTTGGCCTCGGCGCTGGCAATGTCCGGACGCCGACTGAGCAATTCGCTCGGCACGCCGCTGGCAATGTCCGGCCAGTGCAATTGGCCGAAGGATTGCGTAGGCAACGGTAACGTTTGCACTGGTTGGCCGAGCAGGGCGGCGAGGCTGATTAGTGCTTCGCGCGCCTGTTGTTGCACCAGCGGCAGACGACGCTGTTGTTCGGCCACCAGGCTTTTCTGCTGGGCAAGTTCCAGCGCGGTGGCGCTGCCGGCGTCGAAGCGGGTCTGCACCAGACGCAGCACGTTTTGCGCATTGGCCAGATTGAGTGCGGCAATGCGCGCCTGCTCACGCAAGGCCAGGGTTTGGGTGTAACTGTTGGCGACGCCGCTGAGCAAGGTCAGCTCGACGGTGGCGCGGTCGAACTCGCTGGCCTGCACGCCGAACACCGCACTGTCGCGGGCGGCACGCTTGCCGCCCCAGAAATCGATCTCGTAACTGGCGCTGAGCTCGGCATCGTAGTAGTCCAGCGAGCGATTCTCCGGGCTGACATCCAATTGGCTGTAGCCCTTGCCGTGGATCAGTTTCTGCCGGTTGGCATTCAGCCCGGCCTTGAGTTCCGGCAGCAACGGGGCGCCGGCGATGGTTGCGCTGGCCTCGGCCTGTCTGACTCGCGCCACGGCGGCGGCGAGGTCATAGCTGCCCAGCCGCGCCTGTTCCACCAGCCGCTCCAGTTCAGGGCTGCCGAATTGCGTCCACCATTGCCGATTGCTCTGCAGCGCGCCGGGGGTGTCGGCGGACTGCCACGCGCTCGGTGGCTGCACGCCGCTGTCCAGGCGCGGCGCCGGGCTGCTGCAGGCCGCCAGCAACAGGCTGGCGGCGAGGAAGGTCAGTCGCACATTCATAGGTCGATCATTCACTGGTAAGGGCCGTGACCGGGTCAAGCCGGGCAGCTTTGCGGGCCGGCATAAAGCCGAAGATGACGCCGGTGACCAGCGCACAGGCGAACGCACCGATCACCGCCAGCCCTTGAAAGGCGATCGCCACGCCGCTGAGCAACAACACGCCGCCGACCAGCAGCGCCAGGCCGATCCCGGCGATTCCGCCGACCACCGAGAGCATCAGCGCTTCAGTGAGAAACTGACGGAGGATGTCGCGCTGACGGGCGCCGGTGGCCATGCGGATACCGATCTCGCGGGTACGTTCGCGTACGGTCATGAGCATGATGTTCATCACGCCGATACCGCCGACCAGCAGGGAAATCGCCGCAATCGCCCCCAGCATCAGCGACAGCGTGCCTTGCGTGCGCGCTTCGGCCTGGATCATCGCGGCATTGTTGGTCAGCTCGAAATCCTTCTTGCCGTGGTGCCGACGCAACATCGCCTGTTCGATGGCCTGTTCGGCGTCCTTGACCTTGCGCGCGTCCTTGGCGGCAATCACCACGTATTGCGGATTGCGGCTGCCGAACAGTCGCGTGCTCGCCGCCGAATAGGGCACGGCAATGCGGTTGTCGCTATCAGAGTCGCCGGAGCTGGCGCCTTTTTCGGCGAGCACGCCGAGGATCTGGAACGGCACGTTTTCGATGAGGATGTATTGGCCGATGGGGTCGGCGACATCCTTGAGCAATTTGTCGCGGACCTTGGTGCCGATCACCGCGACGGCGGCGGCGCTGTCCTCGTCGGCCTGGGTGAAGTAACTGCCCTGGATCACCGGCCAGTTGAAAATCTGCGGAAAGTTGGTGTCATTGCCGCCGACGTAACTGCTGTGGTCGGCATTGCCAAAGCGCACCCCGGCGGTCGAGCCGTTGACCGGCATGATGCGCTCCACCTGGGGCAGGGCGGACAGTTCGGCAACATCGTCGAGGGTGATGATGCCCTCCGGCGTGCGCGGGTTCGGCGCCGAGCCGCTGAGGTAAATGATGTTCGAGCCGAACGCACCCATTTGCGCCATGACCTGACGTTTGCTGCCTTCGCCGACGGCGAGCATGACCACCACCGAGGCCACGCCAATGACGATGCCCAGCAGGGTCAGCGCCGTGCGAAAGCGGTTGATCCACATCACCCGCCACGCCGCTTGTACAGCGTCGAGCAGTTCACCTTTCCAGGCGCCGGTCTGGCTGCTGCCGTTGCTCAGGCGCTGGCGCAGGTCGACCGCTTGCAACGCCCCGGGATTGGGCGCAGGCGGCGCGCACGCGTGCTCGGCGCTGTCGCTGATGATCAGGCCGTCACGGATTTCGATGATGCGTTTGGCCCGTTGCGCCACTTCGCGGTCGTGGGTGATGAGGATCACCACATGGCCTTGATCGGCGAGTTCGTCGAGCAGGCTCATGACCTCGGCGCCGCTGTGGCTGTCGAGGGCGCCAGTCGGCTCGTCGGCGAGGATGATATGGCCGCCGTTCATCAGCGCACGGGCAATCGACACCCGCTGTTGCTGGCCGCCGGAAAGCTGATGCGGACGATTGCCAGTGCGAGTGCCGAGGCCGAGACGTTCCAGCAGTGCGTGAGCTCGGGCATGCCGCTCGGCGGCCGGGGTGCCGGCATAGATCGCTGGCATCTCGACGTTTTCCTGGGCCGAACCGGACGGGATCAGGTGGTAGCCCTGAAAGACAAAACCGAAGGCTTCGCGGCGCAGCCAGGCCAGTTCATCGCTGTCCAGCTGCGCGACATTTTCCCCGGCGAACAGATACTCGCCGCTGGTGGGGCGGTCGAGGCAACCGAGAATGTTCATCAGCGTCGATTTGCCCGAACCGGAGGCGCCGACGATGGCGACGAATTCGCCGGCGTGGATCGACAGATCGATCCCGCGCAGCACTTCCACCAGCGGGCTGTCATCACCGCCATAGGCTTTGCGGATCTGCCGCAGGTCGATCAGGGGCGTGTGCATTCAGCCTCCATGAGCAGTGGCCGGCGCGCTGAGAACATGCTCGCCCTCGGCCAGACCTTCGAGCACCTGGGTGCGCAGGCGATCGCTGATGCCGGTGCGTACTTCACGCGCCTGAATATCACCGTTGGCGGCGACGATCTGCGCCCGCTGCCACTGCGGACGCGAGCCCGGTTGCAGGGCGGCAGTCGGCACGGTCAGGGTGTCTTGCGCCTGTTCGGCGACGAAAAATACCTGGGCGGTCATGTCGGTCATCAGGCTGTGATCGGCGTTGTCGACGTCGAGCAGCACGGTATAAAGAACCACGCGTTCGCTGCCGCTGCGGCCGCTGGTAGGACTGCCGCCCTGATTCTGTTCAAGCGGACGTGGTGGCACCGGCAGGATCTGTCGCACCGTGCTGCTCCAGCGTCGAGTGCCGCCGCTGAGCGTGGTGAAGTAGGCGGTCATGCCCGGTTTGACGTGGCCAATGTCGGCCTCCGAAACTTCGGCCCATACCGTCATCGGCGACAGTCGGGCGATGCGCAGGATCAGCGGGGTCTGTTGCTGCGCGTTGAGGGTCTGGCCTTCGCGCGCACCGACGGCGACCACGGTGCCGCTCATCGGCGCGTAGATGCGCGTGTAACCGAGCTCCGCTTCGTCGCTGCGCAGGCTGGCCTGGGCCTGGCGGATCTGCGCCTGGAACATGTCGATGCGCGCCTGCGTTGCGCGTACCTCGGCGCGCGCGGTCTGCACGTCTTCTTCGCGGGTGGCGCCACCTGCGGCGAGTTTCTGCTGGCGCTGGTATTTCTGCTGCGCCAGATCGTGCTGGGCGCGTTGCTCCTGCAACTGCGCCTTGAGGTTTTCGATGGAAAAACGCCCGGCATCGAGCTTGGCTTTCTGTGTCGACGGGTCGATTTCCACCAGCAACTGGCCTTCCTTGACGGTATCGCCGGCCTCGACGTGAATCTTCTGAATCTGCCCCGAAGCCTGTGCGCCGACATCCACATAGCGGCGCGGCTGCAAGGTGCCGAGCGCTGTCACGCTGTTTTCGATATCGCCGCGGCTGACCTGCACAGTGGCAACGGCGTCGCGACCGGGTGGCAAGACTTGCCAGGCAGCGACGGCGATCACGGGAATCAGACAGAGGGCGGCAAATAGCGCGCGACGGGCGGGGCGGGGACGATTCATGCAGGGTTCCGGCCAGTGGTTGCGGCCCGTCGCAAGGCACGACAGACACAGGGGCTGTCCTGTAAACGAGGCATGGGCGACGGAATTTAGCCGCAGACACATCGAGTTACCGCACGCCGGGCCACGACTATTTGTCCGGGATATGGAATCAACTCTTTAAATCTATATGAGAATTACTATAAATTACGCACCTCAAGTTGCCACTATCTTGCTACTGCGTGATTCGCAGGTCTGATCAGTGCGCTCAAGGACAGAAACGGCATCGATGCGGTCGGGAGTCATGTTGGAAAACTACTATCGTGAGCTGGTGTGTTTCCTCAACGCCAGACTGGGCAACCGTCAGGTCGCCGAGGATGTGGTGCATGACGCCTATGTACGCGTGCTGGAGCGCTCCAGCGAGGTGCCGATCGAACAACCCCGGGCCTTCCTTTATCGCACCGCGCTGAACCTGGTTATCGATGATCACCGCCGCAACGCGCTGCGCCAGGTCGAATCGCTGGACGTGCTGGATAACGAAGAGCGCTATTTCACTCCCTCGCCTCACGGCACCCTTGATCACGGACAGCGCCTGGAAATGCTTCAGCGCGCACTGGCCGAGCTGCCGCCGCTGTGCCGCGACAGTTTTCTGCTGCGCAAGATCGAAGGAATGTCCCATCCGGAAATCGCCCAGACCCTCGGCATCTCCCGGGCACTGGTGGAAAAACACATCGTCAACGCCATGAAGCATTGCCGCCTGCGCATCCAGCAATGGGATGGCCAGTGATCCGCGCCGGTTAAATTTCCTTTCATCGTCCTCGTTCCTACTCAACAGACGACCTGCTGACCTGATTCAGGCCGGTCAGGCCACCCAGGCTTTTTTCCCCGCGTTGAGGGGTTCATCCAGAGGACACTGGAAATGACACAGGCAATTGCATCGCCCATCGTTCACGACCTGATCGGCGTCGGTTTCGGCCCTTCGAACCTGGCACTGGCCATCGCTCTGCAGGAGCGCGGCCGGATCCAGGGCGAACTGGATGTGCTGTTCCTCGACAAGCAGGCCACTTACAGCTGGCACGGCAACACCTTGTCGACGCAGAGCGAGTTGCAGATTTCCTTCCTCAAGGACCTGGTGACCCTGCGCAATCCGACCAGCCCTTACTCGTTCGTCAACTACCTCAAGCACCACGGGCGTCTGGTCGACTTCATCAACCTCGGCACCTTTTATCCATGCCGCATGGAGTACAACGATTACCTGCGCTGGGTGGCCGGGCAGTTCACCGCGCAGAGCCGTTATGGCGAAGAAGTGCAGTTCATCGAACCGGTGTTGCACAACCAGCAGGTTGAGGCCTTGCGGGTGATTTCCCGGGGCAGCGACGGCCAGCAATTCGTGCGTACCACGCGTTCGGTGGTGGTCAGCGCTGGCGGCACACCGCGCATTCCGGAGGCGTTCAAAGCACTGAAGGGCGATCACCGGGTATTCCACCATTCGCAATATCTGTCGCAAATGGCCAGGCAGCCGTGCGTGAACAACCAACCGATGAGCATCGCCATCATCGGTGGCGGGCAGAGCGCGGCGGAAGCCTTTATCGACCTGAATGATTCATTCCCGTCGGTGCAGGTCGACATGATCCTGCGTGGTTCGGCGTTGAAGCCTGCGGATGACAGCCCGTTCGTCAACGAGGTGTTCTCGCCGGAGTTCACCGATCTGGTGTTTCAGCAGAACAGCGTCGAGCGCGAGCGTCTGGTCAACGAGTACCACAACACCAACTATTCGGTGGTTGACATCGACCTGATCGAACGCATCTACGGCATCTTCTACCGGCAGAAGGTTTCCGGGATTGCCCGCCATGCGTTCCGCACCCTGACCACCGTCGAGAGCGCCACTGCCACGGCAAACGGTATAGAACTGGCAGTGCGCAACAATGCCACCGGCGAAGTCACGGTGCGAATCTATGACGCCGTGGTGCTGGCCACCGGTTACGAGCGGCAGATGCACCGCAAGTTGCTCGCGCCGCTGGAGGAATACCTCGGTGAGTTCGAGGTCGATCGCAACTACAAACTGATCACCGACGAGCGCTGCAAGGCCGGCATTTATATGCAGGGCTTCTGCCAGGCCAGCCATGGCCTGAGCGATACGCTGCTGTCGGTGCTGCCGATTCGCGCCGATGAAATCGCTGGCTCGTTGTACGAGCATGGCAAACAGCGCGGGCACAGTCGCTCGGTGGCGGAGTTGTTGTTGGCCACTGCCAGCTGAATCTGCATTGCCTGACATATCGCCTTCGCGAGCAGGCTCGCTCCCACAATGGTTCTGTGAACGCAGGCCAGAATGTGGGAGCGAGCCTGCTCGCGAAGGGGCCATGGAAAGCCCCACAGATCCTGAATCTGAACCCTTCCTGAACACCCCCCACATTCGCCGAAAACACCTCTTCCCGCCGTTTCGCTGCGGGCGTAAGCTGCGCGCGTTTTCATCAATTGCGGAGACCCACAGTGGGTACTTGTTCGAGTGACAGTTGTCGGCCGGTCTCGATCACCGGCAGATTCTCGGCAAGATAACGCGCAGCCTTTCCCTGCCGTTGTCTCGCCGTAACAGCGAGCAGCGGCATCCCGTGCACGACCCGTTTTGGGTCGTGTCTCGACGTCCTCCTCATCGACGCTGAACCAGGCGTGATGGCGACCTCAGTCGTCATCGCAGCCTATCGACACGCCTGTCATACCCGACCGGCGCGCCACGCCTTGCCGTGCCGGTTGTCCCGGTGCCAGGGCGCGGCGGTACCTGCTCGACGGTTTCCCGGCTGACCACAGGGGACACAGCCATGAAACTCACGCTCAAGGAATTTTTCGCAGGCTTTCTGCGCAGCCGTCACATCGCCCGGCACTTCCGTCGCCTCGCGTTGCTGGATTCGATCAACGACACCAAGGTCAACCGTGAAGTGCCGCCGACGCTGGCCAGTACGCTGGTGGCTGCCGCCCATGCCGACAGCGCCGCGTTGCTGTCGTCGTTGGGCACGCACGGCGAGGGGCTCACCGAGGTCGAGGCCGATGCACTGCGTGCGCAACACGGCCTCAACGAAGTCGAACACGAGCAGCCGCTGCCATGGTGGACCCATCTGTGGCACTGCTACAAAAATCCGTTCAACCTGCTGCTGACCTTGCTCGCGGTGATCTCCTGGCTGACCGAAGACCTCAAGGCGGCCGTGGTGATTTTCTCCATGGTGGTGCTGTCGACGCTGCTGCGCTTCTGGCAAGAGAGCAAATCCAATCAGGCCGCCGATGCGCTCAAAGCCATGGTCAGCAACACCGCCACGGTGCTGCGCCGCGATGGCCCACGCCGGGAGCTGCCGATCAAGCAACTGGTACCCGGCGATCTCATCGTGCTCTCGGCCGGCGACATGATTCCCGCCGATTGCCGCGTGCTCAGCGCCAAGGACCTGTTCGTCAGCCAGGCAGCGATGACCGGTGAATCGATGCCGGTGGAGAAATTCACCCGGCACACCGATCGCGACACGCGTAACCCGCTCGAGCTGGACAACATTCTGTTCATGGGCACCAACGTCGTGTCCGGCAGCGCGATTGCGCTGATTCTCACCACCGGCAACAGCACCTACTTCGGTGCGTTGGCGCAACGGGTCGGCGCGACGGACCGGGCGGTGACCTCGTTTCAGCAGGGCGTCAACAAGGTCAGCTGGCTGCTGATCCGCTTCATGTTCGTCATGGCGCCGCTGGTGCTGTTCATCAACGGTTTCACCAAGGGCGACTGGAGCGAAGCGCTGCTCTTCGCGCTGTCGATTGCCGTCGGCCTGACTCCGGAAATGCTGCCGATGATCGTCACTTCGACCCTGGCCAAAGGCGCCGTGTTTCTATCGCGCAAAAAGGTCATCGTCAAACGCCTCGACGCGATCCAGAACTTCGGCGCCATGGATGTGCTGTGCACCGACAAGACCGGCACCCTGACTCAGGACAAGATCTTTCTCGCGCGGAATGTCGACGTCTGGGGTGAGGATTCTGACGCTGTGCTGGAACTGGCCTACCTCAACAGCTACTACCAGACCGGCCTGAAAAACCTGCTGGATGTCGCCGTGCTCGAACACGTGGAAGTCCATCGCGAACTGAAAGTCGGCAGCGTGTTTCGCAAGGTCGATGAGATCCCGTTCGACTTCAATCGCCGGCGCATGTCGGTGGTGGTGGAGAGCCGCGGTCAGCCCCATCAATTGATCTGCAAAGGCGCGGTGGAAGAAGTGCTGGCGGTGTGCAGCCGGGTGCGTCACGGCGAAGTTGATGAGGCATTGAGCGATGAATTGCTGGCGCGGATTCGCCAGGTCACCGGCGCTTTCAACGCCGAAGGTCTGCGCGTGGTGGCGGTCGCGGCTCGCTCAATGCCAGCAGGTCGTGAAATTTACAGCCTGGCCGATGAGCAGGAACTGACGCTGATCGGTTACGTGGCGTTCCTCGATCCGCCGAAGGAAAGCACCGCGCCAGCGCTCAAGGCTTTGGCCGAGCATGGCGTAGCGGTCAAGGTGCTGACCGGTGACAACGAACTGGTGACGGCGAAAATCTGCCGTGAGGTAGGCCTCGCGCAGCAGGGTTTGCTGCTGGGCAATGACATTGAGCGCATGAGCGATGCCGAACTGGCCGTGGCGGTTGAGACGACCAACGTCTTCGCCAGACTCACGCCGTCGCACAAAGAGCGTATCGTCGGCATTCTCAAGGGCAACGGCCATGTGGTCGGGTTCATGGGCGACGGTATCAACGACGCGCCGGCGCTGCGCAGCGCCGACATCGGCATTTCCGTGGACAGCGCGGTGGACATCGCCAAGGAAGCGGCGGATATCATCCTGTTGGAAAAAAGCCTGATGGTGCTGGAGGAGGGCGTGCTCGAAGGGCGGCGCACCTTCGCCAACATGCTCAAGTACATCAAG
Source organism: Pseudomonas sp. AC083 (assembly GCF_979253165.1). Taxonomy (NCBI): domain Bacteria; kingdom Pseudomonadati; phylum Pseudomonadota; class Gammaproteobacteria; order Pseudomonadales; family Pseudomonadaceae; genus Pseudomonas; species Pseudomonas sp. AC083. The sequence goes on from NZ_CEEDDH010000013.1 coordinate 19,598, forward strand.
ATGACTGCCAGCTCCAACTTCGGCAATGTGTTCTCGGTGCTGGTTGCCAGCGCGTTCATCCCGTTCCTGCCGATGCTGCCGATGCACCTGCTGGTGCAGAACCTGCTCTACGATATTTCGCAGATCGCCATTCCGTTCGATAACGTCGACGACGAGATGCTGAAACAGCCGCAGCGCTGGCAGCCGGCTGACGTCGGGCGCTTCATGCTGTTCTTCGGCCCGATCAGTTCGATCTTCGATATCACGACGTTCGCCTTGATGTGGTACGTGTTCGACGCCAACACCCCGGATCACCAGACGCTGTTCCAGTCCGGCTGGTTTGTGGTCGGGTTGCTGACCCAGACGCTGATCGTGCACATGATCCGCACGCCGAAGATCCCGTTCCTGCAAAGCCGCGCCGCCATGCCGCTGCTGGTGATGACCGGGGTCATCATGGCGGTCGGCATCTTCCTGCCAATGGGGCCGCTGGCGCATTACTTCAAATTGCAGGCGCTGCCGTCACTGTATTTCGTGTTTCTACCGGTGATTCTGCTGGCGTACATGGCGCTGACCCAAGCCGTTAAAGGCTTCTACATCCGCCGGTTCGGCTGGCAATAACCGCCATGGAATGCTTTCCCCTGTGGGAGCGAGCCTGCTCGCGAAGGCGTCGTGTCAGTCAGTACATCTCTGACTGGTATAGCCCCTTCGTGAGCAGGCTCGCTCCCGCAGGGGATATTGGTGCGTCAGGGCCGCCGGATGAATGACCGAATTTTTAGGAAAAGTCCTACAGAGCTATCGCCGACGCTTGCGTAGTCTTGCCCTCCCCAAACCTCACCGGGAGAATGACCATGAGCAACAAAGCGTTGCGCATCCTGATCGCCGACCCGCAGCATTTTCATCGCATGAAAATCGAGCGCCTGTTCAACGCGCTCGGCTACTACCGCGTCGCCCCGGTGCAGACTCTCGGCGAACTGTTGACCCTGGTCGACTATGGCTGCGAGCCGTTCGATGTGCTGGTGATCAATGCCGAATTGGCGGCAGGCTCTCTCGATCTGCTGGGCTTTCTGCTCGATAACCCACAGGTTCGCCATGCTCTGATCTACAACGAACAATCAGCACCGTTGCAAGCGCTTGCAGGGTTTGCAGAAGAAAACGCGCTGATCAGCCCGACGCCGTTGCCCAATTTACAGCTCATCGGGCAGGTGATGGCGAGAGTCGAAACTTGCGACGAACGCCAGGCAGCGCCTGACGCCCACGCATCGTTGCGCCATGCCAATGCATAAAAAAACACTCTGCACAACTGTCAGACCTGACAGGTGATTCTCTTGCCCATCCATGTAACAGTGCCGGCGCAGCCACCGACTCCGGGACAGACTGTTGCGGTGTCTTCGATTTTGCAGGAGTTCCAATGAAGTCAGCGCTGATCGTCGATGATCATCCAGTCGTGCGCGCGGCCATTCGGATCGTTCTGCAGGCTCAAGGCTTCACCCGGATTCATGAAGCGTCCAATGGCAATGAAGTCGTGCCGTTGATCTGCGCGCATGATCCGCACCTGGTTGTGCTCGATCTGGGGCTGGGATCGATGGACGGTCTGGAAGTGCTGACGCGAATCCAGATCAAGGCGCCAACGGCGCGTTGCCGGGTGCTGGTGTTCAGCATGCATGAGCCCACGCATTACCAGGAGCGCTGTCTACGCGCCGGCGCACGGGGCTACGTGACCAAGAGCAATCAACTGACTCTGCTGCACGAAGCCATCAAGGCATTGATGTCCGGCCACACTTATTTCTCCGCATTGCCCAATACCAGCGGTCTGTACAACGCCGTGCAACGCACGGAAAAGGAGCTGATCGCGCAGCTGTCCGATCGAGAGTTATGCATTTTCGTGAATCTGGCGCTGGGCAAACCGAACAAGGCCATCGCTTTGGAAATGCACCTGAGTCACAAAACCGTCAGCACCTACAAGACCCGCATGATGGCGAAACTTGGCCTGGGTTCGCTGGTGCTTTTGCGTGAGTTCGCCAAGCGCAATCACTTGATCTGAGTACCCCGACATGACGCAGGGACTGCGGGTTTTATTGCTGTGGCTGGGGCTTGTTGCCTCGGTCGGGGCGAATGACCAGCCGCAGACGCTGGAGGTGCTGGCGCGCCTCGAACCGGGAAGTATCCAGGTGCGCCTCGATGATCGGGAGCGCCAGTGGCTGCGTGAGCATCCAGTCTTGCGCATGGGCATCTCCGGCCCGGATTACCCGCCCTTCGAAATCACCCGCAATCAGCATGAGCTGGAAGGGCTGACCGCCGATTACGCCGATCTGCTGGCGCAACTGCTCGGCATCAGGATCGAAGTGCGGCGTTTCGCCGATCGTCCCGCACTGATGGCCGCACTCAAGCGCGCTGACGTCGAACTCCTGGGCACCTCGAACAGTTTCGAAGCGGCGGATCCGGCCTTTGTTCTGTCGCGGCCGTATGCTGAAGATCAGCCGATGCTGGTCACGCGTCACGACGAGAAACTGCCTGCTGACCTTGCAGGCAAACGCATCGCCATGGTCGAGGATTACCTGCCGCTGACCCATGTTCAGGCGTTCTACCCCGGCGCCCACGTACAGCTTTATGCTTCGGCCATGGATGCACTCGGCGCGGTCGCCTTCGGTGCCGACGATGTGTACCTGGGCGACTTCATCAGCGCCAACTATCTGATCAACACCAATTATCGCAACGACCTGCAATTGGCCGGGCCGTCGGGCCTTGATGCCAATCCGTTCGCCTTTGCGTTGTTGCGCAGCGATGTGGTGCTCAAACGCATCGTCGACAAGGCCTTGCTGGCCGTGCCCATGGAGCGTCGCCTTCTGATCGAACAGCGCTGGAGCGTCGGCCTCGCCGAGATGGCCGAACAGTCGCGGGTACAGCTCAGCGCCGCCGAGCAGCAGTGGCTGGATCAGCACCCGGTGGTGCGGGTCGGCGCTGTCGAAGACTTCGCGCCGTTGGCGTTTTTCGATGCTGACGGACGCTTCAACGGCCTGGCAGCGCAGTTGCTGAGCCTGATTGCACAGCGCAGCGGGCTGAATTTCGAGATCGTGCGTGGCACCTCGCTGAACGACCAGTTCGAACAACTTCAGGCCGGCGCACTCGATATTTTGCCCGTGGTGACGCCGAGCACCGAGCGGGAAGCGCAGCTGCAATTCACCCGCGCCTATCTGAACAATCCGTTCGTGCTGGTCAGCGCAGCGAACGGCCAACATCCATTGCCACTCGACGACCTGGCCGGCAAACGCCTGGCCATCTATCGCGGCCACCCGTTGCGCGAATACCTCCTGCAACGCGTGCCCGGACTGCGTCTGGTCGAAGTCAAAAGCCCCGCCGAAGGCATGGCGCTGATTGCCCGTGGACAGGTCGACGTGACGGTAAGCTCGTTGCTGGTGGCGCGTTTTTTGATAGCCCGCCAATACCGCGACCGCCTGCGTATTACCGGCACCGTAGGCGATCAGCCGGCGCGCATCGCTTTGGCCACGGCGCCGCAGTCGGCGCTGCTGCACTCGATCCTGAACAAGGCGTTGCTGAGCATCGCGCCGCAGCAAATGGATGAACTGGTCGAGCGCTGGAGCCACGATGTGGTGGTGGAGGACAGCTATTGGTCGCGCCATCGCCGCGAGATTCTGCTTGGTTTTGCCGGCGCCGCAGGCTTGCTGCTGCTGGCCCTGATCTGGATCGGCTGGCAGCGTCGGCAGATCCATCAGCGCCAGCAATGGTTGTTGCAACTGCAACAGGCCAAGGACGCAGCGGATGAGGCCAATCGGGCCAAAAGCACTTTCCTGGCGACCATGAGCCACGAGATTCGCACACCGATGAACGCCTTGATCGGCATGCTCGAACTGGCGCTCAAGCGCGCAGAGGAGGGCGTGACTGATCGACTGGCAATTCAGGTGGCGTCGAATGCCGGCCAGCAATTATTGGCGTTGATTGGCGACATTCTCGACATCGCCCGTATCGAGTCGGGGCATTTGTCCCTCTCGCCCGAGCGGGCCAACCTGCGCGAGACGGTGTTATCGGTGTGTCGGGTTTTCGAAGGGCTGGCGCGGCAGAAACGGCTCTTGTGGCGCATCGAACTTGATCCGCGCGCCGACGTGGATGTGCTGATTGATCCGACGCGCTTCAAACAGGTGCTGTCGAACCTGTTGAGCAATGCGATCAAATTCACCCAGTCAGGTGACGTCTGCCTGCGACTGCAGATCGTTGCGATATCGCACGAGCAAGTGAGTGTGCAAGTGCTGATCGAAGACAGCGGCATCGGTATAAGTGCTGAAGATCAAAAGCGCCTGTTCAGCCCGTTCGTTCAAGCGAGCAATAGCCTTCAAGCGGTGCGCAGCGGTTCCGGCCTGGGGCTGGTGATCAGCCGTAACCTCTGCGAAATGATGGGCGGCACGCTGGGTCTCGATAGTGATCTCGGGCAAGGCACGCGAGTAAAAATCAATATCCAGTTGCCGCTGTTGACGTTGGTGACGACCACACTGGCAACGCCCGAGGCGGCAGCCGCGACCTGTGTATTAAGCGTGTTGGTGGTCGACGATCACCCGGTCAATCGCTTGCTGATGTGCTGGCAACTGAGTGAATTGGGGCATCGCACGGTAGACGTGGGCGACGGAGAACAGGGGCTGGACCGCTGGCGAACCCAGGCCTTCGATGTGGTGATCACCGACTGCAACATGCCGCGCCGCAATGGCTATGAGCTGGCGCAGGCGATTCGCAACGAAGAAGCCGCCAGCGGCCGCAGGCCCTGTCTGATCCTCGGTTTTACGGCCAACGCGCAGATCGAAGAGCGCCTGCGTTGTCTGGATGCCGGCATGGACGGCTGCCTGTTCAAACCGATTCGCTTGCATGATCTGGCTGAAGCCCTGAAAGGCGCTCATCGTTGCGAGCGCCACGAAGATGAACCGCCAAGTGCCGAGCCCGTCGAGATTGATCTGAGTGCCCTGGAGCAGATGGCCGGTGCCGATCACTCGTTGATCGAGCGTTTGCGCAAGGAAGTCGGCAATAGCTTGCGCGACGATCTGCAGGCTTTGGATCAGACCCGCGTCGGCGACCGCAACGGCCTGCGTGAGCTGGCCCATCGCATCAGGGGCGGTGCGCAAATGGTTGGGGCAGCGCGGGTTGTTGCGGCGTGTGCAGATCTGGACACGGCATGCCGAGACGGTGAAAACGCGTTTATCGAGCGTGCCATCGACAGGTTGCGCGAAGCCATGCACGGCCTCGCACGGTGCCTCTGAACCATTGCAGACTCCTGTGGAAGCGAGCCTGCTCGCGAAATGCGCGCCGCTGACTCAATTGTTCTGCATATGGAACACTCAAGCCGATTTCCACCCTCTAGTCGAATATTCGATATGCCCTTACGCTTAATCCAATGCATTTACCCATTGGAGACCCCATGAAAAACATCATCGGCATTTACACCAGCCCGCGCGGCCATTGGGTCGGCGATGGTTTCCCGGTGCGCACGCTGTTTTCCTACGACCACCTGGGCAAGCACATCAGCCCGTTTCTGCTGCTCGATCACGCCGGTCCTGCCGAATTCACCCCGACCACTGAACAGCGTGGCGTCGGCCAGCACCCGCACCGTGGTTTCGAAACCGTGACCATCGTTTACGACGGCGAAGTGCAACACCGCGACTCCACCGGCAGCGGCGGCACCATCGGCCCGGGCGACGTGCAGTGGATGACCGCAGCGTCCGGCATCCTCCATGAAGAGTTTCATTCGGAGAATTTCGCCAGAACCGGCGGCAAGCTGGAAATGGTCCAGCTGTGGGTCAACCTGCCGGCCAAGGACAAAATGGCCGCGCCGGGTTACCAGACCATTCTCGACCGCGACATTCCAAGCATCGCGCTCAAGGACAACGCCGGCAGCCTGCGTCTGATCGCCGGCGAATTCGATGGGCACACCGGACCGTCACGGACTTTTACGCCAATCGACGTGTGGGATCTGCGCCTCAATGCCGGCAAGTTGCTGACGCTTGATCTGCACGAAGGACGTAATACCGCGCTGGTGGTGTTGAAGGGTTCGGTGCAGGTCAACGGCGCGGAATCGGTTGGGGTAGGGCAGTTGGCGCTGTTCGAACGCGACGGTGATCGACTCACCCTCCAGGCCAGCGAAGACGCGGTGGTATTGCTGCTCAGTGGCGAGCCGATCGACGAACCGATCGTCGGCCATGGCCCGTTCGTGATGAACACCGAGCAGGAAATCCACCAGGCCTTCGCCGACTTCCAGTCCGGGCGTTTTGGCCAGATGCACGCCTGACCCCGAGCTTTACTGGCAACTGAAACTCCACTGTGGGAGCGAGCCTGTTCGCGAATGCTCTGATTCAGTCGAAGAGGTAGTGACTGACAGGACGCCTTCGCGAGCAGGCTCGCTCCCACAGGTTGTTCAGCGTCTGATCGTTCCCACGCTCTGCGTGGGAATGCAGCCGGGGACGCTCCGCGTCCCACAGCCTCAAGATCGCAGCCTTCGTCAGCTCCTTCAGGGTTTTGCAGTGTTTGTAAGCCGGTGCTCATCCACCGAAATCAATTGCTCCTACACTGTGCCAATCTGTGCGATCTTCTCGCGATTGGCCTTTGTCGGAGTTGTTTGATGCTGTCTCTGCTGACCGAACACCCGTTGTTTAGCGCGTTGATCCTGATCCTGCTCGATCTTGGCCTGTGGCGGCTGATCAGCTCTCGCGGCAGCGAATGGAAGCTGCTGGTGCGGGTGCTGATTTTTGCCCTGTTCAGCATTGTGCTGTTCAACGAAGGCCTCAACCCGATGGAGCCGGCGCCGTGGGCCGACAACGTGCCGCTGCATCTGGCGGCGACCGGGTTGCAGATCGGTTGGTGGCTGTTTGGTGCGCGGACCCTGACGGTGCTGATCGGCGCGGTGATGATGCAGCGGGTCGGCCATACCGGCCGGCTGTTGCAGGACTTGCTCGGCGCGGTGATTTTCCTCATCGCGATCATTGCGGCGCTGGCGTACGTGCTCGATCTGCCAGTCAAAGGCGTGCTGGCGACGTCCGGCGCGTTGGCGATCATTGTCGGCCTGGCCTTGCAGAGCACCTTGAGCGACGTGTTCTCCGGCATCGTCCTCAATACCACCAAGCCCTATCAACTCGATGACTGGATCTCCATCGACGGTACCGAGGGCCGCGTCACCGACATCGACTGGCGCGCCACGCGTCTGCAAACCAGTCAGGGCAGCATGGCCGTGATTCCCAACTCGCTGGCGGCGAAAGCCAAAATCATCAACTTCAGCCGACCGAGCAATATGTTCGGCGTTTCCGTCAGCGTGCCCGTCAGCCCCCATGCCCGGCCCAGCTCAGTGATCGAGGCGTTGGAGCGGGCAATGCAAGGCTGCCGGCAATTGCTCGACACACCGGCGCCGAGCGTGTCGTTGAAGAGTTCTGCCAGCGGCGGCGCGGAATACGAAATCAGCGGGTTTGTCGCCTCGATGGGCGAGAAGCGCGTGGTGCGCAATCAGTTGTTCGACCTCGCTTACCGGCATTTGCAGGCGTCCGGGGTCAACCTGCTGTCCAGCAACGAGACCAGCGCCGCACCGCAGTTGTCGCGGCCACGGGCGCTGCTGGAAAGCTCACCGATCTTCTCGACTCTGCGTGAAGAAGAGAAAGACACCTTCAGCCAGAACATGACCCTGCAAACCTTCCGCGCCGGCGAAACGATTCTCGCGGGCGGGGAGGTCAGCGATCATTTGTTCATTATTGAGTCCGGCGTGGTATCGGTGACGCTCAAGCGCCATGGTGCGCCACTGGAATCCGGGCGCATGGGGCCGGGCGAGGTGATCGGTGAGGCCGGGATTCTTTCTGACACCGCGCTGCCGGCGGATTTTTCCGCGAAGACTTTCTGCGCCCTGTATCGCATCGAGAAGTCCTACCTGAAACCGTGCCTGGACGCGCGTCATGACATCCACGATGCGATGCAGGCATTGCTCGATTTCCGTCTGCACAAGGCGCAGTCGCTGACCGAGGAAACGCCCGTGGTCGCGCCGAAAAGGGGCTTTCTGCAATGGCTGCGCAATCGGGTCTGAACTAGCCCACCGTTATTGGATGCAACCTGCGCGGCGTTCTCAGGGTCACAATTTGCAATCCCACCGGGCAGGAGTTGCAGACGATGAAAAACCTGCGAATCGCCACCTTCAACGTCAACGGCATGCGCGCGCGGCTGCCGAATCTGCTGGAATGGCTCAAGCGCGAGCAGCCGGACATCGCCTGCCTGCAAGAGCTCAAATCAGTCGACAGCGCATTTCCCGCCGCCGAACTGGAAGCCGCCGGTTACGGCGCGATCTGGCAGGGCCAGGCGTCATGGAATGGCGTGGCGATTCTGGCGCGTGATGCGCAGCCATTGGAGAGTCGACGCGGTTTGCCCGGCGATGCCGATGACACCCACAGCCGCTATATCGAAGCGGCGGTGCACGGTGTGCTGGTCGGTTGCCTGTATCTGCCCAACGGCAACCCGCAGCCGGGGCCGAAATTCGATTACAAACTGGCCTGGTTCGAGCGTCTGATCAATTACGCCAAAGACCTGCAAAGCAGCGATCACCCGGTGGTCCTGGCCGGTGACTTCAATGTCGTGCCCACCGACATGGATATCTACAACACCCGCTCTTGGCTCAAGGATGCCTTGCTGCAACCCGAAAGCCGCGAGTGCTACCAGCGGCTGCTGGATCAGGGCTGGACCGATTCCCTGCGCCACGTGTATCCCGAAGAGCGCCTCTACACCTTCTGGGATTATTTCCGTAACCATTGGCAAACCAATTCCGGCCTGCGCATCGACCACCTGCTGCTCAACCCGGCATTGAGCCCGTATCTGCACGACGCCGGTGTTGACGCCTGGGTGCGCAACGAACCGCACGCCAGCGACCATGCGCCGACATGGATTCGCATCGGCTCGCGGAAAAAGCGCTGAACGGGCGATTGGCGAAATCAATTGTCGAAAGCCGTGCCTGATCCCGTATACAGGGCAACATCAACGCAGTGTTCTGCGGCCCATGCATAAGGATCGAGCAATGAGTGTGGCACGGCTGACCAATACCAATCTGTACCTGCAACGTCTGGGTTTCGATGCGCCGCCGCCACCGACGCTGGAAGCCTTGCGTCAGTTGCAACTGCACCATACCGCTCAGTTTGTTTTCGAAAATCTGGCAACGATCAGTGCTGAGCCGGTGTTGATCGACTTGGTCTCCATCGAAGACAAGGTGTTGCAGCAGGGGCGGGGCGGCTACTGCTATGAGCTCAATCATCTGTTTTATGCGCTGCTGCTTGAATTGGGCTTCGACGCGCGGGCGATCAGCGGGCGCGTGGTGATGAATCAACCGGAAGGCAGCTGGACGCCGCGAACCCATCGTTTGAGTCTGGTGACCATCGACGCAGTGCGTTACATCACCGATGTCGGCTTCGGCGGCATGGTGCCCACCGCGCCGCTGTTGCTCGACAGCGAAGATGAGCAACCCACCCCGCACGAACCTTACCGCATCGACAAGCAAGCAGATGGCTACCTGCTGCGCGCCAAAGTCGCAGGCGAATGGCGGCCGATGTACCTGTTCGATTTGCAACGCCAGGAAGACATCGATTACACCGTCGGCAACTGGTACGTCTCCACCCATCCCGAGTCACCCTTTGCCCAGCGCCTGATGGTCGCGCGCACCGGCGCTGGCTGGCGCAAAACCCTGAACAACGGCAGTTTTGCCATTCATCACATGGGCGCGGACAGTGAGCGGCGCGAAGTCGCGGACGTCGACGAGCTGATGGAGTTGCTGCGGCGCGAGTTCGACCTTCTGGTGCCTGACTCACCGCGTGTACGGCAAGCGCTGACTCGGGTCATCGCGCCAGCCTCCATCTAAGGCTTTACATCAGGCTCCAATACGCGACGGATTTCGCCGATGGCCGCTGACAGCTTTCGCTCGAGACTCTTGAGATCGGTGGCGGTGATGCCTTTCTTGAATTGCCCCGTCAGACCTGAATCGTCAGCGCTTCCCTGCTGGCGTGGGCCATCAAGCAGAGCATGGCGCAGGGTGTTGTTGATCACAGTCTGGTAGCCAAAGCCCTCGGTTTCCGCGGCGGTACGCGCCGCTTCGATCACCGCGTCATCAAGCATGATAGTGATGCGGGTCTTGCCCTTGCTCGGCGCTACTGCGCCGCGTTTACCTGCGGAAAAGTCATATTCGTCTTTCATCGTTCAAGGCTCCTGAAAATACGCGCGCCGTTCGCTGGGTGTGGCGAGACGTGCGGAAATGATTCGAACAACATTGGCTTCGCGGTAGCTGTAAGCAACGGCAAGCACACGACCTTTGGCATCGAGGCCGAGGGTGATCCAGCGTTGTTCGTCATGGTCGTTGTCCTCAAGTGTCAGTGCGCGTTCGTCATGGAAAACCGGTTCGGCTTCGGCGAGGCTGATGCCTTTGTGCTTGAGTTTGTTGGCTGCGTTTTTGCTTTTGTCGTACTGAATCTTGAATGACTTCATTATGCATACTTTATATGTATAAAAAAGAGCGCGACCACACCGTCGGTCGCCATGAACACTTCAGCCTAGTGGGGCACGAGCGCAGACGCAGCGGGGATGTGTTGCCGGATTTGTTGGGGCAAGAAGCGCAGGCTAGAAGGTTGGATGGCTACCTAACCATTATGTGACTGACAAGTTGTATACAACTCTATGGACATTTGTCCTGAGTATTGAATACAGTGTGCGCATAACAAAAACCAGGGAACCCCCCACCATGAAAACGCCCCATGTTTCACACCAACGGCCCGAGGACGAAAACCTCGGGGTCGGCGCGAATATGGCTTACGGCCTGCAACATGTTCTGACCATGTACGGCGGTATCGTTGCGGTGCCACTGATCATTGGCCAGGCGGCGGGTCTGTCGCCGGCGGACATTGGTCTGTTGATTGCTGCTTCATTGTTTGCGGGGGGGCTGGCGACGTTGCTGCAAACCCTGGGTCTGCCGTTTTTTGGCTGTCAGCTGCCGCTGGTCCAGGGCGTATCGTTCTCCGGCGTGGCGACCATGGTCGCGATCGTCAGCAGTGGCGGGGAGGGCGGTTTCCAGTCGGTGCTGGGCGCGGTGATTGCCGCCTCGTTGATCGGCTTGCTGATCACGCCGGTGTTCTCACGCATCACCAAGTTCTTTCCGCCGTTGGTCACCGGCATTGTGATCACCACTATCGGCCTGACGCTGATGCCGGTGGCCGCACGCTGGGCGATGGGCGGCAACAGCCACGCGCCGGACTTCGGCAGCATGCAGAACATCGGTCTGGCAGCGGTGACGCTGGTGCTGGTGTTGCTGTTGAGCAAGGTTGGCAGCGCGACCATTTCTCGGCTGTCGATTCTGCTGGCCATGGTCATCGGCACGGTGCTGGCGGTGTTCCTCGGCATGGCGGATTTCTCCAGTGTCACCACCGGTCCCATGTTCGGCTTCCCGACACCGTTCCACTTCGGTATGCCGACCTTCCACTTCGCTGCGATCCTGTCGATGTGCATTGTGGTCATGGTGACGCTGGTGGAAACCTCGGCAGACATCCTTGCCGTGGGCGAAATCATTGACACCAAGGTAGATTCCAAACGCTTGGGCAACGGCCTGCGCGCCGACATGCTGTCGAGCATGTTTGCGCCGATCTTCGGTTCGTTTACGCAAAGTGCTTTCGCGCAAAACGTCGGCCTGGTGGCGGTGACCGGGATCAAGAGCCGATTCGTGGTGGCCACCGGCGGTCTGTTTCTCGTCGTCCTCGGGCTGCTGCCGTTCATGGGGCGGGTGATTGCCGCCGTGCCGACTTCTGTCCTCGGCGGCGCCGGGATCGTGCTGTTCGGCACCGTGGCGGCGAGTGGCATTCGCACTTTGTCGAAGGTGGACTACCGCAACAACGTCAACCTGATCATCGTTGCCACTTCGATCGGTTTCGGCATGATTCCGATCGCCGCGCCGAACTTTTACGATCACTTCCCGAGCTGGTTCGCGACGATTTTCCATTCGGGCATCAGTTCGTCGGCAATCATGGCGATCCTGCTCAACCTGGCGTTCAACCACTTCACGACCGGCAATTCGGATCAACAATCGGTGTTCGCCGCCGCGGAAGAGCGCACCCTGCGTTATCGCGATCTCGCCGCGCTGCGTGAAGGCGATTACTTCAGCGACGGCAAGCTGCATGACTGCGATGGCAAGGAAGTGCCGGTGATCGAGCCGGATGACCACGACCATGGCCATGGCGCGCCAAAGGTGCAGGTGAAAAGCAGCGAACATGTCTGACCGCTGCGTCTGAAACAGAAAAGGCCGATCTGCCCAAGCAGATCGGCCTTTTGGCATTTTCCGAGCGTCCACAAAAAAAGCCCCTGAATCTTGCGATTCAGGGGCTTTGCTATTTGGCTCCACAACCTGGACTCGAACCAGGGACCCAGTGATTAACAGTCACTTGCTCTACCAACTGAGCTATTGCGGAATTGGTGCGTATGTTACTGATTCAAAAAGAGAAGTCAAGCATCGCCTGGCAACTTTTGCGATTCGTCGGGACGGACGGCATTTTGTCAGCGATTGGCGGTTACCAGAAAGGCCTCAGAGGTCTACCATGGCAGCCCGGAAGTGGTCACACGCGCTGCCGGCCATTCGCCGCAAAGGTACGCGCCATGATTCAAATCACTCGCAACACCGAGGTGCCTGCATGAGCACCGCACAGATCAGCCTGCCCAAAGGTATCGGCCCGCACGCCGAAAAACTCTTCGATGCAATCGCCGGCGCCAGTACCGCCGAAGAATTGAACCGCGCTGGCGGCAAGGCTGAAGGTTTCGTCCTTGGTCTAGAAAGCAGCAAGGCCATCAAGAGCCAGGTCGCCGAATCGCTGTATGTGATTTACGACGATGCTGCCACTCAACGCTCGGCCGAGCTGGCTTAACTGCCGAAGGTAATCGTGCCGAGCATCAGCTTGGCATAGGCCGCCGTCGCCGCCAGTTGCACCAGCCACAGGGCCAGGCCACCGAGGAATACCCCGGTGGCGACTTGCAGCACCAGGCTCTTTTCACGCTTGGCCGGAGCGCGCGGGATGAAATCATCCAGGTCGTCACGGTCAGCGCGCAGGTTGTCGTTTTTCATGTGGGTTCTCTTCAAAAATCTCGGGTGTACACAAAACCGGTAGGAGCTGCGGAACGCTGCGATCTTTTGATCTTGATCTTAGAAACAAGATCAGAAGATCGCAGCCTCGTTGCACTCGTCAGCTCCTACACTTTGAATTGTGTGCAGTCTAGAGGTTGCAAGGCGTTTCCAGAGACAAATAAAAACGGGAAGTCCAAAAGGCTTCCCGTTTTTCATCACTGGCCGAAATCAGATGACCTGAACGATCGCGTCCGTCACAGCCTTGATGTTGCTCTGGTTCAGCGCGGCCACGCAGATGCGGCCGGTGTCCAGGGCGTAGATGCCGAACTCGTTGCGCAGGCGATGCACTTGTTCAGTGGTCAGGCCGGAGTAGGAGAACATGCCGCGCTGACGACCAACGAAGCTGAAATCGCGGCCCGGGGCTTTTTCCGCCAGCAGGGCAACCATCTGCTCGCGCATGCCGCGAATACGCAGGCGCATCTCGGCCAGCTCGGCTTCCCACTGCGCGCGCAGTTCCGGGCTGTTCAGCACCGCAGCTACGATGCTGGCGCCGTGGGTCGGCGGGTTGGAGTAGTTGGTGCGGATCACGCGCTTGACCTGCGACAGCACGCGCGCGCTTTCTTCTTTCGATTCGCTGATGATCGACAGTGCGCCAACGCGTTCGCCGTACAGCGAGAACGACTTGGAGAACGAGCTCGAGACGAAGAAGGTCAGGCCGGATTCGGCGAACAGGCGCACAGCGGCGGCGTCTTCATCGATGCCGTCGCCGAAACCCTGGTACGCCATGTCGAGGAACGGCACGTGACCTTTGGCCTTGACTACTTCCAGCACCTTGTTCCAGTCCGCTGGGGTCAGGTCGACGCCGGTCGGGTTGTGGCAGCAAGCGTGCAGGACAACGATCGAGCCGTTCGGCAGGGCGTTGAGGTCGTCGAGCATGCCGGCACGGTTCACGTCATGGGTGCCAGCGTCGTAGTAACGGTAGTTCTGCACCGGGAAACCAGCGGTTTCGAACAGCGCGCGGTGGTTTTCCCAGCTCGGATCGCTGATCGCCACGACGGCGTTCGGCAGCAGTTGCTTGAGGAAGTCGGCACCGATTTTCAGTGCGCCGGTTCCGCCGACGGCCTGAGTGGTGATGACGCGACCGGCGCTGATCAGCGGCGAGTCGTTGCCGAACAGCAGTTTCTGCACGGCCTGGTCGTAGGCAGCGATGCCATCGATCGGCAGGTAACCGCGCGAAGCGTGTTGCGCGACGCGAATCGTCTCGGCTTCGATCACCGCGCGCAGCAGTGGAATTCGCCCCTCTTCGTTGCAGTACACGCCCACGCCCAGGTTGACCTTGGTGGTCCGGGTATCGGCGTTGAATGCTTCGTTGAGGCCCAGGATTGGATCGCGGGGTGCCATTTCGACAGCGGAGAACAGGCTCATTATTACGGCGGCTCTGAATGGAGGGTGGAGGGACGTGTCGCGCTCCAGCCGAATGCACTAGAGCGGTGCACAAACGGGGAGCTAGTATAGAGGCCATCACCGCGCAATGGCGACAGGCGAATCGGCTTTTAGGGTAAGTTTTTCCGATTATTTCTTGACCGTTAGTCGATTGACTTTGTCAGACTCTTTACCGGATGTAGGACGTTTGCCTTGAAAGGTCAGGCAATCGCCACCACATTCAGCACAATCCAGGTTTTTTCTTGCGCGACATCGGTCGTTTGCGGTCGTCCTCGTGGTGCTCCGTCTGACGCGGAACGCCGCGATTCCAGAGGTGTGTATGTCGGAATTCCAGCTAGTCACCCGCTTCGAGCCTGCCGGCGATCAGCCGGAAGCCATTCGCCAGTTGGTTGAGGGCATTGACGCCGGGCTGGCGCACCAGACATTGCTCGGTGTGACCGGTTCGGGCAAGACCTTCAGCATCGCCAACGTCATCTCCCAGGTCCAGCGACCGACGCTCGTACTGGCGCCGAACAAGACCCTGGCCGCGCAGTTGTACGGGGAGTTCAAGGCGTTCTTCCCCAACAACGCCGTTGAATACTTCGTTTCCTATTACGACTACTACCAGCCCGAAGCCTATGTGCCGTCGTCCGACACCTTCATCGAGAAGGATGCCTCGATCAACGACCACATCGAGCAGATGCGGCTATCTGCGACCAAGGCGTTGCTCGAGCGCAAGGACGCGATCATCGTCACCACGGTGTCGTGCATCTATGGTCTGGGCAGTCCGGAAACCTATTTGAAAATGGTCTTGCACGTTGATCGCGGTGACAAGCTGGATCAGCGCGCGCTGTTACGGCGCCTGGCCGACTTGCAATACACCCGCAACGACATGGATTTCGCCCGGGCGACGTTCCGCGTGCGCGGTGACGTGATCGATATCTTCCCGGCGGAATCCGACCTCGAAGCGATCCGCATTGAGCTGTTCGATGACGAGGTCGAGAGCATTTCCGCCTTCGACCCACTGACCGGCGAAGTCATCCGGAAGATGCCGCGCTTCACTTTCTACCCGAAGAGTCACTACGTGACGCCTCGGGAAACCCTGCTCGATGCTATCGAAGGCATCAAGGTCGAATTGCAGGAACGCCTTGAATACCTGCGCAGCAACAACAAACTGGTGGAAGCCCAGCGTCTTGAACAGCGCACCCGTTTCGACCTGGAAATGATCCTCGAACTGGGCTATTGCAACGGCATCGAAAACTACTCGCGCTACCTGTCCGGGCGTCCGGCCGGCGCGGCGCCGCCCACCCTTTACGACTATCTGCCTGCCGACGCCTTGCTGGTGATCGACGAATCCCACGTCAGCGTGCCGCAGGTCGGCGCGATGTATAAGGGCGACCGCTCGCGCAAGGAAACCCTCGTTGAGTACGGCTTCCGCCTGCCTTCGGCGCTGGACAACCGCCCCATGCGTTTCGACGAGTGGGAAGGGGTCAGCCCGCAGACCATTTTCGTTTCGGCAACGCCCGGCAATTACGAAGCCGAGCACGCCGGGCGGGTGGTTGAACAGGTGGTGCGGCCGACCGGCCTGGTCGACCCGCAGGTTGAAGTGCGGCCGGCGCTGACTCAGGTCGATGACTTGCTCTCGGAAATCACCAAGCGTGTGGCGATCGAAGAACGTGTGCTGGTCACCACGCTGACCAAGCGCATGGCCGAAGACCTGACCGATTACCTCGCCGACCACGGCGTGCGCGTGCGTTATCTGCACTCGGACATCGACACCGTCGAGCGCGTCGAGATCATCCGCGATTTGCGCCTCGGCGTGTTCGATGTGCTGGTCGGGATCAACCTGCTGCGTGAAGGCCTCGACATGCCGGAAGTGTCGCTGGTGGCGATTCTCGATGCTGACAAGGAAGGTTTTCTGCGTTCCGAGCGCTCGCTGATCCAGACCATCGGTCGCGCGGCGCGTAACCTCAATGGCCGGGCGATTCTCTACGCCGATCGCATGACCGGTTCGATGGAGCGCGCGATTGGTGAGACCGAGCGCCGTCGCGAGAAGCAGATTGCTTTCAACCTTGAGAACGGCATCACCCCGAAAGGTGTGATCAAGGACGTCGCCGACATCATGGAAGGCGCCACCGTGCCCGGTTCGCGCAGCAAGAAGCGCAAAGGCATGGCCAAGGCCGCCGAAGAGAACGCCAAGTACGAAGCCGAGTTGCGCTCGCCAAGCGAAATCACCAAACGCATCCGCGCGCTGGAAGAGAAGATGTACCAATTGGCGCGGGATCTGGAGTTTGAAGCGGCGGCGCAGATGCGTGACGAGATTGCCAAACTGCGCGAACGGCTTCTCACCGTTTGATCTTCATCGCCTTGCCGGGCCTCTTCGCGAGCAGCCACGCTCCCACAAAGCAATTGCAAACCCCTGTGGGAGCGAGCCTGCTCGCGAATGGCCTTCACACCATCTGAAGGGCTTAGGGCATCTGGCTTAAATACCCTGCCCGCTGGAGCGGGGCGGGTGTCGCCTGTTACCATTCGCCGCTTGATTGTTCTGCTCTTCATTTTTTCGAGACAAGCCATGACCACCGTCCGCACTCGCATCGCGCCATCGCCTACCGGGGACCCCCACGTAGGTACCGCTTACATCGCATTGTTCAACTACTGCTTTGCCAAGCAGCATGGCGGTGAGTTCATCCTGCGCATCGAAGACACCGATCAGTTGCGTTCGACCCGCGAGTCCGAACAGCAGATCTTCGACGCCCTGCGCTGGCTCGGTATCGACTGGAGCGAAGGCCCGGACGTTGGCGGCCCGCACGGCCCATATCGGCAGAGCGAGCGCGGCGATATCTACCAGAAGTACTGCCAGCAACTGGTCGACATGGGCCATGCGTTCCCGTGCTTCTGCACTGCTGAAGAACTCGATCAGATGCGCGCCGAGCAAATGGCTCGCGGCGAAACTCCACGTTACGACGGCCGCGCACTGCTGCTGTCGAAGGAAGAAGTCGCGGCGCGCCTGGCTGCTGGCGAACCGCACGTGATTCGCATGAAGGTGCCGAGCGAAGGCGTCTGCGTGGTGCCGGACATGCTCCGTGGCGACGTCGAGATCCCGTGGGATCGTATGGACATGCAGGTGCTGATGAAGACCGATGGCCTGCCGACGTACTTCCTCGCCAACGTCGTCGACGATCACCTGATGGGCATCACCCACGTGCTGCGTGGCGAAGAATGGCTGCCATCGGCACCGAAACTGATTTTGCTGTACGAATACTTCGGCTGGGAACAACCAGAGCTGTGCTACATGCCGCTGCTGCGTAACCCGGACAAGAGCAAGCTGTCCAAGCGCAAGAACCCGACCTCGGTGACCTTCTACGAGCGCATGGGCTTCATGCCGGAAGCGATGCTCAACTACCTCGGGCGCATGGGCTGGTCGATGCCGGACGAGCGCGAGAAGTTCTCGCTGCAGGAAATGGTCGACAACTTCGACCTCAAGCGTGTCTCCCTCGGCGGGCCGATTTTCGACATCGAGAAGCTGTCGTGGCTCAACGGCCAGTGGCTGCGCGATCTGCCGGTCGAAGAGTTTGCCGCCCGCGTGCAGAAGTGGGCGTTCAATTCCGAGTACATGATGAAGATCGCGCCGCACGTTCAGGGCCGGGTTGAAACGTTCAGCCAGGTTGCACCGCTGGCGGGGTTCTTCTTCGCTGGCGGCGTTAACCCGGATGCCAAACTGTTCGAGTCGAAAAAGCTTTCCGGCGACCAGGTTCGCCAGTTGATGCAACTGATCCTGTGGAAACTGGAAAGCCTGCGTCAGTGGGAGAAGGACAGCATCACCGCGACGATTCAGGCGGTGGTCGAATCCCTCGAGCTGAAACTGCGCGACGCGATGCCGCTGATGTTTGCTGCGATCACCGGGCAGGCGAGTTCGGTGTCGGTGCTCGATGCGATGGAAATCCTCGGCCCGGATCTCACCCGATTCCGCTTGCGCCAGGCGATTGACCTGTTGGGCGGCGTGTCGAAGAAAGAAAACAAGGAATGGGAAAAGCTCTTGGGCGCCATCGCCTGATTGCTTTTGCTTCTCTGCAGGACTGCCGAAGGCTGCGATCTTTTGATCCTGCCTTCGGCGTTTCTCCCGAATTTACGGGGGAGGGCGGTAAGTGATTGTTATCCCGGCAAAAAATTTTGAAATTTTTCAAAAATAAGTTTGACAGGCTTTCGATACGCCCTTAAGATTCGCCCCGTCCTCAGCGATGAGGGGCTATAGCTCAGCTGGGAGAGCGCTTGCATGGCATGCAAGAGGTCGACGGTTCGATCCCGTCTAGCTCCACCAATTTACACTTCGAGGTCTGGCCACACCGGCCTTGAAGCGATCAACACTCAGCGTTGATCAGTTGTATAGAAGGGTTTGCGTCCCCTTCGTCTAGTGGCCTAGGACACCGCCCTTTCACGGCGGTAACAGGGGTTCGAGTCCCCTAGGGGACGCCAGTTTTACAGAAGTGATGTTGCAAGAGATCACTCCGCCGCGAGGCGAAAAATCCGGGGCTATAGCTCAGCTGGGAGAGCGCCTGCATGGCATGCAGGAGGTCAGCGGTTCGATCCCGCTTAGCTCCACCAATTTTACAGTTCAAGGTCTGGCCACACCGGCCTTGAATCGATCAGCTCTCAGCACTGATCAGTTGTATAGAAGGGTTTGTGTCCCCTTCGTCTAGTGGCCTAGGACACCGCCCTTTCACGGCGGTAACAGGGGTTCGAGTCCCCTAGGGGACGCCACGATTACCCGCTCTGCGGGATTTTATAAGGGTCATTCAATTATTGAATGGCCCTTTTGTTTGTCTGGCGTTTGGCCAACTCTCCTTTTTCCTTACACTGTGCTTCAGACCAGCGGTCATATACATGACTTGCGGAATATTATTATGCGAATAATATTCTAGTCGTAATATTCGGAGGCGACGATGAACGATAAAAAAGCTCAAACCCGCGAACGCATCCTCAAGGCTGCCAGCGCCGCACTGATTCAACGCGGCCCGGCTGACCCGAGCGTGGGTGAAGTGATGGGCGCAGCCGGCCTGACCGTCGGCGGCTTCTACGCACACTTCGAAAGCAAGGACGCGATGATGCTCGAAGCGTTCAAGCAACTGCTGGGCCGGCGTCGCGACCTGATTGCCGACATGGACGCCGATCTGACCGGCGAAGAGCGTCGCGCTTTGGTGGCTGCGTTCTACCTGTCACGCAAACACCGGGATTCCAGCGAAGCCGCATGCCCGATTCCGGCCTCGATTGGCGAATTGGGTCGTTTGCCGGAGTCGTTCCGCATCGCGCTGAACGAGCATCTGGAGCTGATGGTCGCGCAACTGGCCGCCAGCCCTGAAGACACCGACAAGGCTTTGGCCGATGTCGCGTTGATGGTCGGTGGTCTGGCCTTGGCCAGAGCGCTGGGTCCGGGAGAGTTATCCGATCGATTGCTGCGCGCCGCCAAGTCGGCGGTCCGTTGACCTGAAGGCAACAAGCCTGAGGAGAGTGCGATGAACGCGTTGAAGTGGGTTCGTGGCGTTAACGGTACCTTGGGCTGGTTTGCACCGAAACTGGTGGCAAGCAAAATGCGTCTGGCGTTCATGACGCCCCGCGCGCTACCGCTGCGCGATTGGGAGCTGCCGCTGTTGGCCAGCTCCGAACGCATCACGTTGCGCTTCGGCCTGTCGGCGCTGCGCTGGGGCCAAGGCCCTACGGTGCTGCTGATGCATGGTTGGGAAGGGCGGCCAACGCAATTCGCCTCGCTGATCAATGCGCTGGTCGATGCCGGCTATACCGTCGTCGCGCTCGACGGTCCGGCCCACGGTCGCTCCCCTGGGCGCGAAGCCAATGTAGTGCTGTTCGCCCGCGCCATGCTCGAAGCGGCTGCCGAATTGCCGCCGCTGCAAGCGGTTATCGGCCATTCCATGGGCGGCGCCAGCGCGATGCTCGCCGTGCAATTGGGCCTGCGCACCGAAACCCTGGTCAGCATCGCCGCACCGTCGCGGATTCTCGGCGTTCTGCGCGGTTTTGCGCGCATGGTCGGCATGCCGCCGCGCGCGCGTTCTGCGTTCATCCGTCAAGTCGAGCAGGACGTCGGCATGCGCGCCGCGACGCTCGACGTGGCTCACTATCAACTGGATATGCCCGGTTTGATCGTGCATGCCGAGGACGACAATTTTGTATCGGTCAAAGAATCGCAATTGATTCACGAAGCCTGGTTCGACAGCCGCCTGCTGCGCCTGGAAAGCGGCGGCCATCAGCGGGTGCTGGCCGACCCTCGAGTGATTGATGGTGTGTTATCACTGCTTGCCGGTCGCAGCCTTCAGGCGCGCCAATCGGCCTGAGCTCCGTTACACTGCCCCGGTTGAATACTTTGACCGGGAGTGGGGCATGGGCTGGGATCGGGCAACGCCGTTTACCATTGATCTGCAAGTAGGCGCCGAGGACATCGACGGGCTCGGGCACGCCAATAACGCTGTGTACGTGACCTGGCTCGAGCGCTGCGCCTGGCGCCATTCGCAGCGCCTCGGCCTGGACCTGGTCGAATACCGGCGGCTGGATCGGGCGATGGCCGTTGTCCGCCACGAAATCGATTACCTGGCCGCCGCCTATGAAGGCGATGAACTGCAACTGGCGACATGGATCGTCGATTGGGATCAGCGCCTGAAAATGACCCGGCATTTTCAGCTCAAACGCCCCAGTGACAACGCCACCCTGCTGCGCGCGCAGACCACGTTTGTCTGCATCGAGCTGTCGACCGGCAAGCCGAAGCGCATGCCGGTCGAGTTTATTGAAGGCTATGGCCCGGCGATCCAGATCGCAGAGGCAATATAAATCTCACCCTGTGGGAGCGAGCCTGCTCGCGAAAGCGTCAGGTCAGTCACGCATGCATGAGCTGACAGACCGTCTTCGCGAGCAGGCTCGCTCCCACAGAGATATGTGTAGTTCTGCGGATTTGTGCGATATCCAGTAAACTGCCGCACGTTTTTCTTCAAGTAGTGTTTCCCCATGCAAATTGCTCTGGCGCCCATGGAAGGGTTGGTCGACGACATCCTGCGCGACGTGTTGACCCGCGTTGGCGGCATCGACTGGTGCGTGACCGAATTCATTCGGGTCAACGACCAGTTGCTCACGCCGGCGTACTTCCACAAGTTCGGCCCCGAGCTGCTCAACGGTGCTCGCACCGCGTCCGGTGTGCCGCTACGCGTGCAGTTGCTCGGTTCCGATCCGGTGTGCCTGGCGGAAAACGCCGCGTTGGCCTGCGAGCTCGGTTCTGAAGTGATCGACCTCAACTTCGGCTGCCCGGCCAAGACCGTCAACAAATCCCGCGGCGGCGCCGTGCTGCTCAAGGAGCCGGAGCTGCTCAACCAGATCGTCGAGCATGTCCGTCGCGCCGTACCGGCGCACATCTCGGTCACCGCGAAAATGCGCCTGGGTTTCGACAGCCCGGACGGTTCGCTGGTCTGCGCCACGGCGCTGGCCGAAGGCGGGGCAGAGCACATCGTCGTACATGCGCGGACGAAAATGGACGGCTACAAACCGCCGGCTCATTGGGAGTGGATCCCGCGCGTGCAGGACGTGGTCAAGGTGCCGGTGTTCGCCAACGGCGACATCTGGAGCGTCGAAGACTGGCGCCGTTGTCGCGAAATCAGTGGTGTCGAAGACATCATGCTCGGTCGGGGTCTGGTCTCCCGCCCCGATCTTGCCCGGCAGATCGCCGCCGCTCGCGCTGGCGAAGAGGTCGTCGAGATGACCTGGGCCGAGCTGATGCCGCTGATTCAGGACTTCTGGCTGCAGGCCAAAGCGCAAATGACCGCCCGGCAATCGCCCGGTCGCCTCAAGCAATGGCTGGCCATGCTGACACGCAACTACTCGGAAGCCGCCGAGCTTTTCACCGTTCTGCGCCGTGAAACCGAGCCGGATCAAGTCTCGCGCTTGCTCGGATTGCCGCTCGTCGAGGCCGCATAAAAATCTCAAAATAATCTCTTGAAATCAAAACAGCGGTCCCTATCTAAGGGTCACGCGATGCCGAATTCGGGTCGCGGAGACACAAAACCTTGCTGATTGTTTTCAGGAGATTTGAATCATGAGTACTGCATTTTCTCTCGCGCCACTGTTCCGTTCCTCGGTAGGTTTCGACCGTTTCAACGACCTGTTCGAAACCGCCCTGCGCAACGAGCCAGGCAGCAGCTATCCACCCTACAACGTCGAAAAGCACGGTGATGACCAATACCGTATCGTCGTTGCGGCCGCCGGTTTCCAGGAAGAAGACCTGGACCTGCAAGTCGAGAAGGGTGTGCTGACCATCAGTGGCGGCAAGCGTGACACTGACGAAAGCGTCACGTTCTTGCATCAAGGCATCGCTCAGCGAGCCTTCAAGCTGTCGTTCCGTCTGGCCGATCACATCGAGATCAAGGACGCTGCGCTGCGCAACGGCCTGCTGAGCATCGACCTGCTCCGTGTGATCCCGGAAGAAGCGAAAGCCAAGCGCATCCCGATCAATGGAGCGCAGCAGCCTGTCCTGCAATAACCCCAGGGCAACAAAAAAGGGCGCCAGCGATGGCGCCCTTTTTTTGCGTCCGCTATTCGAGCAGGATTTTCAGATCCTCCAACCCCACCGGCCGGCTGTGCAGATAGCCCTGATACAAATGGCATTCCAGGCCCTGTAAAAACGCCAGTTGGGCTGGCGTCTCCACGCCTTCGGCAATCACTTCCAATTCCAGGCTGCGGGCCATCGCGACAATTGCGCGAATGATCTCCGCGACATTGGAATCGGTGGTCGCATCGCGGATGAACGACTGGTCGATTTTCAGCGTGTCTACAGGCAGGCGTTTGAGATAGGTCAGCGATGAATAACCAGTACCGAAATCATCCATGGCGAAGCTCACGCCGAGCTTTTTCAGGCGGCGCATTTTGCTGATGGTGTCTTCCAGGTTCTGGATGACGATGCCTTCGGTGATTTCCAGTTTCAGCAGCGAGCAGGGCAGGCCGTGGCTGGTCATGCTGTGTTCGATGCGTTCGACGAAATCGTTCTGGCGGAACTGTCTCGGGCTGATGTTCACGCACAGGCTGAAATTCAGCGGGTCGACCAGTTTCAACGCGATCAGTTGT
Source organism: Pseudomonas sp. AC083 (assembly GCF_979253165.1). Classification (NCBI taxonomy): domain Bacteria; kingdom Pseudomonadati; phylum Pseudomonadota; class Gammaproteobacteria; order Pseudomonadales; family Pseudomonadaceae; genus Pseudomonas; species Pseudomonas sp. AC083. Next base: position 43,212 of record NZ_CEEDDH010000013.1, read on the forward strand.
TTGAAGGCGTTGCAGGCTTCATCGAGGATCCACGTGCCGACTTCGAGAATCAGGCCGCTGTCTTCCAGTACCTTGATGAACTCGGTGGGCGATTGCGCGCCGAGTTCGGGATGGTTCCAGCGCACCAGGGCTTCGGCGCCGATGATGCGGTTGTCGCGGGCATCGACCTGTGGCTGAAAGTGCACGTTGAACTCGCCGCGCGATAGCGCAAGACGCAGGTCGGTCTCCATGCGCAGGCGTTCGCTGGCCGCTTTCTGCATGGTGTTGTGATACATCTGCGTGGTGTTGCGCCCGGAATCCTTGGCCCGGTACAGGGCGATGTCGGCGCGTTTGAGCAGGTCGGTCGGGGTCGAGCCGTGATCGGGAATCAGCGCGACGCCAATGCTCGGCGTCACTTGCAGGCGCTGGCCATCGAGGAACATCGGCTCCGAAAGCAATTCGCGAATGGTGTCGGCCAGCGCGCGCACTTGCCCGCTGACTTCACTGCGCGAACCTTCGAGGCCGCTGAGCAACACCACGAACTCATCGCCACCGAGGCGCGCCACCGTGTCTTCCATGCGCACGCTGGCTTCGAGCCGCGCGGTGATGATTTTCAGCACGGTGTCGCCGACCGGGTGACCGAGGGAATCGTTGATGTGCTTGAAGTGATCAAGGTCGAGAAACAGCAAGGCGCCGCGCAGATTGTGGCGCTTGAGCAGGGCGATCTGCTGACTCAGGCGATCCATCAGCAGGGCGCGGTTGGGCAGGTTGGTCAGCGGGTCGTGATAGGCCAGGTGACGAATCTGCGCTTCGGCGTTCTTCAACAGGCTGACGTCGCGTGCGGTCAGCAGCAGGCACGCGGTTTCATTGAGCGTGATCGGCTCGACCGAGACTTCCACCGTGAGCAATTCGCCGCGCTTGTTGCGCCCGAGCATTTCCTGATGATGCACGCGGCCCTTGATCTGCAACTCGGCGAGTAGGGTCGAGCGCTGTTTCTCTTCGGCCCAGATCCCCACCTGATAAACGGTTTTGCCCACCACTTCGTCAGCGCGGTAGCCAGTAAGGCGACAGAAACCGTCGTTGACCTCCAGATAACGCCCGGTGTCGCGCTCGGTGATGGTGATGGCGTCGGGGCTGGAGTGAAACGCCTTGGCGAATTTTTCTTCGCTGGCCTTCAGCGCCGCTTCCGAGCGTTGTTGCTGGGTGATGTCGCGCAGGGTGGTGACGATGCACGGTTGGTCGCCGACGCTGATCTGCCGGCTGGAAATCACGCAGGTCAGCGACTGGCCGTCCTTGTGCTGGACGAGAATGGCCACGTTGCTCAGGCCTTGTTCGCGAATCACCCGTTCGATGCGTTGCAGGCTTTTCGCCGAGGCGTCCCACAGGCCGATTTCTTCGGCGGTGTGGCCAATCACATCGGCGGCGCTCCAGCCAAAGGTCTGGCTGAAGCTGGAATTGATCTCGATGAACTCCCCGGTTTCCTGGCGCGTGACGCAGATCGGATCGGGGCTGACCTGAAACAGCGTGGCGAATTTCTCTTCCGAGGCCACCAGACGCTGCTCGCGCTCGACCTGATCGGTGATGTCCAGCAACGTGCCGGCCATGCGCAGCGGTGCGCCGTTGTCGTCGCGATAGAGACGCGCGCGGCTTTCCAGATAGCGCGAGCTGCCGTCGGGCAGTTGCACGCGATAGGTCAGTTGATAATTGCCGGCCGGACCTTCGCGCAGGCTGCGGTAGGCGTCGCGCATGCTGTCGCGTTCCTCGCCCGGCACGCCTTCGAAAAACTCCTCGAATGATTCATGGAATGGAATCGGCTCCAGCCCATGCAATTGCGCAGCGCGCGCCGAGCCGTAAAGCATGCCGCTGGGGATGTGCCAGTCCCAGGTGCCGAGTTGCGCTGAATCCAGCGCCAGGTCGAGGCGTTCCTGGCTGTCCTTCAAGGCCAGTTCGGCGGCTTTGCGTTCGGTGGTGTCGAGGAAGGTGCTGAGCAGATAGGGCTGGCCTTCGAGCTCGACCTTCTGCGCGCTGAGGATGCCGTCGTGCACCTGGCCATTGCTGGCGCGAAACTGCACTTCCATGCTGATCAGCTCGCCCTTGGCTTTGGTTTTCTTCACCAGTTCGGCGCGTTGCTCGGGATGCACCCACAAGCCCAGTTCCAGGGTGGTGCGGCCGATTGCGCTTTGCACCGGCCAGCCGAACAGGCTTTCGAAATACTGGTTGGCCTCGCTGATCAGGCCGTCCTCCTGTCGGGTCAGCAAAACCATGTTCGGGCATAGGTGGAAAAGTGTAGCGAAACGTTTCTCCGAGCTGCTCAGGGCCTGCTCGCGCTGGCGCTGGTGGGTGATTTCGCGAATCACCCCGATCATTCGGGGCCGGCCGTTCTTGTCTGGCAGCAGGCTGCCGCTGATCTCCAGCCAGTGCAGGCTGCCGTCGGGCCAGCGGATGCGGTGATGCATCGCCTGCTCCAGCGGCGCGCCGGCGATCACCGCGTGGAAAGCACGCACGGTTTTCGCGCGGTCTTCCGGCGGCAACAGGTCGAGGTATTCCAAATCGGCGGGCAACGGCTGCCGTGGATCGAAACCGAACAACGCCTGGGTGCCCCGCGACCAGCTGATCTGCCCACGCTCGATGTCCCAATACCAGGCACCGAGCCGCGCGCCGTTGAGCGCGGCGAGCAATTGCGGCGCGCTTTCCCAGCTCTGCTCGGAATGGCGCGGATCAACAGCCTGGATTCGCGGCATCGGCGGAATTCGGTCAACAGATTTCGGCATTGTCAGCGGGCCTTGAGCTGAGTGGCGTTAGGCACAGGAGCGGCTCTATAGGAGTAGCACAAGTCAGGCCGGGATCCCTGGCCGATCGATTTGTGCATCCAGCAGGGCCATGAAGGCGCGTGCTGCATTCGATAGCGTCCGTTCGGTGTGCAAGATATAGCCTAGCTGGCGAGTGAGCTGTATGCCCGGCAATGCGATGCTTGCCACTTGTTCGTCGAGCATGGTGCGCGGCAGCACGCTCCAGGCCAGGCCAATGGAGACCATCATCTTGATGGTTTCCAGGTAGTTGGTGCTCATGGCGATGTTCGGCGTCAGGCCCTGGGCTTCGAACAAACGCTGGACGATGTGGTGGGTAAAGGTGTTGCCGCCGGGGAAAACCGCGGGGTGGCCGGCGATGTCCGCCAGACTGACGGCACCGTTGTTGATCAGCGAATGCTCCGGGGCGACGACGAAATCCAGCGGGTCGTCCCACACCGGCGTGGCTTTGACCAAGGTATGCGGCTCTGGCGCGAGGGTGATGACCGCCAATTCTGCGCGGCCGTGGAGAATTTCCTCGTAGGCCACTTCCGAATCAAGAAACTGAATATCCAGCGCAACCTGTGGGTAGCGGCGGGTGAACTCCCTTAATAGAGGCGGCAAGCGATGCAGGCCGATGTGGTGACTGGTGGCCAGCGTCAGGCGACCGCTGACCTCGCCGGTCAGGTTGGTCAGGGCGCGGCGGGTGTCGTCGAGCACGTTGAGAATCTGATAAGCCCGTGGCAGCAGGGCGCGACCGGCCTCGGTCAGGCCGACTTCGCGGCCCAAGCGGTCGAACAGGCGTACCTTCAATTGCTGCTCAAGACCGGCGATGCGCTTGCTGATCGCCGGTTGTGTCAGATGAAGGCGTTCGCCGGCGCCGGAGAAGCTGCCGGTCTCGGCGATGGCAATAAAAGCGTTGAGGTTAGCCAAGTCCATGTCGCATTCCAGTTGGTTATCCAAAGCATAAAAAATATGAATTTGAGTTATTTAATCTAACCCCATAGGATCGGCCTCACAAGCCAAAGGGTTATTGATAAGCCCAGGGCATAGAAACAAGCTGATGAGGAACCGTCTGATGGCCGGCAAAACGCTCTACGACAAGCTCTGGGATTCGCATTTGGTCAAGCAGCGCGACGATGGCTCGGCGCTGATCTACATCGATCGTCACATCATCCACGAAGTGACTTCGCCGCAAGCTTTCGAAGGCCTGCGTCTGGCCGGGCGCAAGCCTTGGCGCATCGATGCCAACATTGCGACCCCGGATCACAACGTACCGACCACCCCTGAGCGTAAGGGCGGCATCGAAGCCATTGCCGATCAGGTTTCGCGTTTGCAGGTGCAGACCCTCGACGACAACTGCGATGAATACGGCATCGTCGAGTTCAAGATGAACGACGTGCGTCAGGGCATCGTTCACGTGATCAGTCCGGAGCAGGGCGCGACCTTGCCGGGCATGACCGTGGTCTGCGGTGACTCGCACACCTCGACCCACGGCGCATTCGGTGCGTTGGCCCACGGCATCGGCACCTCCGAGGTCGAGCACGTCCTCGCCACGCAGTGCCTGGTGGCCAAGAAAATGAAAAACATGCTGGTGCGCGTCGAAGGCCAATTGCCGTTCGGCGTGACCGCCAAGGACATCGTCCTTGCGGTGATCGGCAAGATCGGCACCGCCGGCGGTAACGGCCACGCCATCGAATTTGCCGGCAGCGCGATCCGCGATCTGTCCGTTGAAGGCCGCATGACCATCTGCAACATGTCCATCGAAGCCGGCGCCCGCGTCGGCCTGGTGGCGGCGGATCAGAAGACCATCGACTACGTCAAAGGTCGTCCATTCGCGCCGAAAGGCGAGCAGTGGGACATGGCCGTCGAAGCCTGGAAAGACCTGGTTTCCGATGCCGATGCCAAATTCGATACCGTGGTCGAGCTGGACGCCGCGCAGATCAAGCCGCAAGTCAGCTGGGGCACTTCGCCTGAAATGGTCTTGGCCGTGGATCAGAACGTCCCGGACCCGGCAAAGGAAATGGATCTGGTTAAGCGCGACTCGATCGTCCGCGCCTTGAAATACATGGGTTTGACCGCCAATCAGGCGATCACCGACATTCAGCTTGATCGCGTATTCATCGGTTCCTGCACCAACTCGCGCATCGAAGACTTGCGCGCCGCTGCGGTAATCGCCAAGGGCCGCAAGGTGGCCTCGACCATCAAGCAGGCGATCGTCGTGCCGGGCTCGGGTCTGGTCAAGGCGCAGGCCGAAGCCGAAGGCCTCGACAAGATTTTCCTCGAGGCCGGTTTCGAATGGCGTGAGCCGGGTTGCTCGATGTGCCTGGCGATGAACCCGGACCGTTTGGAGTCCGGCGAGCATTGCGCCTCGACGTCCAACCGTAATTTCGAAGGCCGTCAGGGCGCCGGTGGCCGTACCCACCTGGTCAGCCCGGCCATGGCAGCGGCGGCAGCGGTGAACGGCCGTTTCATCGACGTTCGTGAATTGATTTAAAGGAGCGCAGCATGAAAGCTTTTACCCAGCACACTGGTCTTGTCGCGCCTTTGGATCGTGCCAACGTCGACACCGATCAGATCATTCCCAAGCAGTTCTTGAAGTCGATCAAGCGCACCGGTTTCGGTCCGAACCTGTTCGACGAGTGGCGCTACCTCGATGTCGGCCAGCCGTATCAGGACAATTCCAAGCGCCCGCTGAACAAGGACTTCGTGCTTAACGCCGAGCGTTATCAAGGCGCCAGCGTTTTGCTCGCCCGCGAGAACTTCGGCTGCGGCTCGAGCCGTGAACACGCGCCGTGGGCGCTGGAAGAGTACGGTTTCCGCAGCATCATCGCGCCGAGTTACGCCGACATCTTCTTCAACAACAGTTTCAAGAACGGCCTGCTGCCGATCATCCTCAGCGATGCAGAAGTTGATGAACTGTTTAAGCAAGTTGAAGCCGAGCCGGGTTATCAATTGCAGATCGACTTGCAAGCGCAGACCGTGACCCGCCCGGATGGCAAGGTGTATAGCTTCGAGATCGACGCGTTTCGCAAGCACTGCCTGCTCAATGGTCTGGACGATATCGGTCTGACCTTGCAGGACGGCGATGCGATTGCGACGTTCGAGGCCAAGCATCGAGTTAGCCAGCCGTGGTTGTTTCGCGACGCGTGATTCGAGATTGATGTAGTCAGGGCGGGCCTCTTCGCGAGCAGGCTCGCTCCCACAGGGAATGTATTTCAAATAACACTGCTTACAGGATGTGATCCATGACCAGCACCGCCCAGCACACCCAGGTCGTCCAGAAGCAATTCGGCGAACAGGCCGCCGCTTACCTGAGCAGCGCGGTTCACGCCCAAGGCAGCGAATTCGCGCTGCTACAGGCTGAACTGGCCGGGCAGGGTGGTGCGCGGGTGCTGGATCTGGGGTGTGGCGCCGGTCATGTCAGCTTTCATGTGGCGCCGCTGGTCAGGGAGGTGGTGGCTTACGACCTGTCGCAGCAAATGCTTGATGTGGTTGCCGGCGCTGCCGTCGATCGCGGCTTGAGCAACATCATTACCGTCAACGGCGCTGCCGAGCGCTTGCCGTTCGCCGATGGCGAGTTCGATTTTGTGTTTAGCCGGTATTCGGCGCATCACTGGAGCGACCTCGGCCTGGCTTTGCGCGAAGTGCGCCGGGTGCTGAAGCCGGGCGGGGTGGCGGCTTTCGTTGACGTGTTGTCACCGGGCAGTCCGTTGTTCGACACTTACCTGCAAAGCGTCGAAGTGCTGCGCGATACCAGCCATGTCCGCGACTACTCCGCCGCAGAGTGGCTGCGCCAGGTCAGCGAGGCCGGTCTGCATATGCGCAGTACCACGCGTCAGCGCCTGCGTCTGGAGTACAGCAGTTGGGTCGAGCGCATGCGCACACCTGAAGTGATGCGCGCGGCGATCCGCCAGTTGCAGCAGTCGATGGGCAACGAAGTGGGTGAATATTTCGAAATTGATGCCGACGGCTCGTTCAGTACCGATGTGATCGTACTGATGGCCGAGCGATAAGAATTTTTCCCGGCGCGCCGTTCACTGGCGCACCGCTTGAAGACACGAGGAAAGCATGAGCAAGCAGATTCTGATTCTCCCGGGTGACGGTATTGGTCCGGAAATCATGGCCGAAGCGGTCAAGGTGCTGGAATTGGCCAATGACAAGTACAGCCTGGGCTTCGAGCTGAGCCACGACGTGATCGGTGGCGCGGCCATCGACAAGCATGGCGTGCCGCTGGCCGACGAAACCCTTGATCGCGCCCGCGCTGCCGACGCCGTGCTGCTGGGCGCTGTCGGTGGGCCGAAATGGGACACCATCGAGCGTGATATCCGCCCTGAACGCGGTCTGCTGAAAATCCGTGCGCAACTGGGCCTGTTCGGCAACCTGCGCCCGGCGATCCTCTATCCGCAACTGGCCGACGCGTCGAGCCTGAAACCGGAAATCGTTGCCGGTCTGGACATCCTCATCGTCCGTGAGCTGACCGGCGGCATTTACTTCGGCGCGCCGCGTGGTACCCGTACGCTGGACAATGGCGAGCGTCAGTCCTACGACACCCTGCCGTACAGCGAAAGCGAAATCCGCCGCATCGCCCGTGTCGGTTTCGACATGGCCATGGTTCGTGGCAAGAAGCTCTGCTCGGTGGACAAGGCCAACGTCCTGGCATCCAGCCAGTTGTGGCGTGAAGTGGTCGAGCAGGTGGCCAAGGATTACCCGGAAGTCGAACTGAGCCACATGTACGTCGACAACGCCGCCATGCAACTGGTGCGCGCACCCAAGCAGTTCGACGTGATCGTCACCGACAACATGTTCGGCGACATCCTCTCCGACGAAGCGTCGATGCTCACCGGTTCGATCGGCATGCTGCCGTCGGCCTCGCTGGACTCCAACAACAAGGGCATGTACGAGCCGTGCCACGGTTCGGCGCCGGACATCGCTGGCAAAGGCATTGCAAACCCGCTGGCGACGATCCTGTCGGTATCGATGATGCTGCGTTACAGCTTCAATCTGCACGACGCCGCTGATGCCATCGAAAAAGCCGTCAGCGTCGTGCTCGATCAGGGCTTGCGCACCGGTGACATCCACTCGGCCGGTTGTACCAAAGTCGGTACGCAGGAAATGGGCGACGCAGTAGTCGCCGCGCTGCGGAATCTGTAATCTCTCGGGCCCGCTGCAAAATTCAATACAAAGCAGCGGCCCACTTTTCAAGAAGGTGTAGTTGCGATGAAACGTGTAGGTCTGATCGGTTGGCGCGGGATGGTCGGTTCCGTGCTCATGCAGCGGATGCTGGAAGAGCAGGATTTCGATCTTATCGAGCCGGTGTTTTTCACCACGTCCAATGTCGGTGGCCAAGGCCCGTCCGTGGGCAAGGACATTGCTCCGCTCAAGGACGCTTACAGCATTGACGAGCTGAAGACCCTCGACGTGATCCTGACCTGCCAGGGCGGCGACTACACCAGCGAAGTATTCCCCAAGCTGCGCGAAGCCGGCTGGCAGGGTTACTGGATCGACGCGGCGTCGAGCCTGCGCATGAACGATGACGCGGTGATCATTCTCGACCCGGTCAACCGCAAGGTCATCGACCAGCAGCTGGACGCGGGCACCAAGAACTACATCGGCGGCAACTGCACCGTCAGCCTTATGCTGATGGGCCTGGGCGGTCTGTTCGAGGCCGGTCTGGTCGAGTGGATGAGCGCCATGACCTATCAGGCGGCCTCCGGCGCCGGCGCGCAGAACATGCGTGAACTGATCAAGCAGATGGGCGCGACCCACGCCGCTGTCGCCGATCAACTGGCCGACCCGGCGAGCGCGATCCTCGACATCGACCGTCGCGTGGCCGAGGCCATGCGCAGCGAAGCGTACCCGACCGAAAACTTCGGTGTACCACTGGCCGGCAGTCTGATCCCGTGGATCGACAAGGAACTGCCGAACGGCCAGAGCCGCGAAGAGTGGAAGGCCCAGGCCGAGACCAACAAGATCCTCGGTCGCTTCAAGAGCCCGATCCCGGTCGACGGCATCTGCGTGCGCATCGGCGCCATGCGCTGCCACAGCCAGGCGCTGACCATCAAGCTGAACAAAGACGTACCGATCGCCGATATCGAAGGGCTGATCAGCCAGCACAACCCTTGGGTCAAACTGGTGCCGAACAACCGCGACATCAGCATGCAGGAGCTGAGCCCGACCAAGGTCACCGGCACCCTGAATGTACCGGTCGGTCGTCTGCGCAAGCTGAACATGGGTTCGCAATTCGTCGGCGCCTTCACCGTCGGCGACCAGCTGCTGTGGGGTGCGGCCGAACCGCTGCGCCGCATGCTGCGGATCCTGCTGGAGCGTTGATCGCTTGAAGCAATGAAGAAGCCCGTGCCTTGTGAGAGGTGCGGGTTTTTTTATGCGCAATGATCGTTCCCATGCTCCGCGTGGGAATGCATCCCGGGACGCTCTGCGTCCCTTCCAAAGCAGAACGCGGAGCGTCCGTTGAGACATTCCCACGCAGAGCGTGGGAACGATCGGTACGGGCAGAAATTGCCTGTGCGCCACCCACCCGGTAAAGTGCCGCTCCCCCCGTTTTGCCAGAGGTAGCTCCATGACCCAGACTTTCGATATCGCCGTTATCGGCGCCACCGGTACTGTCGGCGAAACCCTCGTACAGATTCTCGAAGAACGCGACTTCCCGGTCGGCAATCTGCACCTGCTGGCCAGCAGTGAGTCGGCCGGCAGCTCGGTGCTGTTCCGCAACAAAAACGTCCGCGTGCGCGAGGTCGACGAGTTCGATTTCAGCAAGGTCAGACTGGTGTTCTTCGCCGCCGGCGCTGCGGTGTCGCTGAGCTACGCCGCTCGCGCCCACGCTGCCGGTTGCTCTCTGATCGATTTATCCGGCGCGTTGCCTGCGGAGCAGGCGCCACAAGTGGTGCCCGAGGCCAATGCCGATATTCTCGCCAGTCTGAAAAGCCCGTTCCAGGTCAGCAGCCCAAGCCCGTCGGCCACTACGCTTGCCGTGGTGCTGGCGCCGTTGCTTGATCTGCTCGATCTGCAATACGTCAACGTCACCGCCAACCTGGCCGTTTCTGCGCAAGGTCGCGAAGCGGTCACCGAGCTCGCGCGGCAGACCGCCGAGCTGCTCAACATGCGTCCGCTGGAACCGACGTTCTTCGACCGGCAGATGGCGTTCAACCTGCTGGCACAAGTTGGTACGCCTGATGCTCAGGGTCACACGCTGCTGGAAAAACGTCTGGTACGCGAGCTGCGCCAGGTGCTGGCAAAACCTTTATTGAAGATTTCTGCCACTTGCGTTCAAGCCCCGGTGTTTTTTGGCGATAGCTTTAGCGTGACCTTGCAGTCAGGCAGCGCTGTTGACCTGAAAAAGGTCAACGCCGCGCTCGAGGCTGCACCGGGCATCGAGCTGGTCGAGGCCGGCGATTATCCGACCGCGGTCGGCGATGCGGTGGGGCAGGACGTGGTCTATGTCGGCCGCGTGCGCAGTGGTGTCGACGACCCGGCGGAACTAAATCTTTGGCTGACGTCAGATAACGTACGCAAAGGCGCGGCGCTCAATGCCGTGCAACTGGCTGAGTTGTTGATAAAAGACCTGCTGTAAAAGATACTTGGCAACAATTTGTCGACTGATTCTAGGTGAGCGCTATGCTTGCCCGAAGCGCGTCGATGACGAGTCACCCTCCGGGACTTTCCGGGGCAGCACCGAAATGATCGCGCGCGGCGACCCCCGTCGTCGCGTGCAATGCCTTACGGCAGCGGTATTCAAAAGCTTCTCGCTGGCCGAGGAACGTTCAAACAAAGGATGAGGCTATGGTTCAAGTTCGCAAACTGGTGTTAGCAATAGCGGCCGCCTCGGCGCTGTCCTCCGGTATGGCGCATGCCCTCGGGCTCGGGGAGCTGACCCTGAAGTCGACCCTGAACCAGCCGTTGGTGGCTGAAATCGAGCTGCTCGACGTCAAGGATCTCACCGCCGCCGAGGTGGTGCCGAGCCTGGCTTCCCCTGAAGACTTCGCCAAGGCTGGCGTCGATCGGCAGGCCTTTCTCAATGATCTGACGTTCACCCCGGTACTCAACGCCAGCGGCAAAAGCGTGTTGCGCGTGACCTCGAGCCAACCGCTGTCGGAACCGATGGTGAAGTTCCTCGTGCAGGTGATGTGGCCCAATGGCCGCCTGCTGCGTGATTACAGCGTGCTGCTCGATCCGTCGAAGTTCTCGCCGCAGACCGCAGACGCCGCCGCGCAGCCGGCGCCGTCGCAGACCATCACCGCGCCAACCACTGGCGCCACCCATCGCAATCAATACACCACCACGCCGCGCGACACCCTGTGGGAAATCGCCGCGAAGGCGCGCAACGGTGGCTCGGTGCAGCAGACCATGCTGGCGATTCAGGCGCTCAATCCGAATGCCTTTATCGACGGCAACATCAACCGTCTGAAAACCGGCCAGGTGCTGCGTCTGCCCGATCCGGTACAAAGCACGGCGCTGCCGCAGTCGGCAGCCATCGCTGAAGTGGCGGCGCAGAACGAAGCGTGGCGTCAGGGCCGTCGTTACGTGGCCAAGCCTGGCACCGGTCAGCAGCAGTTGGATGCAACCAATCGCGGTCGTGGCAATACCGGTACAGCGGCCAACGCTCAGGACAACCTGAGCCTGGTCTCGGCGGAAAGCGCCAAGCCCGGTGCGAAAGGCCCGGCCGGCGACGCCAAGGCGCTGAGCAACAAACTGGCTATCACTCAGGAAAACCTCGACACGACCCGTCGTGACAATGAGGAACTGAAAAGCCGCATGGCGGATCTGCAGAGCCAGTTGGACAAGCTGCAAAAGCTGATCGAGCTGAAGAACAATCAACTGGCGAAGATGCAGGCCGACGGCGCTGGTGCCGGCGCTGCGCCTGGCGCCACTGCTGCTGTACCGCCGGTGCCGGCGATCACTGCCGAACTGGCGGCGACCCCGCCAGCCACCCCGGCCGACGCCGCAGCGGCTTCACCGACTCCAGAGTCGGCCATCGCGCCGCCAGCGGAATCCCCGGTTGAGCCGGTCGTCGAGCCAGTGGTTGAAACCACGCCGCCTGCTGCCGCCGATGACGACAAAGCCTTCAATGAACTGCTGACCAATCCGATCCTGCTCGGCCTGATCGGCGGCGGTGCGGTGGTTCTCCTGCTTCTATTGTTGCTGCTGGCGCGCCGTCGCAAAGCCCAGCAGGAGGCCGAAAAGCACCTGCGCATGGCCCGCGCTCTGGCTGAAGAGCAAGAGTTCTCCGCTGAGCAGGATCTGCCGGAAAGCAGCTTCTCTGGCCTCGAAACCCCAGCGGCCAGCGTCAAACTCAACACGCCAGCTCCGGCACCTGCGCCAGCCCCTGCACCGGTCGTCACTCCGGTGGTAATGGCTGCGCCGATTGCCGCACCTCTGGTGGCACCGGCCGGCGAGCGCTCCGATGACGTGCTCGACAAAGCGCAATCGCACATCAATGCCGGTCGCCTCAATCAAGCCGCCGCGCTGCTGGAAGAGGGCGTCAGTCTTGAGCCGGAACGCAGCGATCTGCGCCTGAAGCTGATGGAAGTCTACGGCCAGCAGGGCGATCGCGATGCGTTCGTAGCGCAAGAGCGTCAGCTGGTAGCCAATGGCGATAACTTCGCCAAGGTCGAAGCGCTGAAAAGCCGCTTCCCGGCCATGGCTGTGGTCGCTGCCGGTGGGCTGGCAGCTGCCGCCGTCGCTGCCGAACTGGACGCGCAGTACGTCAAGGAATTGCTGCAAGACGAGCCGCAAGCGCCCGAGGCTGCCGCTGACGACCTCGACACTGCGTTCGATTTGAGCCTGGATGATCTCGACAACATCACCCCGGTCGATCCTGCGCCAGTGGCCGAGCCAGAAGCGCCTGTCGAGCTCGACGCGTTTCCGGCCGAAGACGACCTGAGCTTCGCTTCAGTGCTGCAAGAACAAACCGAGATGAAAGACAATCTCGACGATCTGTCGGACTTCGATCTGGATATGGATCTGGGCGCCGAACCATCGCCGGCCACGTTGGCTGAAGATGACTTCCTGCTGGATCTGGACGACGGGGGGAAGGACTTGCCGCCGGTCGAGACACCGGTAGTTGCTGACGTGCCGCAGGACGATCTGGAGCTGCCAGCCGATTTCGACCTGTCGCTGGCGGACGAAATGGACAGCAACCCGGCTGCTGAGCCGGATGCCTTCGCGGCCGAGCTGGACGACGTCAATGCCGAGCTGGATCGCCTGTCGCAGAGCATGGCCGAACCGAGCTTCACCGAAGCGGACGCCGCGATGGGTGACGATCTGGGCGAAGACGATTTCGACTTCCTCGCCGGCACCGACGAAGCGGCGACCAAACTCGATCTGGCCCAGGCCTACATCGACATGGGCGACGCCGACGGTGCCCGTGACATCCTCAACGAAGTGTTGACCGAGGGTGACGAGAAGCAGCGGGGCGAAGCCAAGGAAATGCTTTCCAACCTGGTGTAAGTTCAGCGGAAAACAACGAGCGGCAGCCCGGTGGGGCTGCCGTTTTTGTTGGTGCCGGATTCGGCGGTGTCTGAGCGATTGCTTTCGCGAGCAGGCTCGCTCCCACAGGGGGGCGCATTGCAAATGTGGGAGCGAGCCTGCTCGCGAAGAGGGCGGTACTGCCGATAGAGAACTCTGGCATCCCCGGCCCACCGCCTTATAATGCCCGCCTTTGCAAATCAGCAGGCTGTCCCACCTTGGCAAACATAGATAACCCGGTCGCTGAAATGGCGCCCGACGGCTTTTACCGCGTCGCCCTGGGCGTTGAGTACAAAGGCTCGCGCTACAGCGGCTGGCAGCGTCAGTTGACCGGTGTGGCGACGGTGCAGGAAGAGCTTGAAAAGGCCCTGTCGAAAGTCGCCAATTCGCCGGTTTCCCTGCAATGCGCCGGACGTACCGACGCAGGCGTGCATGCCTGCGGCCAAGTGGTGCACTTTGACACTCAAGTTGATCGCTCGCTGAAAGCCTGGGTCATGGGCGCCAACATCAATCTGCCCCACGACATCAGTGTCAGTTGGGCCAGGGTCATGCCGGCACATTTTCACGCGCGCTTCAAAGCCATCGCCCGGCGTTATCGCTATGTGATCTACAACGATCAGATTCGCCCGGCGCACCTCAATGAAGAGATCACCTGGAATCACCGCCCGCTCGACGCCGAGCGCATGGCCGAGGCCGCGCAGTACCTGATCGGTACTCACGATTTCAGCGCGTTCCGGGCCGGTCAGTGCCAGGCCAAGTCGCCGATCAAGAAGATGCATCACCTGCGCGTGACTCGTCACGGCAAGATGATCGTGCTCGACATTCGGGCCAATGCCTTCCTGCATCACATGGTGCGCAATATTGCCGGTGTGCTGATGACCATCGGTGCCGGGGAGCGCCCGGTGGAGTGGATGAAAGAAGTGCTGGAGAGTCGCGAGCGTCGCTCCGGCGGGGTGACGGCGCATCCATATGGGCTCTATCTGGTGCAGGTCGAGTATCACGACGAATTCCCGTTGCCCGAGCGCTTTATCGGGCCACATTTCCTTACGGGTTTCTCCGAACTTGACGGCTGACGCCCTCGGACGCTTTTGTTACCATCCGGGACGTTTTCGGATTTTGCCTTGAGGTTTTCCTGACATGTCAGCTGTTCGCAGCAAGATCTGTGGCATTACCCGCATCGAAGATGCACTGGCCGCCGTCGAAGCCGGTGCCGATGCGATCGGTCTGGTGTTTTACGCCAAGAGCCCGCGTGCAGTGAATGTGCAGCAGGCAAGGGCGATCATCAAGGCGTTGCCGCCGTTCGTCACCACCGTGGGGCTGTTCGTCAACGCCAGTCGTTGCGAGCTGGGAGAAATCCTCGATGCGGTGCCGCTTGATCTGCTGCAATTCCATGGCGACGAAAGCGCGCAGGAGTGCGAAGGCTGGCATCGTCCGTACATCAAAGCGCTGCGGGTCAAGGCCGGCGATGACATTGCCGCTGCGTGCGATGCCTTTCCCGGCGCCAGTGGCATACTGCTCGACACGTATGTCGAAGGGGTGCCTGGCGGAACCGGCGAGGCGTTTGACTGGTCACTGATTCCGCAACATTTGAGCAAACCGCTGATTCTGGCCGGCGGCCTGACGCCGGAGAACGTTGCCGACGCGGTAGCGCGGGTCAAGCCCTACGCGGTGGATGTCAGCGGCGGAGTAGAGGCGAGCAAAGGCATCAAGGATCACCACAAGATTCGCGCATTCATCAACGCGGTGCGCGGCAATACATCGTCGATGTGACGGCTGGCAGTCTGCCGCCGTCCATCAATGCACTTGCACAAAGCAGGCGCGGCTGAGGGTTGCTGAATCGTACGCAGGTCATGTTCCGCGCTGACCGCGACTCTTCACCAACCATCGCCACACACATGAATTTAGCTCAAGGGCATACGCGGGGCTGCGAACCAGAGCGTTCGGGCCGCCGGTACTGGAGAAAGAAAGCATGAGCAACTGGTTAGTAGACAAACTGATCCCTTCGATCATGCGCTCGGAGGTCAAGAAGAGCTCGGTGCCTGAAGGTCTGTGGCACAAATGCCCGTCCTGCGAGGCGGTGTTGTACCGTCCGGAGCTGGAAAAGACCCTGGATGTTTGCCCCAAGTGCAACCACCACATGCGCATCGGCGCACGTGCGCGCATCGACATCTTCCTCGACCCGGAAGGCCGCAATGAACTGGGTGCTGACCTGGAGCCGGTTGACCGTCTGAAATTCCGCGACGGCAAGAAGTACAAGGACCGCCTGGTCGCTGCGCAGAAGCAGACCGGCGAGAAAGATGCGCTGATCTCGGTCAGCGGTACCTTGCTGGGCATGCCGGTAGTGGTTTCCGCATTCGAATTCAACTTCATGGGCGGTTCCATGGGCGCCATCGTCGGTGAGCGCTTCGTTCGCGCTGCCAACTACGCACTGGAAAACCGCTGCCCGATGATCTGCTTCGCCGCCTCCGGTGGTGCACGCATGCAGGAAGCGCTGATCTCGCTGATGCAGATGGCCAAGACCTCGGCCGTGCTGGCGCGCCTGCGTGAAGAAGGCATTCCGTTCATCTCCGTACTGACCGACCCGGTTTACGGCGGCGTTTCCGCCAGTCTGGCGATGCTCGGTGACGTCATCGTTGGCGAACCGAAGGCCCTGATCGGCTTCGCCGGTCCGCGGGTAATCGAGCAGACCGTGCGCGAAAAACTGCCGGAAGGCTTCCAGCGCAGCGAGTTCCTGCTGGAACACGGCGCCATCGACATGATCATCCACCGTCAGGAGCTGCGTCCGCGTCTGGGTAACCTGCTGGCACAGATGACTGGCAAGCCGACGCCGAAGTTCGTCGCCGCGCCGATCGAGCCAATCGTGGTGCCGCCGGTGCCTGCCAACGTATGACCCAGCGCACCCTTGGTGAATGGCTCGCCTACCTCGAGCAGTTGCATCCGTCGGCCATCGACATGGGCCTGGAGCGTTCGCAACAGGTAGCGTCCCGCATGGGGCTGGGCCAGCCGGCGCCTCGGGTGATCACGGTCACCGGCACAAACGGCAAGGGTTCGACCTGCGCGTTCGTGGCTTCTTTGCTGCGTGCGCAGGGCCTGAACGTTGGCGTCTACAATTCTCCGCACCTGCTGCGTTATAACGAGCGGGTGCAACTCAATGGCGTCGAAGCCACTGACGCCCAGCTGTGCGAAGCCTTTGCTGCGGTTGAGGCGGGCCGCGGCGAGACTTCCCTGACTTACTTCGAAATGGGCACCCTGGCGGCGTTCTGGCTGTTCCAACAGTCCGCGCTTGATGCTGTGGTGCTAGAAGTGGGATTGGGCGGGCGTCTGGATACCGTCAATGTGGTGGATGCCGACATCGCGCTGGTCACCAGCATCGGTGTCGATCACGCCGATTATCTGGGCGATACCCGCGAATCCGTAGCCTACGAGAAGGCTGGAATTTTCCGCCAGGGCAAGCCTGCTCTGTGTGGCGACCTGAATCCTCCGCAACCACTGCTCGACAAGGCGCACGAACTGGCTTGCCCGTTCTTCCTGCGTGGACGCGATTTCGATCTTGGCATCACCGAGCAGCATTGGCAGTGGCGCGGCACCGATGCCCTACGCCAAGTGGTCGAGTTGCGCGACTTGCCGCTGCTCGATCTGCCAATGGAAAACGCCGCGCTGGCGCTGCAAGCCTATCTGCTGACAGGTTTGCCGTGGAATGCCGAACAGATTGTCGCAGCGTTGCAGGCGACGCGCGTGGTCGGGCGCCTCGATCGTCGTTCGTTCGAATGGAACGGCAAGCGCCTGAACCTGTTGCTGGATGTCGGTCACAATCCGCATGCCGCTGAATATCTCGCGCGACGTCTGGCTGCGCGGCCGCCGGTTGGCAAGCGTCTGGCGGTGTTCGGGTTGCTGGCGGACAAGGATCTCGATGGTGTTGCTGGCGAATTGAATGCTAGTGTCGCGCATTGGGCTGTCGCGCCGCTGGATTCGCGGCGTGCGCGTCCCGTAGCTGAGCTTGAGGCAGCGCTGCAGAACCTTGGTGCTTCGGTTACGTCCTATGCCAGCGTTGCGGCCGCTCTGGAAGGGCAGTGCGCTGAGGCAACCAGCGACGACGAGATTCTGTTGTTCGGATCATTTTATTGTGTCGCCGAGGCCCTTGAATGGCTGGCCCGGCGCTCCACGGAGGAAGCGGCAAATGGCTTTGCTGGATAAAGCGTACAAGCAGCGCATGGTTGGCGCGCTGGTGCTGGTGGCGCTGGCGGTGATCTTCCTGCCGATGCTGTTTTCCCGTCAGGATGAGCAGCGTCAGGTGACCGTCGAGGCCCCGGCTGCGCCTCAGCCTTCGGCCATGCCGCAGGTGCAAATGGACCCGGTCGCCGTGCCTGAGCCCCAGGCTTTGCCACAAGAGCCGGTGCCAACGGACGAAGAGGTCGCTGAAGAAGTGGTGCCTGCTGCTCCGGCTGCTGCTCCGGCCGCCCCGGCACCGACCATCCCGGCGCAGATTGCCCGCCCGGCAACGCCGCCACCGGTGGCCAAGCCGATTCCGGCGCCGGCTCAGCCAATCACCTCCGCAACCAGCAAGCCTGACACCACGCAGAGCCGCGTCGATGCCAACGGTCTGTCGGTGAGCTGGTCAGTGCAACTTGCCAGCCTGTCGAGCCGTGCCAGCGCCGAGAGCCTGCAGAAGAACCTGCGCAGCCAGGGTTATAACGCCTACATTCGTTCGGCCGATGGCAAGAATCGGGTGTTCGTCGGTCCGCTGATCGAGCGTGCCGAAGCCGACCGTCTGCGTGATCTGCTGAGTCGTCAGCAGAACCTCAAGGGCTTCGTTGTCCGTTTTCAGCCTGAACGTGGCTGAAATCTATCACCTCGATTGAAAAGCACTGACAATCGCAGCTTACCGACAGCCATGCGCTCTGCTAAAATGCGCCGCCTTATCCGTCTGTAGGCTGCACTGTGCCATTTACCTGGGTTGACTGGGCGATCGTTGCAATCATCGCCATCTCCGCATTGATCAGTCTGAGCCGCGGCTTCGTAAAGGAAGCGTTATCGCTGCTGACCTGGATCATCGCAGGAGCGGTTGCCTGGATGTTTGGTGGCTCACTGTCCGAGTACCTCGCCGGATACATCGAAACCCCATCGGCTCGCGTGATCGCGGGCTGTGCCATCATGTTTGTCGCCACACTGATCGTGGGCGCAATGATCAATTATCTTATCGGCGAGTTGGTTCGCGTTACCGGGTTGTCCGGGACCGATCGATTCCTCGGCATGGCCTTCGGCGCAGCGCGTGGCGTGTTACTGGTGGTCGTGGCGGTCGGGCTGTTGAGCCTGGGGCCGGTACAGCAGGACGGGTGGTGGAAAGAATCACAGCTCGTGCCCAAGTTTCTATTGGTCGCCGACTGGTCCAAAAACCTGATACTCGGGTGGAGCAGTCAGTGGCTTGCCAGCGGAATCAGCGTACCCGCTGAAATTCCGTTCAAGGAGCAGCTCTTGCCGACGGCGAAAACGCCTCAGTGAGTGCTGTTCAGTTCAGATCCATTAAGTAGGGGTTGCGTCGCATGTGTGGCATCGTCGGTATCGTCGGTAAGTCGAACGTCAATCAGGCGCTGTATGACGCGCTAACCGTGCTCCAGCACCGCGGCCAGGACGCTGCCGGTATCGTGACCAGCCATGATGGCCGGTTGTTCCTGCGCAAGGATAATGGCCTGGTGCGTGACGTGTTCCAGCAGCGTCACATGCAGCGTCTGGTCGGCCACATGGGGATCGGCCACGTCCGTTACCCGACTGCCGGCAGCTCGACGTCGGCCGAAGCCCAGCCGTTCTACGTCAACTCGCCGTACGGCATCACCCTGGCGCACAACGGTAACCTGACCAACGTTGAACAGTTGGCCAAAGAGATCTACGAATCCGATCTGCGTCACGTCAACACCAGTTCCGACTCGGAAGTGCTGCTTAACGTGTTCGCCCACGAGCTGGCCCAGCGCGGCAAGCTGCAGCCGACCGAAGAAGACGTGTTCGCCGCTGTGACCGATGTGCACAACCGCTGCGTGGGTGGTTACGCCGTTGTGGCGATGGTCACAGGCTACGGCATCGTTGGTTTCCGCGACCCGCACGGCATTCGCCCGATCGTGTTCGGCCAGCGTCACACTGACGAAGGCGTCGAGTACATGATCGCCTCGGAAAGCGTTTCTCTGGACGTGCTCGGTTTCACCCTGATTCGCGACCTCGCGCCGGGCGAAGCGGTTTACATCACTGAAGATGGCAAGCTGCACACTCGTCAGTGCGCAACCAACCCGTCGCTGACCCCGTGCATTTTCGAACACGTCTACCTGGCGCGTCCGGACTCGATCATCGACGGCGTGTCGGTGTACAAGGCACGTCTGCGAATGGGCGAGAAGCTTGCCGAGAAGATCCTGCGCGAGCGCCCTGAGCACGACATCGACGTGGTCATCCCGATTCCGGACACCAGCCGTACTGCCGCGCTGGAGCTGGCCAATCACTTGGGTGTGAAATTCCGCGAAGGTTTCGTCAAGAACCGTTACATCGGTCGCACCTTCATCATGCCGGGCCAGGCTGCGCGCAAGAAGTCGGTACGCCAGAAGCTCAACGCCATCGAGCTGGAATTCCGCGGCAAGAACGTGATGCTGGTCGATGACTCGATCGTGCGCGGCACCACTTGCAAGCAGATCATCCAGATGGCCCGCGAAGCCGGCGCGAAAAACGTCTACTTCTGCTCGGCGGCACCTGCGGTGCGCTTCCCGAACGTCTACGGTATCGACATGCCGAGCGCTCACGAACTGATCGCGCACAACCGTTCGACTCAGGACGTGGCCGACCTGATCGGTGCAGACTGGCTGATCTATCAGGACCTGCCTGACTTGATCGAAGCGGTCGGCGGCGGCAAGATCAAGATCGAGCACTTCGATTGCGCGGTGTTCGACGGCAAGTACGTGACTGGTGACGTCGACGAGGCTTACCTGAACAAGATCGAACAGGCGCGCAACGATGCCTCGAAGGTCAAGACCCAGGCAGTCAGTGCGATCATCGATCTGTACAACAACTGAGTTTCCACCGGCCCTGAGGGGCCGGTTTTGTATCTGACATTTTTCAAGAACACAGCAAGGAGAGACAGCATGAGTCAGGAATGGGATGCCGGTCGGCTGGACAGCGACCTCCAAGGCGTAGCGTTCGATACCCTGGCCGTCCGTGCCGGTCAGCACCGCACGCCGGAAGGCGAACACGGTGACCCGATGTTCTTCACCTCCAGTTACGTGTTCCGCACCGCTGCCGATGCGGCGGCGCGGTTTGCCGGCGAAGTGCCGGGCAACGTCTATTCGCGTTACACCAACCCGACCGTGCGCGCATTCGAAGAGCGCATCGCCGCGCTGGAAGGCGCCGAGCAGGCCGTCGCCACGGCCACCGGCATGGCCGCGATCATGGCGGTGGTAATGAGCCTGTGCAGTGCTGGCGATCACGTGCTGGTGTCGCGTAGCGTGTTCGGCTCGACCATCAGCCTCTTCGAGAAGTATTTCAAGCGCTTCGGTGTCGAAGTCGATTACGTCCCGCTGGCCGATCTGTCGGCCTGGGATGCGGCAATCAAATCCAACACCAAACTGCTTTTTGTCGAATCGCCGTCCAATCCGTTGGCCGAACTGGTGGATATCGCCGCCCTGGCTGAAATCGCTCATGCCAAGGGCGCGCAGCTGGTGGTCGACAACTGCTTCTGCACCCCGGCGTTGCAGCAGCCGCTGAAGCTCGGCGCGGACATTGTCGTGCACTCGGCGACCAAGTTCATCGACGGTCAGGGTCGCTGCATGGGCGGCGTTGTCGCCGGTCGCGGTGAACAGATGAAAGAAGTGGTGGGTTTCCTGCGGACCGCCGGGCCGACCCTCAGCCCGTTCAACGCGTGGATCTTCCTCAAAGGCCTCGAGACCCTCAACCTGCGCATGAAAGCGCATTGCGCGAACGCTCAGGCGCTGGCCGAATGGCTGGAGCAGCAGGACGGCATCGAGAAGGTCCATTACGCCGGTCTGAAGAGCCATCCGCAGCACGAGTTGGCCCAGCGCCAGCAGAAGGGTTTTGGTGCGGTGGTCAGCTTCGAGGTCAAGGGCGGCAAAGAAGGCGCCTGGCGCTTTATCGATGCCACGCGGTTGATTTCGATCACCGCCAACCTCGGCGACAGCAAAACCACGATCACCCATCCAAGCACCACCTCCCACGGCCGTCTGGCGCCCCAGGAGCGTGAAGCGGCAGGCATTCGTGACAGTCTGATCCGCATTGCGGTCGGTCTGGAAGACGTGGCTGACCTGCAAGCTGACCTGGCGCGCGGTCTGGCGGCATTGTGATCGAGTTGTCCACACCCGCGGCCAACACCCATGGCCGCGTGGCGCTGGTCACTGGGGCTGCGCGCGGTATTGGCCTCGGAATCGCCGCTTGGCTGATCAGCGAAGGCTGGCAGGTGGTGCTGACCGATCTTGATCGGGTGCGTGGTTCGAAAGTGGCGAAGGTGCTCGGCGAGAACGCCTGGTTCATCGCCATGGACGTCGCCGACGAAAATCAGGTCGCGCTGGGCGTGGCCGAGGTATTGGGGCAGTTTGGTCGCCTTGATGCATTGGTCTGCAACGCGGCGGTCGCCGATCCGCACAACATCACCTTGGAAAGCCTCGATCTGGCGTATTGGAATCGGGTGCTGGCGGTGAATCTGAGCGGGCCGATGTTGCTGGCCAAGCACTGTGCGCCTTATCTGCGTGCGCACAACGGTTCGATCGTCAATCTGGCCTCGACCCGCGCGCGACAGTCGGAGGCGGACTCCGAGGCGTATGCGGCGAGCAAGGGCGGGCTGTTGGCGCTGACCCATGCGCTGGCAATCAGCCTTGGACCGGAAATCCGCGTGAACGCAGTCAGTCCTGGCTGGATTGATGCCCGTGATCCCTCGGTGCGTCGCGCCGAACCTTTGGCCGATGCCGATCATGCTCAGCATCCGGCGGGCAGGGTAGGGACTGTCGAGGACGTGGCGGCGATGGTGGCGTGGTTGCTGTCGAGGAATGCCGGATTTGTCACCGGCCAGGAATTTGTCGTCGATGGCGGCATGACCAAGAAAATGATCTACGAGCAGTGAAAGGCAGCTGCAAGCTGCAAGCTAAAGCAAGACGCTGGTGTGCCTGCTTTAGGTGATCCTGCTTTTTCTTGCAGCTTGCAGCTTGCAGCTTGCAGCTAAAACCCGTTTTTGAAAAAAACTCCAATCCTGCTATTGACTTAGCTTCGCCACCTGCGTAAATTTCGCGGCCTCGGAGATGCAAACGGGTGATTAGCTCAGCTGGGAGAGCGTCTGCCTTACAAGCAGAATGTCGGCGGTTCGATCCCGTCATCACCCACCACTCCCGAGAAGCTTGCGCAAGCAAGAGAGTAGGCTGAAAGTGCCTGCACCGACGCGCAGCGGTAGTTCAGTCGGTTAGAATACCGGCCTGTCACGCCGGGGGTCGCGGGTTCGAGTCCCGTCCGCTGCGCCATATTTTACGAGTCAGATTGATCTGGTTCGCGATTGCCAGGCACCGAAGCCGGTAATCAACACGAGTTACTTGAGCGCAAGCTCAAAGCGATACGCAGCGGTAGTTCAGTCGGTTAGAATACCGGCCTGTCACGCCGGGGGTCGCGGGTTCGAGTCCCGTCCGCTGCGCCATATCTGTTTCAAGGACCACTGAACGCCTTGAAGCGCCGAAACCAGTCGTAGGCTGAATCGGATCGATAGCAAAGACCCTGGTCGAAAGACCGGGGTTTTTTGTGTCTGAAGTTTGGCTATTCCCCTCTCGAACTCCTGCGCAAATCCTCCTGTAGGAGCTGCGGCACGCTGCGATCTTTTGATCTTGCTCTTAAAAAATCCAGATCAAAAGATCGCAGCCTCGTTTCACTCGACAGCTCCTACAAGAATCTCTGCAAGCCTCCTGCGGTGCCACGTCGCATTGATTTTTTTGATTATTTAGTCAGGTTTTTGTAATTGGTTGTTTGCTGTGGGCGCAGAAACCTTTAAAGTTAACCTTTCGGTCAGCTTTGCACTGTCAACACAGCTCTTTGCTTCGCCAGAAAGAGCTTCTGCACGACTCGAGATCCCCAGTAGATAACCACAAGGGCGGACCTATAACCGCCCAGAGGATGATCCATGTCCAACCGTGAAATATCCCGGCGCTCGTTCCTCCAGGGCGGGCTGGTGGCGGGTGTGAGCGTTACGCTTACGCCGCTCAGCAGTCAGGCGCTGGCTGCCTTGATGGAAAACAGCGTCACCGTGCCGTCCGAGAAATGGCTCGGCAATAACGGCAAGGCGCGGCAACGTAACGATGCCTTGTCCAAGGTCTGCGGCAGCAAGGTGTTTGCCCGCGACATCCGCGCCAAGGACATGCCTGGCTGGCCTGAGCAACAGGGTCACGCCATGCTGCTGAAAACCATCAAGGCCGACCGTATCTACGCAGGTTACGACCTGTCGTGGCTCGGCGCTGATCTGCAGCCGGACCGCATCGTTACCGCTGCCGATCTGGACAAGGACGGTATCGTCTTCCCCGAAGAGCACGCGCCTGATCCATTGCTGCCGGAAGGCAAAGTGCCGATGTTCATCGGGCACCCGGTAGCGATTCTGATCTGGAACGATTTCGAGCGTTTCCGTCAGGCCAAGAATCAACTCAAATTCAATGACAAAGCGATTCGTTACGGCGCCAAAGTGCCGTTCTACGAAGGCGATCCCTACGGCAGCTTCCGCTACGTGCGCGTCGGTGGCGCGACCTCGGCGGACGAAGACGAGTTCGCCAGCCTCAAGGATTCGATCCTGTTCCCGATGCTGAAGAACCGCCGTCCAGTGTGGAATGCATCGCCGAACCTGCATGGCAACCTCACCGAGCGCGGCCTGTTCTACGCCGACCGCATGAAGCAGGAAATCGACACGCCGCCGGACAACTGGCTGGTGTTCGATGAGCGCTACAAGACGCCGTCGATCGAACCGGCCGCCCTCGAGCCAGACAACGGCAACGGCTGGTACGACCCGAAAACCAAAACTCTGCATTTCGTCGTGGCGACGCAATGCCCGCTGGAAGTCGCGACCGAGACCGCGAAGATGATCGGGCCGTCGCGTTTCGGCCTGGCCAATCTGAACATGCACCCGGGCTATACCGTCGGCTATGGCTCGAAAGACCACAACATTTTTGTCTACTACGCAGCCCTGGCTGCGCTGTACGGCGCCGGTATGCCGGTGCGTCTGGCCAACGACCGCTACGAGCAGTTCCAGAGCGGCATCAAGCGTCACCCGTTCGACATCCGCTACCAGTTGGCCGTGGACAAGAATGACTACACCTTCAAGATTTTCCGCGCGGAAATGAGCGTCGACGGCGGCGGTCGGGTCAACTACAGCCCATCGGTGGCGGCGGTTGGCGCCACCGCAGCGCAGTCGATCTACTACATGCCGCAGAACGATCTGCAGGTCACCGCGTATCACTCGCGCGCGGTCGAGGCGGGTTCGATGCGCGGTTACGGCACTCTGCAAAGCATGGCGGCGACCGAAATGATGGTCGACGAGATCGCCAATCGCCTGGGTGTCGACGCCATCGATTTGCGCCGCAGGAATGCCCTGCGCTCCGGCATGAAAAACACCCAGGGTGCAATCCCGGCCGGTGCACTGCGCCTGCACGAAATTCTCGACAAGGCCTCGGTGCACGAAGTCTGGAAAAATCGCGACACGATCAAGCAGCAACGTGAAGCGGCAGACCCGGATAACTGGTACGGCGTCGGTTTCGCCATCTGCCAGAAAGACTTCGGCACCGGCTCCGAAGCGCCGATGGCCAGCATCGAATTCACCGCTGACGGGCGCATCACCCTGCGCCACATCGGTATCGAAATCGGCACCGGCATGTCCACTTCGCAAGCCTTGGTCGTCGCCGATTTCCTCGGCAGCCCGGCGCATGATGTGAAGACCGGAGAAACCGAGTGGCAGGAAATGCAGCTGATCACCAGCGGCAACCCGTACATCATGAGTCAGGCCGAGCAGGACAATCTGCTGCGCAATCCGCGCTGGGTCGGCAAGTTGGCGTCGGCGTCTTCGGCGACCAACTCCGCCTATTACTTCAGCCACGCGACCCGTGAAGCGGCGCGGGTGCTGTTCAACCACGGCTTGTGGCCCGCGGCGCTGGAGATCTGGCGTCAGGGTCCGTACGGCGGCCAGGCCAACCCTTATGTGGTGCGTCGCGAAGATGCGCATTGGGTCGATGGCAAGCTGACCGCCAACGGCATGCAGCCGCTGAGTTTCGAAGAACTGGCCAAGCGCGCCCACGAACGCGGTCTGGTGACGGGTGCCACGGTGCACGGTTTCAACCGTTGGAGCTGGGCCGAAGCCGAATACAGCATCGACGGTGTGCGCGAGCGCTTGCCGCTCGACGGTCTGGCGGTGAAATACGGCGATGGCGCGCCGCAAGCAAAGAAAGCGCAGATGAACAGCGCCGGCTTCCACTTGCTTGATCGGCAGAACGTCAACTACCCGGTAGTGCAGTTGAACAACGCTGCCGTGACCTATTACAGCCCGGTCGCGACGCTGGTCGAGTTGAAGGTCAATAAAGGCTCGGCGGAAGTTCAGGTGCTCAACCACCATTCGTGGATCGAGTGTGGTCGGGTGCTGGTTGAAGAGTTGGTCAAGGGCCAGCTCGAAGGCGGTATCGCCATGGGTATTGGTCATGCGCTGATGGAAGAGATGCCGTTGTACGAAGGCGGGCCGGGGGAGGGTGACTGGAACTTCAACCGTTACCGCCTGCCGATGGCGCGTCACGTTGCGGTGTGGAAGCAGACCGCGGAGATCCTGCCGCCGCTGTCGCCGAGCGATCCGTCCAAGGGCATCGCCGAAGTGGTGATGATCCCGATTGTCGGTGCCATCGGTAACGCCGTGGCGCACGCCATCGGTAAACGTGTTCGTGACTTGCCTATCACCGCTGCGCGCATCAAGGAGGCCCTCAATGGCTAACCGTCCGCTTCAACTGACCCTCAATGGTCAATCCGTCGGCCCGGTGGACATCCCTGATGACCTGCCGATGATCGACTACCTGCACGAATACAAAAACCTCACCGGCTCGCGGCTGGGCTGCGGTCAGGGGATCTGCCACGCCTGTGTGGTGATCGTCGATAACCCCGACGGCACCAGCGAGGAAGTGCGCACCTGCATCACCGGTGCGCATTACTTCGAGGGCAAGAAAGTTCGCACCATCGAAGGCCATGCCACTCGCGACGAGCAGGGCCAGGTCACCGAGCTCAATCCGATCCAGCAGCGCTTTGTCGACGAGTTCGCCTTCCAGTGCAGCTACTGCGCGCCAGGCTTCGTCAACGCCGCCACCGTGTTGGTCGAGAAGCTGCAGCGCCAGCCGATCGTCAAAAGTCAGCTGGAACAGGTGATCGAGGACAGCCTCGGCCATCACGTCTGCCGCTGCACCGGCTACGTGCGTTATTACAACGCCACGCGCAACGTGCTGACCGATCTTGGTCTGGTCAAGGAGGGTTGAGCATGAAGCGTTTACTGACCCGCTTGGCCCTCGCGGTCGGACTGGCTGCGCCGCTTATGGCGGCCCACGCCGACGATCAGATCAAGCGCGGCGAATACCTCGCCCGCGCCGCTGACTGCATGGCCTGCCACACCGCACCGGGTGGCGCGCCCTATGCCGGCGGCCTGCCGATCGTCTCGCCATTTGGCACGATCTACGGCACCAACATCACCCCGAGCAAAGAGCACGGCATCGGTCTGTACAGCGATGATGAGTTCTTCGCTGCGTTGACCGAAGGCAAGCGGCGCGACGGTGCGAATCTGTATCCGGCGATGCCGTACACCTCGTATCACCTGATGCCGCGCGCCGATTCCGATGCGATTCACGCGTATCTGAAAACCATCGAGCCGATCGAACGCGCCGCGCCGGTGACCAGCCTGAGCTTTCCGTTCAACGTGCGTCTGGGCCTGACCGGCTGGAACATGGTCTACGGCAAAGACGTCAAGCTGGAGCCGGCCGAAGGCAAAAGTGAGGAGTGGAAGCGCGGCCAGTACATGGTCGACGTTCTCGGTCACTGCGGCGAATGCCATACGCCACGCGGCCTGCCCGGCGCGATGCAAATGGACAAGCGCATGACCGGCGGCATTCTCAATGGTTATCTGGCACCGAGCCTGCTGGCCACCGACCTGGCCGCGCGCGGCTGGAATCAGCAGGATCTGAGCACGTTTCTGAAGCATGGCATGAGCGCGCAAGGAACGATGTTCAACGAAATGTTCCCGGTGTTTCACAACAGCACTCAAGGTCTGAGCGATGCTGATCTGGCAGCAATGGCGACATTCCTTCTCGGCGAGCAACCGCCACCAGCCAAAGAGCTCGTCGAAGTACCGCTGGACAAGCTCAGCGCGAGTGCCCAGCGCGGCCGTCAGGAATATCTGAACGTCTGCGCCGGTTGTCACGCGGTTGGCGGTGAAGGCAAACCGCACATTGCAGTGGCCATGCGTGGCAACACGACGTTGCGTCTGGAAGATCCGCGCAATCTGTTGCGAGTGATCGAGGACGGCATCGGCGAACAGAAGTTCTCCGGGTTCGAGCACATGCAGCCGATGCCGGGTTTTGCTGAAAAGCTCAGTCCTGAGCAATTGACTGATCTGCTCAACTACCTGCGTCAGGGTTGGGGCGGGCAGGGCGCTGAGCTGGCGGTGAGCGAAGTGCAGAAGCTGCAAGCCGACGCGCCGAGCGTCGAGCACAAGGCCCACTGATATGCAGCATCTCGATCTGCAAGTGGTGCGTAGGGCGCTGAAATGGTCGGTGGCCGGGCAGCGAATCTGGCTGTGCACGGTGCTGACCACTTACGGCTCGGCACCGCGCGCGCCGGGTTCGCTGCTCGCGGTGAACGAAGGCGGGCAGTGGATCGGTTCGCTGTCGGGCGGTTGCGTCGAGGAGGATTTTCTTGAGCGCGTTGCCGAAGGTGCGTTTCTCGAAGCAGTAAGCGTCGTGCGTTACGGCGAAGGCGATGATCCGCGCTCGCGGGTCAGTCTGCCTTGCGGTGGCATTCTCGATGTGTTGGTGGAGAAACTTGACGCCGACTGCGCGGTGCAGGCGCATCTGCGTGAACTGGAATCAGCGCTGCTGGGTCAGCGTCGTCTGCTTCGCGAAGTCGATCTGGCCAGCGGTGCGCGCGCTCTGTTTGCTGATCGCGAGCAGGGTGCGCGGATCGAGCGTGAGATCGATCGGGTGCGCATCCGTATTGGTGCAGCACAGCGTTTGTTGCTCGCCGGCTACTCCAGTGTGGCGCAGGCCTGTGCCGAGTTCGCGGTAGGACTTGGCTTCGAAGTGATTCTCTGCGATCCGCGTGATGAAGTGCTTGAAGGCGTGGTGCTCAATAGCGTGGAAATCCGTCGACAGTTGCCTTCGGTGTTCATTGCCGACGGTGGTTGTCATCGCGATACGGCGGTAGTGGCGTTGACCCATGATCCGCGCATCGACGATCTGGCGATGATGGAAGCGGTGCGCACCGAGGCGTTTTACATCGGTGTGATGGGATCGCAGCAGACGTCGCAGAAACGGTTCGAGCGCTTACGCCGCATTGGTGGCTTGAGTGAGGCAGAGCTGGCGCGGATTCATGCGCCGATCGGCCTCAACCTTGGCAGCAAGACCCCGGCGGAAATTGCGCTGGCGGTGCTGGCGGATATCCTGCGGATTCGTAGCGGGATCGCTCGGGATCAGCTCTGATCCTAAGCCTTGCTGAATCTACTGTGGCGAGGGGATTTATCCCCGTTGGACTGCGCAGCAGTTCCCTCCTGCTCAAGAGGGGGCGCTGCGCACCCCCCCCAACGGGGATAAATCCCTTCGCCACAATGATGTTTATAGGCCGTACTTATCGCGCAGCCCGTAATACCAAGCACCCAGCGCGGCAAACGGTGTGCGCAGCAATTGCCCGCCGGGGAAGGGATAGTGCGGCAGGTCGGCAAAGGCATCGAAGCGCTCGGCCTGACCGCGCAACGCTTCGGCGAGGACCTTGCCCGCCAGGTGGGTGTAGGTGACGCCGTGACCGCTGCAGCCCTGCGAGTAATAGATGTTGTCGCCCAGGCGCCCGACCTGCGGCAAGCGCGACAGGGTCAGCAGGAAGTTGCCGGTCCAGGCGTAGTCGATCTTCACGTCCTTGAGTTGCGGGAAAGCCTTGAGCATCTTCGGGCGGATGATCGCTTCGATGTTCGCCGGATCGCGAGCGCCGTAAACGACGCCGCCACCGAAGATCAAGCGCTTGTCGGCGGTCAGGCGATAGTAGTCGAGCAGATAGTTGCAGTCCTCCACGCAGTAGTCCTGCGGCAATAGCGCATTCGCCAGCTCATCGCCCAGTGGCTCGGTGGTGATCACCTGAGTACCGCACGGCATCGATTTGGCCGCCAGTTCCGGCACCAGATTACCGAGGTAGGCGTTGCCGGCGACGATGATGAACCTGGCCCTGACCTTGCCCTGCGGTGTATGCACAACCGGATTGGCACCGCGCTCGATGCGCACGGCAGGAGATTGCTCATAGATGGTGCCGCCGAGAGATTCGACTGCCGCCGCTTCGCCGAGCGCCAGGTTCAGCGGATGGATGTGGCCGCCGCTCATATCGAGCATGCCACCGACGTACTGATCGCAACCCACCACTTCGCGAATGCGGCGTTGATCCATCAATTCCAGCTGGGTGTGGCCGAAGCGTTCCCACAGGCGCTTTTGCGATTCCAGGTGCCCCATTTGTTTGGCGGAAAGGGCGGCGAATACACCGCCGTCCTTCAGGTCGCACTGGATGTTGTATCTGGCCACGCGCTCGCGAATGATCCGGCCGCCTTCAAAGGCCATTTCGCCGAGCAGTTGCGCCTGCTTGGGGCCGACCGTGCGTTCAATGACGTCGATGTCGCGGCTATAGCTGTTGACGATCTGTCCGCCGTTGCGGCCCGAGGCGCCAAAACCGACTTTCGCCGCTTCCAGCACGGTTACGCGAAAACCGTTCTCCAACAGGAACAGGGCGGACGACAGCCCGGTATACCCGGCGCCGATCACACAGACGTCCGTCTCCACATCATCCTGCAGCACAGGGCGTGGTGGTACGGCATTGGCCGACGCAGCGTAATAAGACTCTGGGTATTGGGTGTTCGCCATCCTGCCGCCTCTGTTTAATATATTTTACGAGTGCGTCGATCCTACCCGAGTTGAAAAACCTCCGCCAGCCACCGGAAACTCTTCGTCGCTGAGGCGAAATTAAATATTTTGCATATTCATAGGGTTAGGTGAAAAAAAGGTGTTGACACCCCTTCGGAATTCCGTAGAATGCCGCCTCACAGCAGGCACGTAGCTCAGTTGGTTAGAGCACCACCTTGACATGGTGGGGGTCGTTGGTTCGAGTCCAATCGCGCCTACCAAACAAAATCCGCTCTGCTGGGCGGTCTGGAAGGGCTCACCGAAAGGTGGGCCCTTTTTTGTTGTCTGCGATTTGCGCAACGCTTGTCCCGGTCTTTTCCGCTTCGCTCTGATCAGCGCTCCATTCATTACTGTTTGCGCAAAATGATCAAGCGCCATTTTGGTGCGTTCTTCTTCCATTTCGTTGTGGAAAACACCTGAATATCCAAAGGCTTACAGCTCTTTTTCTCCAACCGGTTATCGAAAAAGCCTTGTTGTATGTTGGGAATTTAAGTAACATCCGTTCCGCGTTCACCACCACGGTTTATGCATTTTTAAATCCCAAGCTTCCATCAGCTGCTTGGGATTTTTTTTGCCTGCGATTTGGCGTTTGGGCGCCTGTCTCTCCATCACCTCCAAGCGAGGCGCGGTTTTTTCGTCTACTACTGACTGGCCGATTTTCAACTCTTTATAAAGGAGTGCGTCGATGCTGAGTCAGTGGGTCCTGGCCGCTATTCATCTATTCGCGTTTGCCTTGGCTTTCTGGGCGGCGCTGACGCGCGGCACAGCTTTGCGAAAGCTCTCGGCGGGCACGGGAGAGGTCAAGCGCGTTCTGCTCGCGGATAACCTTTGGGGGCTTTCAGCTTTGACGCTGCTTATCACCGGAGCGATGCGTGCGTTTGGTGGTTACGAGAAAGGCTCTGACTATTACCTGCATCAGCCGCTGTTTCATCTGAAGATGACGCTGTTCTTGCTGATACTACTGATGGAGCTTGCACCGATGATCACGCTGATCAAATGGCGCATCGCATCCTCGCGCGGTGTGGCGCTTGATAGCAGACGTGCGAAGTTGTACGCGCGAATCAGTCATGTTGAAGCGCTGCTGCTGATCCTGATGATGGTCGCGGCGACAGGCATGGCGCGTGGCGTGATATTCGCTTAGAAGGCGAAATTCTCCGTGCTCTATCGGAAACGTCCGACAGCCAGCTCCAGGAGTGAAAGGTAATATCGGCGCAAGAAAGGAGGGGGCAAGTGAAAGGAGTCAGCATGCTTCAGGCGCCGTGCCCAGCGGGGTGAAATGCGGATGGCTAAACGGCGCGTGAATCTTTAGCCAGTCTTGCGCGACGGCAATAGGACTGGCTCCGTAATGCTAAGTGGCTCAGGGCGTTTGCGGCTTGTCCGGAGCGGTCAGGCCGGCCTGGATGCGTTGGTAAATTTCTTCACGGTGCACTGCCACGTTTTTCGGAGCGTTGATACCGATGCGGACTTGTTGGCCGCTGACTCCGAGGATGGTGATCGTGATGTCATCACCAATGTTTATGCTTTCACCGACTTTGCGGGTGAGTATCAGCATGGTCTTCTCCTTGATTGCTTTGTAGGGCACCTGATTCAGACAGTGCAGAGGTCGGTGGTATCTATAGATTAGTGCGAAGTCTCACGGTTTGGGTGCCTCTTTCTGACGCGCAGAAGCGGCATTAATTCCCAGGGCGTAACTATACAGAGGCTGCAATCATCATTCTCGTTGTTTTGTGCCCATTTTGCGGGGCTCGCGAAGTATTTTTGAATGATAAGATCGCCGCTTTACGAATTCCGAGGGAAGCGTTGTGCGCAAATTGGTTTGGCTGGTAGCGGCACTGGCATTGGCAGGCTGCGGTGAAGGCAAGAATGTAGATGCGCCGAAGCCTGAGACGAAGGTCGCGGCAGCGCCGGCGGCGGCTGCGCCTCAGTGGGATCTGGAAGTGCGTGGCGAGACTCCTCAGGCCGTCAGTGACCTGAGCGGCTGGTTGATCGAGCACGCTTTCGTTCCGACGGTCGTCAAGGACGGCAGCGGTAAAACACGAATTCTGATCGGTCCGTTCAATTCCCAAGCTGACGCCGAGGCGCGCAAGGTGCAGGTCGATGCAGCGCTGGTAAAAGCCAAGAAACAAAATATCGAATCGGTGGTGATCGAGCATCCCCTAACGCCATAAGGGAAGCGCCTTCAAAACACGCTGAACAGACATTAAAAAGGCCTCGAGCATAACGCTCGAGGCCTTTCTATTTCCACTGCAATCAGCCGCAGGCTTTCAGATTTACCGAGCCGACAAACTCGTTGCCGCGCCCCATTACGCACGCCACGCTCTGGTTGCGCTGACGTTCCCAGTCCTGCACTGGATAGGTCTTGTCCCACGCTTCGTACAACTGCCGATCCTGCTTCGATAGGCGCAGTCCGTATTGTTTGCTCATATAAAAATACGTGCGGGCGATCATGCCGCGAATCGAAGGGCGGGGCATGACCTTCTTGGCCTTGAAGTCGACCTGCGTCAGGCAAGAGCCATACTGACCGGACTGCACCGGCAACCAGCCGTAGCTGAAGTTGCTGCGGTCACCGTTGACCTCTCCAATGCTCGGCACCAGATTGTGCAAATCAGCTTCGGCCTTTTGATAAACCGGATCGTAACGCGTGCAATTTTTGCGTCCGCCTTGCTGCCAGCACTGTCGCTGATGGCCGATCTGCCAGGCCGGCACGATGTGCTCCCATTCGATTCTCGATGCACGCTTGGCGTTCTTGCGCGGCACATAGCCGCAAGCCTTCAGGTCGACCTTGTTGCCGGTGTACTTGCAGCCGCAGTAAAACTCCGTGGACTGCGGTGCATAAAGTTTCCACGCGGCTTTCTTGGCTTCGGAAAATGTACGTGGGGCGCCAGCCTGGGCACCCATGGCGAAAAACAACAACAGCAAAGCAACACAGCGGACACTCATTGAGTCAATCTTCCTTCGGCACAACCCAAAAAATCTGCACGCCACCGTCATCGCGATAAGCGAGGGTAACGTTGTCGTTCTCGTCGATTTCCTCGAGCAAGCGCTCCCAGTCGTCCATCGGCTCATCCGGCAGACGGAATATCAGTGCGGCTTTGGCTTTTTGTGCGGTGGGGGAATTGATGATTTTCTGAACGCGCATACCCATGCGGTCGTAAGCGTCAGGAGCAGCAGGAGAGGTGGCCACGAGGTTATCCTTATTAAGCTGTACGTGCATACAGTATTTAACTGTAAGCGATTTCGCAACTGCTTAAAATTCAAGAAAATCCTCTGACAGCGGGTTTCCGATTTTGGTGTAGGGCTTGTCGAGATTTTTGTGGGAAAAGTATTGGAAGGGTGTAAGCGGGGCACCACCTGCCAAGCTGGCAGGTGGTGCGCAATTGCCCGATCGAGACGTGATCAGGCGAAGGACAATCAGTATTCCCAGAACATCCGTTGCAGCTCTTTGCTGTCGTTGGTCTTGGTCAGTGCGACCATCGCCAGAATGCGGGCTTTCTGCGGATTCAGATCGTGAGCGACAACCCAGTCGTATTTGTCGTCAGGCTGTTCGGCGTTACGCAGGACAAAGCCGCCGGCGTTGACGTGGGATGAACGAATGATCTGCACGCCATCCTTGCGCAGCGCTTGCAGGGATGGAACCACACGAGAGGATACCGAACCGTTGCCAGTGCCGGCGTGGATGATGGCTTTGGCGCCGGCTTGGGCCAGTGCCTTGTAGGCGGTATCGCTGACGTTGCCGTAGGAGTAGGCAATTTCCACGTCAGGCAGGCTCTTGATGTTTTTGATGTCGAATTCCGAATCCATGGTGTGACGCTTGGCCGGCAGGCGGAACCAGTAGGATTTGCCTTCGACCACCATGCCCAGCGGGCCCCAGGCACTTTTGAATGCTTCGGTCTTGATGTTGATCATTTTGCTGACGTCGCGACCGGACTGGATCTCGTCGTTCATGGTCACCAGCACGCCTTTGCCGCGCGCTTCTTTGCTGCTCGCCACGGCGACGGCGTTATACAGGTTGAGCATGCCGTCTGCCGACATGGCAGTGCCCGGACGCATCGAACCGACGACGATGATCGGCTTGTCGGTCTTCTCGACCAAGTTCAGGAAGTAAGCGGTTTCTTCGAGGGTGTCGGTACCGTGGGTGATAACGATGCCGTCGACGTCCTTGCTGTCAGCCAGTTCGGAAACGCGACGACCCAATTGCAGCAGGTTGTCGTTGGTGATGCTTTCCGAAGCGATCTGCATGACTTGTTCGCCACGCACGTTAGCCAGTTTGCTCAGCTCGGGAATGCCGGCAATCAGTTGCTCGATACCGACTTTCGCTGCTTGGTAAGTGGCACTGTTGGCGGCACTGGCGCCAGCGCCGGCGATGGTACCGCCGGTGGCGAGAACAACGACGTTGGCCAGTTTGGTCTGGGTTTCGACTTCTTTTGCCTGAAGGGCAGTAGGCAGGAGCAGCAGGAGGGCCAATGCGCCCGGAATCAAGGTATTGAAAGCAGATTTCATTATTTTTCTCTCTAGTCGTGAGACGGTGCTGATGCAGGTTCATCTAGATGCGCCCCAAGCCGATCTGAATGCTTGAGGTGCAAGGACGGGAGCAGGATTCATACCATGCGTAATGTGCTGGCGGAAAATGTTTAACCCAATGATTTACATCAACATTTGTCGGTGGCTGGAGCATCGTTGAGGACCCATCCATCCGGGATTCCGAACGACAGCGGGATTCTTGTTCGGCTCGCCGATAGGCAATCTCTGAAAAGCCAGGCGGGTGACAAATCCCTGCTAAAGAAATGTGCTCCCAGGCCGATGCGTCCTCAAGGAAACCAAATCTTAGGAGTTCACATGTCACTGACGGTCGGTTTTGCCAATCCCGCTGCAGTCACCATCGGCGGTAAAACTGCAGCCACGATCAACACCCTGAACGACGCGACCAATGAGGCTTCGGCGCAGGCGCTGGGTACCGAGAAGACTGAAAAGAATCAGGTCAGAACTGGTGGTGGTCCTGTGCAGGAAAACAGTGAAACCGAGGCTGACAGCAATCTCAGCATCACCGTCAAGACACTGCTCAAGCGGATGAAGGAATTGCAAAAGCAACTTCAGGAGCAGCAACAGCAACTGGCTGCGGCTCAGGCTGCAAGCTATCCGACTCCCGAAGCGAAATCCCAGGCTGTGATGTCGATTCAGGGCCAGATCGCGCAAACCAGCGCCGCACTGGCAGAAGTGGCGGGTGCGTTGGTCAAGGAGATGTCGAAAAGCGCTCCCAGCGGCGGCTTGGTCAATACGACTGCCTGAAGCGCCAAATTGCCAATTCGGCGATTCGACCTACAACAAAAGACGATTTCTGATTGTTGACAAATGTCGGCGGGATTCTCATAGTTCGGTCTACGCAAACGTTTGCGCGGCTTGGAAGGGCATTTTCTCCCGGTGCCGTGACGTAGCTTACGTCAGCGCAAACGTTGCTCACAATAATCATAAGATCGGAGTGAACCCATGAAGCTGCCATTCGCCGCACGTCTTCTTGCTGTCGCTATGCTGGCTGCCACAGCCGCCGCACTACCTGTCTCCTCGGCTTTCGCCGAATCCGCAGAAAAACCCAAAGTCGCGCTGGTCATGAAATCCTTGGCAAACGAATTCTTCCTGACCATGGAAGACGGCGCCAAAGCCTACCAGAAAGAACACTCCGCCGATTTGGATCTGATCTCCAACGGTATCAAAGACGAAACCGACACCGCTGGCCAGACTCGCATCGTCGAACAGATGATCCTGGCCAAGGTGAATGCACTGGTGATCGCGCCTTCTGACTCCAAAGCCATGGTGCCGGTTATCAAGAAGGCCGTAGACGCCGGTATCACGGTGATCAACATCGACAACCAGCTCGATCCCGCCGTAGTCAAAAGTAAAAACATCAACGTGCCTTTCGTAGGCCCGGACAACCGCAAAGGTGCACGTCTGGTTGGCGAATACCTGGCCAAGCAACTGAAGGCGGGCGACGAGGTCGGCATCATCGAAGGCGTGTCCACTACCACCAACGCACAGGCGCGCACGGCCGGTTTCAAGGACGCGATGGAAGCCGCGCAGATCAAAGTGGTCTCGCTGCAATCCGGTGATTGGGAAATCGACAAGGGCAACAAGGTTGCCGCTTCGATCCTCAGTGAATACCCGGATGTCAAAGCACTGCTGGCCGGTAACGACAGCATGGCGGTCGGCGCCGTTTCCGCAGTCCGTGCCGCTGGTAAGGCTGGGCAGGTGAAAGTCGTCGGTTACGACAACATCAATGCGATCAAGCCAATGCTCAAGGACGGCCGCGTGCTGGCCACTGCTGACCAGTTTGCAGCCAAGCAGGCCGTGTTCGGCATCGAAACCGCACTGAAGATCATCAAAGGCGAGAAAGTCGACAGCGGTGCCAACGGCGTGATCGAAACACCGGTCGAACTGGTCACCCAGTAAGTCATCTGGCGACACAACGGCGCTCGTCCGTCCGGGCGAGCGCATGGAGATTTCTATGTCAGTTTCCGCCCCGAACGCTGTCCTCTCGGTCAGCGGTATCGGCAAGACCTATGCGCAACCGGTGCTCACCGGCATCGATCTGACGCTGATGCGCGGTGAAGTACTGGCGCTGACCGGCGAAAACGGTGCCGGCAAAAGTACCCTGTCGAAGATCATTGGTGGTCTGGTCACGCCGACCACCGGCCAGATGCAATTCCACGGCAAGGACTATCGTCCGGGCAGCCGTACCCAGGCTGAAGAGCTTGGCGTGCGCATGGTCATGCAAGAACTCAATCTGTTGCCGACGCTGTCGGTGGCGGAAAACCTGTTTCTGGATAATCTGCCGAGCAGCGCGGGTTGGATCAGCCGCAAGCAGTTGCGCAAGGCGGCGATCGAAGCCATGGCGCAAGTCGGCCTCGATGCGATCGACCCGGACACACTGGTTGGGGAGTTGGGTATCGGTCATCAACAGATGGTCGAGATCGCGCGCAACCTGATCGGCGATTGCCACGTGCTGATCCTCGATGAGCCGACCGCGATGCTCACGGCGCGCGAAGTCGAAATGCTCTTCGAACAGATCACCCGATTGCAGGCTCGCGGCGTTTCCATCATCTATATCTCTCATCGTCTCGAAGAACTGGCGCGGGTGGCGCAGCGTATTGCTGTGCTGCGTGACGGCAATCTGGTCTGCGTCGAGCCGATGGCCAACTACAACAGCGAGCAACTGGTCACCTTGATGGTCGGTCGCGAACTGGGCGAACACATCGACATGGGGCCGCGCAAGATCGGTGCTCCGGCGCTGACGGTCAACGGCCTGACGCGTTCGGACAAAGTCCGCGACGTCTCCTTCGAAGTGCATGCCGGGGAGATTTTCGGCATTTCCGGATTGATCGGGGCAGGGCGCACGGAATTGCTGCGGCTGATCTTCGGTGCCGATGCTGCCGACAGCGGCACCATCGCGCTCGGCTCGCCGGCCAAAGTCGTGAGTGTCCGCTCGCCAGTCGATGCCGTACGCAATGGCATCGCGTTGATCACCGAGGATCGCAAGGGCGAAGGGCTGCTGCTCAGTCAGTCGATCAGCGCCAACATCGCCTTGGGCAACATGCCGGAAATCTCCAGTGGTGGTTTCGTCAACAACGGCGACGAAATTTCCCTGGCGCAGCGTCAGATCGAAGCCATGCGTATCCGCAGTTCTAGCCCGACGCAGTTGGTCTCGGAACTGTCCGGCGGCAATCAGCAGAAGGTCGTGATCGGCCGCTGGCTGGAGCGCGACTGTTCGGTACTGCTGTTCGACGAGCCCACTCGTGGGATCGATGTCGGTGCCAAGTTCGATATTTACGGTTTGCTCGGCGAGTTGACCCGCCAAGGCAAGGCGTTGGTCGTGGTGTCCAGTGACTTGCGCGAGTTGATGCTGATATGCGACCGGATCGGCGTGCTCTCGGCGGGACGTCTGATCGACACCTTCGAGCGCGACAGCTGGACCCAGGATGATTTGCTTGCCGCCGCTTTCGCCGGCTACCAGAAACGTGATGCGTTGCTCAATGAAGCAGCGCCTAGGGATCTCCCATGAAAACTGCATCTTCTGCCAGTAAACGTAGTGGCAATTTCTTCGGCCTGGGTACTTATCTGGGCCTGGCCGGTGCCTTGCTGGCGATGATTGCGCTGTTCTCGGTCCTGAGCAGCCATTTCCTCTCGTACAACACCTTCAGCACCCTGGCCAACCAGATTCCCGACCTGATGGTGCTGGCGGTGGGCATGACCTTTGTGCTGATCATCGGCGGCATCGATTTGTCCGTCGGCTCGGTCCTCGCGCTGGCCGCATCGACGGTCAGCGTTGCGATTCTCGGCTGGGGCTGGAGCGTTTTGCCAGCGGCGCTGCTCGGCATGGCGGTGGCGGCTTTGGCCGGTACCATCACTGGCTCGATCACCGTCGCCTGGCGGATTCCGTCGTTCATCGTCTCCCTCGGCGTGCTGGAAATGGCCCGCGGTGTGGCGTATCAGATGACCGGGTCGCGCACTGCCTACATTGGCGATGCGTTCGCCTGGCTGTCGAATCCGATCGCGTTCGGCATTTCCCCGTCGTTCATCATCGCTTTGTTGGTGATCTTCATCGCGCAGGCGGTTCTGACTCGCACTGTTTTCGGCCGCTACCTGATCGGCATCGGCACCAACGAAGAGGCCGTGCGTCTGGCCGGGATCAATCCCAAGCCCTACAAGATTCTGGTGTTCAGCCTGATGGGGTTGCTGGCGGGCATCGCTGCGTTGTTTCAGATTTCACGTCTGGAAGCGGCTGACCCGAACGCAGGTTCAGGCCTTGAGCTGCAAGTGATCGCAGCGGTGGTTATCGGCGGTACCAGCCTGATGGGTGGGCGCGGTTCGGTGATCAGCACATTCTTTGGGGTGTTGATCATCTCCGTGCTCGCGGCCGGTCTCGCGCAGATTGGTGCGACGGAACCAACCAAGCGCATCATCACCGGTGCGGTAATCGTTATCGCTGTGGTGCTCGACACCTATCGCAGTCAACGCGCCAGTCGCCGGGGCTGAACCATGGCAACGATCAAGGATGTAGCGGCGCTCGCGGGCATTTCCTACACGACCGTGTCGCACGTGGTGAACAACACCCGCCCGGTCAGTCAGGAAGTGCGGCGCAAAGTCGAGGCGGCGATCAAGAGCCTCGACTACGTGCCCAGTGCCGTGGCGCGCTCGCTGAAAGCCAAAACCACGGCGACCATCGGCCTGCTGGTGCCTAACAGCCTCAACCCGTACTTCGCTGAACTGGCGCGCGGAATCGAGGATTACTGCGAGCGCAACGGCTATTGCGTGATCCTCTGTAACTCCGACGACAACCCGGACAAGCAGCGCAGCTATTTGCGTGTGTTGCTGGAAAAGCGCATCGACGGTTTGATCGTCGCCTCCGCCGGCGGTGACAGTGGTCTGGCGCAAGGGCTGGCGGGCGTGAAGACGCCGATGGTCATCGTCGACCGGGGCCTGGAAGGTGTAAATGCCGATCTGGTGCGCATCGACCACGAATACGGCGCTTATCTGGCAACCCGTCACCTGCTCGAGTTGGGGCATCGCGACATCGCCACCATCGGCGGTCCGGCCAGTACCAGCGTGGCGCAAATGCGTCAGGCCGGTTATTGCCGAGCGCTGCAAGAGGCGGGAATCGAGGTGCGCGAAGAGCGCATGCTCGAAAGCGACTTCACCAGCACCGGCGGTTACAACGCCGCTGCCCGACTGCTCGAGAGCAATCCACCCAGCGCGATTTTTGCCGGCAACGACATGATTGGCATCGGTGTGCTGCGTGCGGCGGCTGAACGGAATATTCGGGTGCCGGCCGAGCTGTCGGTGATCGGCTTCGATGACATTCAGATGAGTCGTTATGTCTATCCGGCGTTGACCACGGTCGGCCAGTCGATCCTGCAACTGGGCGAGATGGCCGCCGAAGTGCTGTTGCGCAGAATTGCTGCGCCGGAATCGGGCACCGATCAACGCATCGTGACCCCGAGTATTGTCCTGCGCGAATCGACCGCGCCGCTGTCCGGCGTGTTCACCGAATATCGCTGAAACCGAATTGATGAGTAGTGATGTATGCCAGCAAATGTAGTGGTAATAGGCAGCCTGAACATGGACCTGGTCACCCGGGCGCCACGGCTGCCGCGCGGCGGTGAAACGCTGATCGGTCATTCCTTTGCCACTGTGTCGGGCGGCAAGGGCGCCAATCAAGCAGTTGCCGCTGCTCGTCTGGGCGCGCAGGTGGCGATGGTCGGTTGCGTCGGAAATGACGACTACGGTGTGCGATTGCGCGATGCCTTGCTCGCCGAGCACATCGACTGCCAGGCTGTCAGCGTCGTAGAAGATTCCAGTGGCGTGGCGCTGATTGTGGTGGATGACAACAGCCAGAACGCCATTGTGATTGTCGCCGGTGCCAACGGCGCAATGACGGAAGCAGTAATTGACCGTTTTGATGCGGTTTTGCAAGCCGCCGATGTGGTGATCTGTCAGCTCGAGATTCCCGATGCGACGGTCGGGCATGCGCTCAAGCGTGCACGTGAACTGGGCAAAACCGTCATCCTCAACCCGGCGCCGGCCAGCCGTCCTTTGCCGGCAGACTGGTTTGCCGCCATCGACTATCTGATTCCCAACGAAAGCGAGGCCGCCGCATTGAGCGGGCTCGCTGTCGACTCGCTGCAGTCGGCAGAAACGGCTGCCACTCAGTTGATTGCCATGGGCGCCGGTAAAGTCATTGTCACGTTGGGCGCGCAGGGTTCGTTGTTCGCCAATGGCCAGGGCTTCGAACACTTCCCCGCGCCGACCGTGAAGGCGGTCGATACCACGGCCGCAGGCGACACCTTTGTCGGCGGTTTCGCCGCAGCGCTGGCCAATGGCAAATCCGAGGACGAGGCGATCCGCTACGGTCAGATCGCCGCTGCACTGTCGGTTACCCGTGCCGGTGCACAACCGTCAATTCCAACCATGTCCGAAGTACAGGCGTTCAGACCCGCATGAAAAAGACTCCATTACTCAACGTCGCGCTGTCGCGACTGATCGCTTCGCTTGGCCACGGTGACATGGTCGTGATCGGCGACGCCGGTTTGCCCGTGCCGCCGGGTGTCGAGCTGATTGATCTGGCGCTGACCCATGGCATCCCTGATTTCGTCAGCACGCTGAAAGTCGTACTCAGCGAGATGCACGTAGAAAGCCATGTGCTGGCCAGAGAGATCTTCGATAAGCAGCCCTCGGCGCTGGCCGATCTGGACGCGTTGAACGAAGAGGGCGCGCTGGGCCGTAGGGATCTGCTCACCCATGAGCAGTTCAAGG
This sequence comes from Pseudomonas sp. AC083, assembly GCF_979253165.1. Classification (NCBI taxonomy): domain Bacteria; kingdom Pseudomonadati; phylum Pseudomonadota; class Gammaproteobacteria; order Pseudomonadales; family Pseudomonadaceae; genus Pseudomonas; species Pseudomonas sp. AC083. Next base: position 84,931 of record NZ_CEEDDH010000013.1, read on the forward strand.
TACTGAGCCGACAAGCCAGGGCGATCATTCGTACAGGAGAATGTCAGCCGTACTGCAACATCGTTCTGGTCGCCGGGGTTACATTCTGATTTCCGATCTCACCTGCACAAGGAATGCGCCATGCAACGCTATGCTGAAAAACTCCATCAACTGCTTCGGGGGCTGCTGCTTTTGTCCGTGATTACTGCGACCGGCGCTCAGGCGGCGGAAAAGATCGACCTGATCATCGACACCGATCCGGGCGCTGACGATGTGGTCGCCTTACTGTTCGCTCTGGCGTCGCCGGATGAATTGAATATTCGCGCTCTGACTACCGTGGCCGGCAACGTGCGCCTGGACAAGACTTCGCGTAACGCGCGGCTGGCTCGCGAATGGGCGGGGCGCGAAGATGTGCCGGTTTACGCTGGCGCACCGAAGCCGCTGATGCGCACGCCGATTTACGCCGAGAACATTCATGGCAAGGAAGGCTTGTCGGGCGTGACGGTTCACGAGCCAAAGAAAGGCCTGGCGAAAGGAAATGCGGTCAATTATCTGATCGACACTCTTAAATCGGCCAAACCGCACAGCATCACCATCGCCATGCTCGGCCCGCAGACCAACCTGGCTCTGGCGTTGATCCAGGAGCCGGAGATCGTTCAGGGCATCAAGGAAGTGGTGATCATGGGCGGGGCGCATTTCAACGGTGGCAACATCACCCCTGTGGCTGAATTCAACCTGTTCGCTGATCCGCAGGCTGCCGAGGTGGTGCTCAAGAGCGGGGTGAAACTCACCTATCTGCCGCTGGACGTGACCCACAAGATCCTGACCAGCGATGCACGCCTGAAGCAGATCGCCGCGCTGAACAACAATGCGAGCAAGATCGTCGGCGACATTCTCAACGAATACATCAAGGGCGATATGGAGCACTACGGCATTCCCGGCGGCCCGGTGCATGACGCCACCGTTGTGGCGTATCTGCTCAAGCCTGAGTTGTTTACCGGTCGGGCGGTCAACGTCGTGGTAGATAGCCGTGAAGGACCGACATTCGGCCAGACCATCGTTGACTGGTATGACGGCCTGAAAGCGCCGAAGAATGCATTCTGGGTCGAAAATGGCGACGCCCAGGGATTCTTTGATCTGCTGACCGAGCGCCTGAAACGCCTGAAATAAGTCGTCGACCCGCAGGCAGTTTGCCTGCGGGTTTTCACTGCGGCTGTTCGGCCTGGCCGATCGGATAGCGTTCGAATACCTGGTTGATAAAATGCTGCGCCGCTTCTATCCCCAACTCCTTGACCAGTAGATCGATGCCGATCAGCGCCAGTTCTTCCGTCGTGCCGGGGCTGTAAGAGCTGTGTCCTTCGGCCCATTTGGCGTTGATGGCGGCGTCGATGCTTACACTGGTCATGGGAGGCTCGAAAGGTCAGGATGTCTGTTTTTCGAGTTAACCATTTTGCGCGGCGTTTGGCACTGCGACTTAGGCATGAGCGGAGCGCTATGCGACACTTGGTCTTTTCCGGCTTACCAAGGACCCTGTTGTGCAGATCGATCTGAATAGCCCTGACGGCCTCACACTCGATGCAGTGCGCCAATTGCTCGCCTCAGCCAGTGACGACGTACACAACCAATTGCGCGTGACCAAAGACGGCATCGCCTATCTGTCCACCGTGACCGGTGGGCAGGATATCGACGGTCTGCTGTTTCGCCTGGAAACCTGGGCAAAGGGCTCCGGCTATGTGGGGAACGTCGCAGCCAGTGATGAAGTCTGGGTGATGCAGATTTTCAACGCGCTCAAGGACAACTGGCCGAATCCGCCGTATGACTACATCGACGTTTATTGAGGTCGTTAATATTCAGTCACGATTGTTTGCTGAGTCGCCGCGCGCAGCTCAGGCAAACTCGGCATTTTTCCGCTCGTGGGGCAGGGCATGGCTTGAGCCTTGAAACCAAACGCCGCATTGGCGGTCGCACGATCTCTGCTTAAACATTTGAAAACAAGGAGGCTTCATGCCTTTGAAGTTCGCGACACTGGGTGCACTGATGGCCGCTGCGCTGTTGGCTGGTTGCAGCACAACCTCCAGCGAGTCGGCAAAGGAACCCGTGGCTGCTGAATCGGGGAACAGCCGCTGCGAAGCATCGGCAGCGCAATTCGCCATCGGCAAGAAGGCATCCCCTGAATTGCTGGATCAGGCACGTGCCAAGGCTGGGGCGCAAAATGCGCGCTTCCTCAAGCCAAACGACATGATCACCCTGGAATACCGCTCCGATCGCCTGAACCTGAACACCGACAACAACCTGGTAGTTACTCGCGTCAGCTGCGGCTGAGTCCTTTTGTGTCAGGCATAAAAAACCCCGTCACCAGGACGGGGTTTTTTTAGTGCGCCGAGAAATTACTCTGGGCGAACCTGTGCAGCTTGCATACCCTTTTGGCCTTTCTCAGCCACGAAAGAGACGGTCTGGCCTTCTTTCAGGCTTTTGAAACCGTCGGATTCGATAGCTTTGAAGTGTACGAACAGGTCGTCACCGCCACCTTGAGGAGTGATGAAGCCGAAGCCTTTTTCATCGTTGAACCATTTAACGGTGCCGGTTTGGCGATTAGACATGGTGTATCTCCAAGAAACATATATTTTCAGTAGTACTGTGCTGCTCAGGCCAACTGGGCACACCCGGGTATCATAGTCGAAATGTTCGCTTTGGGAGCCCCCCGGACGTGCTGTTTGCCAATCAGTCGTGTTTTCTTTACCACCCGTTTCTGCTGAAAGCCCCGGTTTGAAAGGCTTTCAGCGAAACGTAAAGACGATAAAAAAACCTGTAAAACCTGCATAAATCGTCTGAAAAGGCTCATTTCCAGCACTTTTTTCCGCCTTTCAGCCGATGTTAATACCCGGTTTTCTTATTTTTTCGGGGCGGTATTTGCCTTGCATTTGGCGATCTGGCCAAGGGCTTTCTGTTGCAATTCAGGAGTCGCCTTGTTGTCCATCAGCGCCTGAATGTCGCTGGCCGGATAGGACTTGATGGCGTCAGCTCCGCAAGCGCAGTGGGATTTCGCCGCTGCAGCACCGATTTGCTGGGTCGCAGCCTGAGTGCACTGGGCCATGTACTTTTCGCGCTCGCCTTTCGGCCAGTCGGCATGGGCGCTCAGTGGCAGCAGCAGGACGACGGGGGCGACGACGGCGAATAAGCTTTTCAGACGCATGCGAGGATGCTCCTTGTGGGTCAATGTCTTGTTATCTGAGGGCGCAAGGGCCGATCAAGTTCAGCACTCTGGCATAAAATCGGACATTTCGCCTTCTGCCAAATCAGGGCGTGAGCGACCGCTCATCTGTGCTAGCATGCCGGGCTCAAGCGTTCTCAGGCTTCGGATGACCTTCAGTCCCGAAGCGGTCGGCGCGGGAATTTTTCCGATTTGAATCCCAGTCACTCTGGTTCGGTTTTCCGGTTGGCCGCAAGGCTCCTGCCGCTGTAAGGCAGGCGTTCGTCATTGAATGGCCTGGATCGGATCTTGTACTGGCTCATCCCAACCCACGTGACCTTTGGTAGGGGTCACCACTAGGAGAGGAGGCGCCATGCCAACTATTACTCTTCCCGACGGCAGTCAACGTTCATTCGATCACCCGGTTTCCGTAGCCGAGGTCGCCGCATCCATTGGTGCAGGTCTGGCCAAGGCCACGCTCGCCGGCAAGGTCAATGGCCAACTGGTCGACGCCAGCGACATCATCAGCAGCGACGCGACCCTGCAAATCATTACGCCAAAGGATGAAGAGGGGCTGGAGATCATTCGCCACTCTTGCGCGCACCTGGTTGGCCACGCGGTCAAACAGCTGTACCCGACCGCGAAGATGGTAATCGGCCCGGTCATCGATGAAGGCTTCTATTACGACATCGCCTACGAGCGTCCTTTCACGCCGGAAGACATGGCGGCCATCGAACAGCGCATGCAGCAGCTGATCGAGAAGGATTACGACGTCATCAAGAAAGTCACTCCGCGCGCCGAAGTGATCGAAGTGTTCAAGGCCCGTGGCGAAGACTACAAGCTGCGCCTGGTCGAAGACATGCCGAACGAGCAGGCCATGGGTCTGTACTATCACGAAGAATACGTCGACATGTGCCGCGGTCCGCACGTGCCGAACACGCGTTTCCTGAAATCCTTCAAGCTGACCAAGCTGTCGGGCGCCTACTGGCGTGGCGACGCCAAGAACGAGCAGTTGCAGCGCGTTTACGGCACTGCCTGGGCCGACAAGAAGCAACTGGCAGCATACATCCAGCGCATCGAAGAAGCCGAGAAGCGCGATCACCGCAAGATCGGCAAGCGCCTGGGCCTGTTCCACACTCAGGAAGAGTCGCCGGGCATGGTGTTCTGGCACCCGAATGGCTGGACTCTGTACCAGGTGCTCGAGCAGTACATGCGCAAGATCCAGCGCGACAATGGCTACCTTGAGATCAAGACTCCTCAAGTCGTCGACCGCAGCCTGTGGGAGAAATCCGGGCACTGGGCCAACTATGCCGACAACATGTTCACCACTCAGTCGGAGAACCGCGACTACGCCATCAAGCCGATGAACTGCCCGTGTCACGTGCAGGTGTTCAATCAGGGCCTGAAAAGCTACCGTGAGTTGCCGATGCGTCTTGCCGAGTTCGGTGCCTGCCACCGTAACGAGCCGTCGGGGGCGTTGCACGGCATCATGCGTGTGCGAGCGTTCACTCAGGACGACGCGCACATCTTCTGCACCGAAGAGCAGATGCAGGCCGAGTCCGCTGCGTTCATCAAGCTGACCATGGACGTTTACCGCGATTTCGGCTTCACCGAAGTCGAGATGAAACTGTCCACTCGTCCGGAAAAACGCGTCGGCTCCGATGAGCTGTGGGATCGCGCTGAAGCTGCATTGGCTGCAGCCCTTGATTCTGCTGGCCTGCCGTACGATCTGCAGCCAGGCGAGGGTGCTTTCTACGGGCCGAAGATCGAGTTCTCGCTGAAAGATTGTCTCGGTCGCGTCTGGCAGTGTGGTACCTTGCAGCTCGATTTTAACCTGCCTGTCCGTTTGGGCGCTGAATACGTCTCTGAAGACAACAGCCGCAAACACCCGGTGATGTTGCACCGCGCAATCCTCGGTTCGTTCGAGCGTTTCGTCGGGATTCTGATCGAGCACTACGAAGGTGCTTTCCCTGCGTGGCTCGCGCCGACCCAGGCGGTGATCATGAATATCACTGATAAACAGGCAGATTTTGTTGCAGAGGTTGAAAAAACTCTCAACGAAAGCGGATTTCGTGCCAAGTCCGACTTGAGAAATGAAAAGATCGGCTTTAAAATCCGCGAGCATACTTTGCTCAAGGTTCCCTATCTTTTGGTTATCGGAGATAAGGAAGTCGAGATGCAGACTGTCGCTGTGCGTACTCGTGAAGGTGCTGACCTGGGCTCGATGCCCGTCGCCCAGTTCGCTGAGTTTCTCGCGCAAGCGGTTTCCCGGCGTGGTCGCCCAGATTCGGAGTAATTATTATTAAGCGTGAAATGAGACAAGATAAACGAGCTGCACCGAAAGCCCCGATCAACGAGAATATCTCGGCACGCGAGGTTCGGTTAATTGGCGCTGATGGCGAGCAGATTGGCATCGTCTCGATTGATGAAGCGCTTCGTATCGCTGAAGAAGCAAAGCTTGATCTGGTGGAAATTTCCGCAGACGCAGTCCCGCCTGTTTGCCGGGTGATGGACTACGGCAAATCGATCTTCGAGAAGAAGAAGCAGATTGCCGCGGCGAAGAAAAACCAGAAGCAGATTCAGGTTAAAGAAATCAAGTTTCGTCCAGGGACGGAGGAAGGGGATTACCAGGTAAAACTGCGCAACCTGGTACGTTTCCTGAGTGACGGGGACAGGGCCAAGGTATCCTTGCGATTCCGCGGCCGTGAGATGGCCCACCAGGAGCTGGGGATGGAACTCCTCAAGCGGGTTGAACAAGACCTGCTCGAGTACGGTTCGGTCGAACAGCATCCTAAGATGGAAGGACGCCAGCTGATCATGGTCATCGCCCCGAAAAAGAAGAAGTAATCAACAGGGCACGGCAGGCCTTCTGATTATGTTTATCAACTGAATGCGGAGTATCCGAACATGCCAAAAATGAAAACCAAAAGTGGTGCTGCCAAGCGGTTTCTGAAAACTGCTAACGGCATCAAGCACAAGCACGCTTTCAAGAGCCACATCCTGACTAAAATGTCGACCAAGCGTAAGCGTCAACTGCGCGGTAGCAGCTTGCTGCATCCGTCTGACGTGGCAAAAGTCGAGCGCATGCTGCGCCTTCGTTAATTTAGTCAAGAATAGAGGAAGTAACTCATGGCTCGTGTAAAGCGTGGCGTCATTGCCCGTAAGCGTCACAAAAAAATTCTGAAACTTGCTAAAGGCTACTACGGCGCACGCTCCCGCGTATTCCGTGTTGCCAAGCAAGCGGTAATCAAGGCAGGCCAATACGCCTACCGTGACCGTCGTCAGAAAAAACGTCAGTTCCGCGCTCTGTGGATCGCTCGTATCAACGCTGGTGCTCGTGTTAACGGTCTGTCCTACAGCCGTTTCATCGCTGGCCTGAAAAAAGCGTCCATCGAGATCGACCGCAAGGTTCTGGCTGATCTGGCAGTGAACGAAAAAGCGGCGTTTGCTGCGATTGTCGAGAAAGCTAAAGCCACCTTGGCTTAAGTACCCCCGACAGTCACCCGGCCTCACCTCTGTGGGGCCAGGTGTTAAACGTCATAAATAGGGGAAGAGCCTTCAAGCTCTTCCCCTATTTTGTATCTGGAGTCTGTACATGGAAAACCTGGATGCGCTGGTCTCTCAAGCACTAGAGGCTGTGCAAAGCGCTGAAGATATCAATGCCCTGGAGCAAATCCGGGTTCAATACCTTGGCAAGAAGGGCGAATTGACTCAGGTGATGAAGACCCTGGGGAATCTGCCGGCCGAAGAGCGTCCGCAAGTCGGTGCGCTGATCAACGTTGCCAAGGAACGTGTTACAGGCGTTCTCAATGCGCGCATGGCATTGTTTGAAGAAGCCGAGCTGGCTGCCAAACTGTCTGCCGAATCCATCGACGTGACGTTGCCGGGCCGTGGCCAGACCTCTGGCGGTCTGCATCCGGTCACCCGGACTCTGGAGCGCGTTGAGCAGTTCTTCACCCGCATTGGCTACGGCATTGCCGAAGGCCCAGAGGTCGAAGACGACTACCACAACTTTGAAGCGCTCAACATCCCAGGCCATCACCCGGCCCGGTCGATGCATGACACCTTTTATTTCAATGCCAACATGTTGCTGCGCACCCATACCTCGCCGGTACAGGTCCGCACCATGGAGTCCAAGCAGCCGCCGATCCGCATCGTCTGCCCGGGCCGCGTGTATCGCAGCGACTCCGATATCACCCACTCGCCGATGTTCCACCAGGTCGAAGGCCTGCTGGTCGATCGCGATATCAATTTTGCCGATCTCAAAGGCACCATCGAAGAATTCCTGCGGGTGTTCTTCGAGAAAGAACTGGCCGTGCGTTTCCGTCCTTCGTACTTCCCGTTCACCGAGCCATCCGCTGAAGTCGATATGGAATGCGTGATGTGCAGTGGCAAAGGCTGCCGCGTCTGCAAGCAGACTGGCTGGCTGGAAGTGATGGGCTGCGGCATGGTTCACCCGAACGTGCTGCGCATGTCCGGCATCGACCCGGAAGAGTTCTCCGGCTTTGCCTTCGGCATGGGCGTCGAGCGTCTGGCCATGCTCCGTTACGGCGTGAACGACTTGCGTCTGTTCTTCGACAACGACTTGCGGTTCCTCGCGCAATTTCGCTAGTCGTAACGAATTCTTAGGAGAGCAGGATGAAATTCAGTGAACAATGGCTGCGTGGCTGGGTTAGCCCGCAGGTAGATCGCGATGAGCTGGTTGCTCGTCTGTCGATGGCCGGTCTTGAGGTCGATAGCGTTACGCCGGCCGCCGGTGTCTTCAGTGGTGTTGTGGTGGGCGAGGTGCTGAGCACCGAGCAGCATCCGGACGCCGACAAATTGCGCGTGTGCCAGGTCAGCAATGGCGCGGAAACCTTCCAGGTCGTGTGCGGAGCGCCAAACGTACGCCCGGGCCTGAAGATTCCGTTCGCCATGATCGGTGCCGAACTGCCGGGCGACTTCAAGATCAAGAAAGCCAAGCTGCGTGGCGTCGAGTCGAACGGCATGCTGTGCTCGCAAGCCGAATTGCAGGTTGGTGAGGGCAACGACGGTCTGATGGAGCTGCCGGCCGATGCGCCGGTGGGCGAAGATTTCCGTGTGTATCTGGAACTGGAAGACGCCAGCATCGAGGTCGACCTGACCCCGAACCGTGGCGACTGCCTGTCCCTGGCCGGTCTGGCCCGTGAAGTCGGCGCGCTGTACGCCGTGCCGGTAACCCGTCCTGTGGTGGCTGCGGTTGCAGCGGTACACGACGAAGTCCGTTCGGTCGAGGTGCTGGCCCCGGCGGCCTGCCCACGTTACTTGGGGCGGGTCATCCGTAACGTCGACCTGTCCAAGCCAACCCCGCTGTGGATGGTTGAGCGTCTGCGTCGCGCCGACGTGCGCAGCATCGACGCTGCCGTCGACATCACCAACTACGTGATGCTCGAGCTCGGCCAACCGCTGCACGCTTTCGATCTCGCCGAAATCAATGGCGGCATTCGTGTGCGCATGGCTGAAGAGGGCGAGAAGCTGGTTCTGCTTGATGGTCAGGAAGTCAGCCTGCGTAGCGATACGCTGGTCATCGCTGACCACACTCGTGCACTGGCGATCGCCGGTGTCATGGGTGGCGAGCACAGCGGTGTTTCCGCGACCACCCGTGATGTGTTCCTCGAATCTGCGTTCTTTGATCAGATTGCGGTTGCCGGCAAGGCACGTTCTTACGGCTTGCATACCGACGCTTCGCATCGCTACGAGCGTGGCGTTGACTGGCAGCTGGCCCGTGAAGCCATGGAGCGCGCCACTGGCCTGCTGCTGGAAATCACTGGCGGCGAAGCTGGTCCGATCATCGAGACCGTCAGCGAGCAACATCTGCCATCGATTGCACCGATCACTCTGCGCGCTCAGCGCATCACTCAGATGCTCGGCATGGAGATGGATTCGGCACAGGTCGAGCGTCTGCTCAGTGCCTTGGGCCTGAGCATTACCGCTGACGGCGAAGGTCAATGGCGCGTTGAAGTGCCAAGCCACCGCTTCGATATCAGCCTGGAAGTCGACCTGATCGAAGAGCTGGCTCGTCTGTACGGTTACAACCGTCTGCCGGTTCGCTACCCGCAGGCGCGTCTGGCGCCACAAGCCAAGGCGGAAGCGCGCAGTGATCTGCCTGAGCTGCGTCGTCTGCTGGTTGCTCGTGGTTATCAGGAAGCGATCACTTACAGCTTCATCGATCCGCGTCAGTTCGAACTGTTCAATCCAGGCGTCGAGCCGCTGTTGCTGGCCAATCCGATCTCCAACGATATGGCAGCCATGCGCTCGTCGTTGTGGCCAGGTCTGGTCAAGGCATTGCAGCACAACCTCAACCGTCAGCAGGATCGCGTGCGTCTGTTCGAGAGCGGCCTGCGCTTCGTTGGTCAGCTTGAAGGCTTGAAGCAAGAGCCGATGCTGTCCGGGGTTGTTTGCGGCAGCCGCTTGCCGGAAGGCTGGGCGCAGGGTCGCGACACCGTCGACTTCTTCGATGTCAAGGCTGACGTGGAAGCGGTATTGGGTTTTGCTGGTGCCCTGGATTCGTTCACGTTTGCTCCGGGCAAACACCCGGCGCTGCATCCGGGTCAGACTGCTCGCATCGAGCGTGAAGGTCGCGAGGTAGGCTATATCGGTGCAATTCACCCTGAGCTGTCAAAGGCGCTGGGGCTGGATCGTCCGGTGTTCGTCTTCGAGCTGGTTCTGGCGGAAGTGGCGCTCGGTAAAATGCCGAAATTCCACGAGTTGTCGCGCTTTCCTGAAGTGCGTCGTGACCTTGCACTGATCGCGCACAAAGACGTTGCGGCCTCGGCTGTACTGGACGTAATCCGTGAAAATGCAGGCGAATGGCTCACAGAGCTCAGGCTGTTTGACGTGTATCAGGGTAAAGGTATTGATCCTGATAGAAAAAGCCTTGCAGTTGGCTTGACCTGGCAGCATCCATCGCGCACTCTTAATGACGATGAGGTGAATTCGACGACGCAAAATATCCTCACCTCGCTCGAACAAAGGTTGAACGCCACGTTAAGGAAGTGACGTATGGGGGCTTTGACGAAAGCTGAGATGGCGGAACGTCTGTATGAAGAGCTGGGCCTGAACAAGCGGGAAGCCAAGGAATTGGTAGAACTGTTTTTCGAGGAAATCAGGCACGCTCTTGAAGACAACGAGCAGGTCAAATTGTCCGGTTTCGGCAATTTCGACCTTCGGGACAAACGCCAGCGGCCTGGCCGCAACCCGAAAACGGGGGAAGAAATCCCGATCACGGCTCGCCGTGTGGTCACCTTTCGTCCAGGGCAGAAGTTGAAGGCCCGAGTTGAGGCTTATGCTGGAACCAAGTCATAACGACGAGCTACCCGTCATCCCGGGCAAACGCTACTTCACCATTGGTGAAGTCAGCGAGCTGTGTGCCGTAAAGCCACACGTGCTGCGCTATTGGGAGCAGGAGTTTCCTCAGCTCAACCCCGTCAAACGCCGCGGGAACCGCCGGTATTATCAGCGCCAGGACGTGCTGATGATCCGGCAGATCCGCGCGCTCCTTTACGATCAGGGTTTCACCATCGGCGGCGCACGTCTGCGTCTGTCCGGCGACGAAGCCAAAGATGACACCACACAGTACAAACAGATGATTCGGCAGATGATTGCCGAATTGGAAGACGTTCTGGTGGTACTCAAGAAATAAAAAGCAGCGTTTGAATACTTCCAGTTTTCAAAAGCTTGCGATATATTCTTGAGCGTTCTTCGAGGTCAAGAACGGAAAGCAACATCAGTCGGGGCGTAGCGCAGTCCGGTAGCGCACTAGCATGGGGTGCTAGGGGTCGAGTGTTCGAATCACTCCGTCCCGACCATATTTTTCAATGAGTTAGGCCAATGTTCACAGCATTGGCCTTTTTCATGTGTGTGAGATTTTCGGGGCTACTCGATCACGCCTGCGACTCGCATCACCAAGTGTTTGGGTTGGTCAGAATGTCCGCTCGTCGAGCAAATAGCACTCTCTGTGCCCCGATCTCCTCTCACTTATTAAGCGCAGCCCCTGCGCCACTGATGGGAGAGAATGATGATCGACGACAACAATGGCCCTGAAGCGCCATATCCGGGACCAAGTGAGCAAAACCCTGACACTGGCGAGGGCCATGATTCCGGCCTGGAGCAAGCTGACTCTGAGCCAAAGCAAGGTACCGACAAACGACCAGAGGACTGGAATCCGCCACCCGGCAACCCTGGCTCTGATCAAGACGCCCAGACCGGTCGCGACAACGGCGGCGCGAAATAGGCGCATTGAATTCATATCGTGTACGAGAGACCCGGCCATCGCGCCGGGTTTTTTATTGCCACCGAATCCGCTATCAACGTAGCCGGGATGTATATGGAGACGGTCATCTGGGTTCCAGGGGCGAAGCCGAGCGGCGCCGGCGCCTGAATGATCGATCCAGACGCCGGCAACAAGCGTGTTTACTCGACTATGCAGATCCAGCGGTGGTTGTATCGGTACGGCGCGCGAGTGAAATGAACATCTGAAACCATCTTCATGCCTCGCTCTTGAAGCGCTTCGGTCAGTTGTACGAGTGTCTCTGCCTGGATAGTCATTGCTGTCACCTCGTCAGATTTACTGCGTTCATAATTCTTGACCGAGGGATCAGGCGGCTAATTCATTTTTTCTACAGCAGTCATTGGCGCCGTGAGCGTGAATGCCGTGTCACTTCATGCCCACTAATCCGCCCCATTCAAGTCCGAATCGTGCCAAGTACTTCCTCAAGCGATCGGCATCATTGGGTTGCGCCTTGGTCTGCCTGGAAACAGCGAACAGCTGTCGACCGGCATCCGACAGGCTGTCCGCCTGCTGGCACACCTCAATGACAGCCCTCAACTGCAAGCGATCGAACAAGTCCATGCTCTCGTCATCTCCTGGCAACTCAGTCGATAGCGCAGAGGGTTGCGCCAAGCTCCATGCATACCGCAACCGATCGATCTCATCATCAACCTGTGCTTCATCGATGCGCCCGCTGTCGGCCAAAGTTGCCATCCGTGTAATCGACGCGGACAGCTCGCGAAAGTTGCCCAGCCAGGCTGCTGCAGGTGAGCTGGCGAAGGCCAGGTAGCGTCGGCGTGCTTCGAGATTGAAGCGCACCCGTTCACCCTGTTCTCGAGCATGGCGTTCCAGTTCGAAGTCGATGTTCGGCTCGATGTCCTCGCGGCGGCCGGCGAGGCCGGGCAGGTCGAATGTCCAGAGGTTGATCCTTGCGTACAGGTCCTCGCGAAAAAGGCCTTCGGCGACCCGGCTGCGCAGGTCGCGGTGGGTGCCGGCGATTATCAGAAAATCACTCTCGACTTCTTTGTCCGAGCCCAGCGGGAAGAAGCGTTTCTCTTCTATTGCTTTTAACAGCATCGCTTGTTCGTCTGCGCCGAGCTCACCGATTTCATCGAGAAACAACATGCCACCATCGGCGGCGCGCAGCAGGCCATCGCGAGAGTTCTGCGCGCCGGTGAAGGCGCCTTTGACGTGGCCGAACAAGGCCGACATCGCGCCGTCGCCACGCAAAGTGGCGCAGTTGACTTCGACAAAGCGTCCCAGCATCTGATGGCGATTGCGTTTGAGTTCGTAGATGCGCCGCGCCAGGAAGGATTTGCCGGCGCCGGTCGGGCCGATCAGCAGCATGGGGGCTTTGGAGCGCAGCGCAACGCGCTCGATCTGTTCAATGGAGCGGTTGAAGGCCGGGTTGCGCGTGGCGATGCCGGACTTGAGAAATTCCAGGCCTTCGAGACGTTTGCTGGCGAAGCGTGAAGCAATCCGATCATAGCGCGACAGATCGAGATCGATCAGCGCATGAGTGCCGCAGGCGGGCTCGTTCTCGCTCTTGCGCTTGATGGGGGAGGTCTGGATCAGTCGGGCCGGCAGATAGCGCGCCTCGGTGAGCAGGAACCAGCAGATCTGTGCGACGTGGGTGCCGGTGGTGATGTGGACGAGGTAATCCTCGTGCTCAGTGTCAAAATTGTATGCAGTGGTGAAGTCGTGCAGGGCGCCATAGACCTCTTCGAAATCCCAAGGGTTGCGCAGCGACATTGGATGCAGGCGCACTTCGGTGCTCGGAGAAATCTGCTGGATGTCCGCTCGGACACGCTCGGCGAGGCTGACGTCGCGCGCGTCGAGGCCGTGAATCAATTCAAGCCGATGGATAGGGAGGTCTGTTTGTTGGCACAGGCCTACGCTTGGTCGCCAATAATTCCACCGGCTGGCACCTTTGCCGACGCGATCCAGGGTGGCTCCGATAAATCCGATGGCGACCGTGCGTTTATTGGGCATGCTTATCTCATAAGATAAATGACGATATGGAATGATAATTTTGCTGGTCGGATTTGTCTTCCATAGATTATCGAGACTCGTCGCGTCAGAGATAAAAGCTATTAAAATCAGAAACATAGAGGGAAAACCATAGCCGCATCCAAAGCTGGCACAGCGGCTGCAATGCTGATGGAAACGAACATGGACACCAAGATATGAAAGACCAAACCTATCAGCTTCTCGAAGTCGCCAACGGCAAACCCATCAAACTCTGGACCGAAGGTGTCCCGGTTGAAAACGAAGCCCGCGCACAGTTGATGAACACGGCAAAAATGCCGTTCATCTTCAAGCATCTGGCGGTGATGCCCGATGTGCACTTGGGCAAGGGCTCGACAATTGGCAGCGTGATTCCAACGGTCGGCGCGATCATTCCCGCAGCGGTGGGCGTCGACATCGGTTGCGGCATGATCGCTGCGCGTACGTCGCTGACGGCCGCAGATCTGCCAGACAACCTGCATGGATTGCGTACTGCAATCGAACAAGCGGTGCCGCACGGCCGCAGTTCGAATCGCTCGCGGCGAGACAAAGGCGCCTGGGACGAGGTTCCGCAGCAAGCCGATCAGGCCTGGGCGGGGTTGCAGCCGCGCTTCAAACTGATCACCGACAAGTATCCGAAACTGGCCAATACCAACAACCGGGCGCATTTGGGGACGCTCGGTAGTGGTAACCACTTCGTCGAAGTGTGCCTGGATGAAGCCAACCGTGTCTGGTTCATGTTGCATAGTGGTTCGCGCGGCGTCGGCAACGCTATCGGCAACCTGTTCATCCAGATGGCCCAAGCCGATATGCGTCAGCACATTGCCAACCTGCCGGACCGTGACCTGGCCTATTTCGTAGAAGGCAGCCAGCACTTTGATGATTACGTGGAAGCAGTGGGCTGGGCGCAGGACTTCGCCAGACAGAACCGTGAACTGATGATGCGCGCAGTGATTCAGGCCACGCGGCAGTTCATCCACAAGCCTTTCGAGGTCGCGCTCGAAGCGGTCAACTGCCATCACAACTACGTGCAGAAGGAACGGCATTACGGTGAAGACGTGCTGATTACCCGCAAAGGCGCGGTGTCAGCGAAGAAAGGCGAGCTGGGGATTATTCCGGGCTCGATGGGCGCCAAGAGCTTCATCGTTCGCGGTCTGGGCAATGAAGAGTCATTCAGTTCCTGCAGCCATGGCGCCGGCCGCACCATGAGCCGCACGAAGGCGAAGAATACCTTCACCGTCGCCGATCAGATTCGCGCCACCGCCCACGTGGAATGCCGCAAGGACGAAGCGGTGATTGACGAAATTCCGATGGCCTACAAGGACATCGACAAAGTCATGCACGCCCAGCGTGAGCTGGTGGAAGTGCTGCATACCCTGCGTCAAGTGGTGTGCGTCAAAGGATAAGGAACTGCGGCGCAGGAGAGAGCACTTCACCCGTCACTGCGCTGGTTCATCGCGGCTGAGCTGAAGCGCGGATGACCAACATTAATCAGAACTCAGGAAGACCCACGACGGCTAAACGGTACCTCAGAGACACCGTCGGGCTATGCGCGTAAGGATTTGCAATGAAAGAAATAATCGAGCTGGACGGCGCCATCGGCGGCGGCCAAGTGCTGCGCAGCGCTCTGAGCCTGTCGATGGTGACAGGCCGGGCGTTTCGTATTAAACAGATCCGCGCCAGACGCAGCCGTCCGGGATTGCTGCGTCAGCATCTGACAGCCGTGATGGCGGCGGCCGAGGTTTGTGGTGCAAAGATATCTGGTGCGCATCTGGGGTCGCAAGCCCTGAGCTTCGAACCGGGCGAGATTAGCGGAGGCAACTTTCAGTTCGCTATTGGCACGGCGGGCAGTTGCACGCTGGTGCTACAGACGTTGTTGCCAGCCTTGTTGCGGGCGCCGCAGGCCAGCCGAGTGACGATCTCCGGTGGCACCCACAATCCGCTGGCACCGCCGACGGATTTCCTCTCGCGCAGTTGGCTACCGCTGCTGCGACGCATGGGCGGTAATGTCGAGCTGGAGTTGCTGCGTCATGGTTTCGTACCGGCTGGCGGTGGCGAGATTGCCGTGACGGTGCAGCCGTCGCGCCTGACGCGACTGGATGTGTGTGAGCGCGGCGAGGCGATTTCACGGCAGGCTCTGGCGCTGACTGCCGGACTTGCGCCTATCGTCGCTCAGCGGGAACTGAGCCAAGTGGCCAAGCGGTTGAACTGGCTTGCGGAGGCGCTGCAAGCGGTGACGCTTGATCCGGCACGCGGCCCGGGCAATGTGTTATTGCTGGAGTACGTTTTCGAACACGTCACTGAAGTGTTCAGCGCATTTGGCCAAGTGTCGTTACGCGCTGAGAAAGTAGCGGATGCCGCGATCAATCAGGCTGCTGACTGGCTGCGTAGTGGTGCTGCGGTGGCTGAGCATCTGGCCGATCAGTTGCTGTTGCCGATGGCGCTGGCCGGCGGTGGATCGTTCACCACGCCGCGCATGACTGATCATTTGCGCAGCAACATTGAAGTCATCCAGCTGTTTTTGCCCGTCCGTATCGATTGCCAGGAGGAGGGCAGTGATCGCTTGCGGATAGCAGTTTCACAAACTCATTAGTAGCGACCTGCGGTCCCGAAGGCAGTCGCAAAACTTCACTGAGAGCGCCACTAGCCTTCAGCCATTAGCACATCCGACCTAATTGCCCCTGTTCCGGCTCGACCTTAAAGTCCTGTCGCTTGGCAGCTGACTGTCAAATTTTTCCGGTACAAAATCAAAAAGGTCGATCTGCAATGAACTCATCAAGGACTATTCCGGTTCTCGCTTTAATCGCAACACTGGTCCTCGCGGTCACTGGATGCCAGACCGTAAAGCCGGGGGAGAGTGATCTCAAGAATCGCGCACAGACCACCATCGGCAAACCCGTGATCAAGGTTTCCAACATCCGCAGTGACTTCAATACAACTTTCTATACCGCTCAAACCGAAAGCGGTGAGTATACGTGCGAGCTGCCGAGCGGCCCGATGGTAGCTCTGGGTTCCATGGGCATGGGACTGGGCGCTCAGTGCACCAAGCAATGAAGAACTAGTCTCTTCGCCGCTAAAAAAAGGCCAATGTCGATGACATTGGCCTTTTCTCTTTAACGAATACTCGGCGCAGATCAGTTGGTTTTCGAGTTCAACTTGCGCAGTTCTTCATAGGTTGCCGATTGCACGAACCAGAAGCCGGAGACGATGCACCAGCCCAGGGTGCCGCCTACGAACATACCGAGACCCGAGAGAAAGCTCTGGCTCATCATGAAGAGGGAAACGATCAGGATGACCGCCAATGCGATGTAGAGAACGATGTTGTTGACGCCGATGACGAAGTCTTTCATTTGCATTCCTTGGATGTATTTTCCTCTGGCCGCCCTCTATGGCGGCCAGTGCGCGCATCATATTGATATCACCCGGTGTTGCGCTAGTTTCGGTGTCGGATTTTCGTTACTAAAAGCGAATCCACTCTTACTGAGCGGGTTTTTTATCCAGGTCTTCGGAATCGCTCGACGTCGCCGCATCCTTCTCTGTCTCATGCGGCTCTGATCCCGCGTTGGCGCCTGAGGACTCTTCGCCTTTCTTGTTCGCCTTCTCGTCATGGTCGCGAGAGCTCTCTGCATGATTGACGCCGGGCAGGGCGGTGGCAGGGGTGGCGGCGCCCGCCGTGGATTCGGCTGCCGAAGCGTGAATCGGGCCGATCAGGCACAGGCTGAAAAACGACAAGGCGAAAATTTTCTTGTTCATCACGTGGGCCTTCTGCTCGGTGGGATGTACAGCGTTGGATAGGCCTGTCTGGCAAAGGTGCGCGGTACTGGACGAGCGGCGAATTTCACCCTGATTAGAAAAATCCTGAGAGCAGGCAAATTGCTGGCCCCCAGAGACATTTCGCCCCGGCAAAATCGCCTATTTTCAAAAGGTTAGGTTGGCTATATGCGCACGATTGTCATCACCGTTGTGACGCTTTCCCTGGCTTTGATCGCCTCGGGAGTGCAGGCAAAAGAGTTGAGCAAGGGCCATCGCTTTGCCTGCACCTGGGGCTCGGATATTGCTGCCGGTGCGCAGCGATCAAAACTGTCCGGGGTTTCGCTGTATGGCGCGCGCAAGCAATTGCAGGTTCGCCGATTCCAGCAACCCTGGATGCGCATGACAGCGATGGGGATTACCGAGCAGACCTACAACAGCAGTTCGAAGCTCAAACCGGCAGCGGTCAAGCAGACCTATTACGAACAATGCGTACGCCATGAGTTGGCTCGGCGCTGATGCCTCTTTATCCAGCACTGGTAACACAGCTTAGGAATCGCCAGAACCCTTGGCGACTGCCGGCCCGGCCACCCGCGGCAACGGCTTGCTCTGCATCAACGCATCCAGTGCCTTGCGATACCCCTGACCGCCAAGCGCCATGCTGTTGTTGTGCGTTGCTCCGGGCACCAGCAACAGGCGCTTGGGCTGCTCAGCGGCATTGAACAGCTGCTCGCTGAAGCGCGGCGGCACGAAGGCATCAGCCAGGCCATGCACCACCAGCAGTGGCATGTGAATGTCGGCGATCTTGTCGATGGAATCGAATTTTTGCGACAGGAGCCAACGCACAGGAAGCGAGGTGTTGGCCACGGCGGCAGCTACGTCGGCGAGGGAAGTGAAGGTTGATTCGATGACCAGACCACGTACCGGGAGCGGTGTGTGGTTGCGCGCCGCGTTCTGTCCCAGCTCGGCCGCCAGATCAATCGCCACCGCGCCACCGAGAGAGTGGCCGTAGATCAGGCGCTTGTTCGGGTCCGGTTGCAGCAGTTGGAAGCGCTCCCAGGCCACGCGGGCATCTTCATAAACGCTGCTTTCGGATGGTAGATCACCCTTGCTTTGGCCGAACCCTCGATAATCGATGGCCAGCACCGAATAGCCCGCCGCGCGTAGTTGCTCTATGCGGAACAACTGTCCGGTGAGGTTCCAGCGCACGCCATGCAAGTAAAGGATTGCCGGGGCATCGGCACGTTCCGCCGGCCACCACCAGGCATGGATGTTCTGCCCGGCCTTGAAACTCTTCGGTTGCAGATCGAGTTCCTGAACGCTGCCGGGCAGTCCGCGATACCAGCCGGCAGTGCCCGGCTCAATGCGAAAAAGCAGTTTGCGCTCGGTGTGTTCCAGCACCGCACAACTCGTCGGCACGCCAATGATCAGCGCGGCCATCATGGCGAATGCCAGGCGGCGGCGTCGCAGACGGGTCAGGAAGGACAGGAACATTAATCGTTTCACCACAGCGCAGACAAAGAACGCTTTTTACCAGAAGCCTCGGTCTGCGCGTGACTGTTTTTCGACCACCGTGCACGCCCAACGATTACAAGATGCTGCAATCGATCACGCCACCTGCAGCACAATCTTGCCGATATGATCGCCGCCCTCCATGCGGGCATGGGCCTGAGCCGCGTCAGCCAGCGGGTAAACCTTGTCGATGATCGGCAGGCAGCGCCCGGTGCTGAGGGCAGGCCAAACGTGTTCTTGCAGTTGATCGGCGATGGCGGCTTTCTCCGCAGCGGTACGCGCGCGCAGCAGCGAACCGGTGACCACCGCGCGTTTGCCGAGGATCGCCAGCAGATCGATGTCGTTGGCGCGGGCGCCGCCGAGGAAACCGAGCATCACCAGTCGGCCGTCCATCGCCAGTGCGCTGATGTTGCCGTTCAGATACGAGCCACCCATGATGTCGAGAATCACGTTCACGCCTTGATCTGCGGTTTTCTCGGCAATGACCTTGGCAAAATCTTCTTCCCGATAGTTGATCGGCTGCCCGCCAAGTTTGCTGATTGCGGCGCATTTTTCAGGACTGCCGGCGGTGGCGAACGCCTCAATACCGAATTCACGGCAGAGCATCAGCGCGGTGGTGCCGATGCCGCTTGTGCCACCGTGAATCAGCACGCGCTGGCCTGCCTTGGCGGCGCCGAGGCCGAACAGGTTGGCCCAGACGGTGAAAAAGGTTTCCGGAATCGCGGCGGCCTGGACCCAATCGACTCCATCCGGCACAGGCAAAGTCTGGCCGGCTGGTACCGCGCAATACTCGGCGTATCCGCCGCCATTGGTCAGTGCGCACACACGATCGCCCACAGCGAACCGCGTAACTCCGGGATCCAGTGCAACCACTTCGCCAGCCACTTCCAGGCCGGGAATCGGGTCCATCCCAGGCTTCATCGGATATTTTCCGGCGCGCTGCAAGGCATCCGGACGATTGATGCCGGCAGCGTGAACGCGGATAAGCACTTGGCCTTCGGCAACGGTTGGCAGCGGCACGCGCCTGGCTTGCAATACTTCAGGGCCGCCGGGTTCGGTGATTTCAATACGGGTCATTTCGTTGGGCAGTGACATTGTCGATTCCTGTGAAAAAGGTCGTGTAGATGGGAACGCTGGCAGCGCGCAATGATTCCCTTCAGTTCGCCGCGCAACGGGATTCAGTTGTAGAGGGCAGCCAGCGCATGGCTTGCTCCAGCAGTAGAGCGACGACGATCGCGCCAGCGGCGATCACAAACAGCAGCGTGTGCTGGCCGCCCGAGGCATTGAACAATGCCGAATAGGCAAACCCGGCCAGCGCCTGAAAGGTTGCGAATGACACAGTGGCACGGCTCCAGGCGATCTGCTGAGGGTGATGCGACGGCACCAGTTCATGCACCCGGGCCAAGGCCAGCGGCACGATGCCCGGCGGGAACGAGCCGAGAATCACCGCCAGTAAAGCCAGCGCCAGAAATGAATGGGAGACGGCGAGCAAACCGAGGGCGATGGCTTGCACTACCAACACCAGTCGAATACCAGTGCGGGCGCCAAGCTGGTCGGCCAAGAAGCCGTAAGTCACCGGCCCGACAATCGCTCCCAGGCCATACATCACCCAGACCATCGCGCCGATATGCGCCCCGGCACCCAATCCACGCGCTACGTAATCCACCAGAAACACCATGGCAGGCACCAGCCCGGCGGCCATGAACGCGTATTGAGCGAATAACAGGTAAACGCCCGACGGTGTTGGCTCATCAGTCGACGTTGCGTGCGCAGCCACGGCATGCGTGGTATCCGCAGGCCAGCCGAACCAGCTCACCGCGGTCAGCAACAAAGCCAGCGCGCCCAGCCCGAGCCATGTTGCCTGCAAGCCAAGAGTCAGCAGCGGCGGCACGATGGTTCCGGAACCGGCAATCCCCAGGCCGATGCCCAGGAAGATTGCGCCGCTGGCCAAGCCTCTGCGTGAAGCCGGAACATGAGGCAGCACGGTTGCCGCGACCAACACCATGATCGCGCCACCAGCAATCCCGGACAGCAAACGCCAGCCGAAGAACCAGCTCACCGACAGCGGATAAGCACAGGCAAAGAATGCCGCCGTGACTGCCAGCATCATCAGGCGCAAGGCGTTGCGGCTGCCTGTTCGGTGAGCCAGGGGCCGACCGAGCAGGGCGCCGATCAAGTAGCCGACCAGATTGGCCGCGCCGAGGTAGACGACATCATTGGCCGAAAACCACTGCGCCTGAATCAGCGAAGGGATCAATGGCGTGTAAGCGAAACGCGCCAGACCAATGCTGACCAGACTGGCGCAAAGTCCGGCGAAGATCGGCAGCCAGATGCCGGAAGAGTTTGCAGTACGCATGATAGCGATCTCACAAGAGGTGTATGGCGCTCAGCTTATCGGCTATCGTTGCTGCGCATACGCAGCGATTAAGCGGCAGAGTGATGCAAAAATGCTTTGAGGACGATCAGCATGAATTGGGATGATGCGCGAGTGTTTCTGGCGGTCTGTCGCGAGTCGACATTGCGCGGGGCTGCGCGTGTTCTGGGCGTCGACCAGGCCACGGTCGGACGTCGCATTACTGCGCTGGAGAAGGCATTGAGCGCGACGCTGTTCCTGCGTACCTCCGACGGTTATGCGCTGACTGCCGTTGGTGAAGCGGCACGTAAAAGTGTGGAAAAAATGGAGCATTCGGCGCTGGAACTGGAGCGGCACATCCATGGGCTGGATGACCGTCTGACCGGTAACGTACGGGTCAGCACCACCGACTCGATGGCCATTGACTTCATCATTCCGGCGATGGCGCGCCTGCATGATCAGCATCCGAACGTGCAGATCCAGCTGGATGCGTCGACGCAAATCCTCAGTCTGGCCAAGCGCGAGGCCGATATCGCGGTGCGCAATACCCGGCCGGATAACCCTGATCTCATCGCTCGACGGATCGCCCGTTGGCCTGTAGGACTTTTCGCAGCACAGGCCTATGTCGATCGCCATGGAGAACCGCAGCCCGGCAGCGCTTTCGAGGGCCATGATCTGGTGGTGTATCAGCCGTACTTACAGAGCAAAAAAGACCTTACGCTGGTCTCTGAACCGTTGACCCGCGGACGCATCGTCACCACGCTCAGCTCCAGCCTTCTGGTGCGCCGCTCTATTGCCGCTGGCCTCGGGGTAGGCGAGATACCTGTTTACATGGGCGAACGCGATGGTCTCGTCAGACTCTGGCCGGAGCGGACCCGGCCGCAGCCGTATGAAGTCTGGCTGGTCACCCACGCCGACTTGCGCCACACCGCGCGGGTACGGGCCGTGATCGAGCAGATCGTGGAGGCGTTTGCGCTGGAAAACGAATAAGTGGTTCAGGGTTTTGCCCGAGGCTACAACTGCTGACGAAACAGCCTACGTCCGAGACAGAATGGGCCGGCTTGTTGTAGTCCGTGATGAGTTCTATTGTCACTACAGCTCGATGCAGACCTCAGTGACGCATCGAAACGAAGAGCCAGGGAAGGCCGCGTAGCCATAGAAAGGTGCCGAATTGAAAATCAGGGAAGTGAATCAATATGCGGTCACGGACAGATCGAATGCAGGGCGGGACAGGCAAACCATGAGCAGCATAAGTCGAGAAGAATTCGATGCCAGGATAGAGACCATCGAGACGAGGATGGACGGCCGTGTGGCAGAAATGCGCGCCGACATTCGCGGGTTCCTCGCTGCTCAGGCGGAACGGGACAAGGTCTATCTTGAGCGGGACAAGGCCCTGCAGGAGCGGGACAAGCGTTATGACGTTATGTGGATGGGCGTGCAGAAAATTGCCGACGAATCGCGGGAAGCGATCAGGCAGGCATCGACGGTAAAGGCCAATTACTGGGCGGCCACCACTGTGCATTTTCTCGGCGTGGCTTCCTTGCTGGTTGGCGCACATTTCGCCAATCAGGCGGCGGTGTTGACCACGATCCAAACCACGCTGGCAGCGATTCAGATTGGCAAAGAGGTATCGTCACCCAAACCGGTCGTACAACCCTCAACAGTGCCGCCGCAATAAAAAACGGCCTTCATCGGAAGGCCGTTCTGCATCGCGCCAGATCATGGCATTTCTGGCAACTCTTGAGGCCGCAAGTCGAACACCAGCACCTCGGCATCGACACCGTTGCTCAAATTGAGCAGCTGTTCTTCACGAACCCGCACGCCGTCGCCTTCCTGCAAGGCTTGGCCATTGAGTTCGACGCTGCCACGCGCAACGTGGACGTAGGCGTAACGATTGGCTGGCAATTTCAGCGTGGCACTCTCGTCGCCGTCGAATAATCCGGCATAGACCCGCGCATCCTGACGGACTTTCAGAGAACCGTTGCTACCGTCCGGCGAGATGATCAGTTGCAGGCGACCACGTTTTTTCTGCGCGCTGAAGTGTTCCTGTTGATAGCGCGGCTTGGCGCCACTGACATCCGGCACGATCCAGATTTGCAGAAAGTGCACGGGCTTGGTGGCCGAGTGGTTGAACTCACTGTGCGCCACGCCGCTGCCGGCACTCATCAATTGCACGTCCCCGGGGCGGATCACCGAGCCGGTACCGAGGGTGTCCTTGTGTTCCAGCGCGCCTTCGAGCACATAGGAAAAGATCTCCATGTCGCGGTGCGGGTGCTGGCCGAAGCCTTTGCCGGCGGCGACCCGGTCATCGTTGATCACCAGCAGATCGGAGAAACCCTGTTCACGCGGGTTGCGGTAGCTGGCGAAAGAAAAGGTGTGAAACGACTTCAACCAGCCGTGATTGGCGAGGCCGCGATCGGAGGCTTTGCGAAGAGTCAGCATGATGAAATCTCCTGGCTGGACGTGAATTCGTCCGAGTGAGGAGAAGGTTACTGGTTACCTTGGGAGGCAATAAGTAGATGGAAATTGAAAGACTGTCCGGCTCAGGTTGACAGTTTTGCGTTATGGTTCACGTATTCGATTACGCTCATCACGACTCAGTTGGCCATAATGTCCCGGCTGTAACGTGCGTCTTGACCCTTGAATATGTGTGATGCCTCCCATGAAAACCGTGGCAATGGTGCTGTTCCCCGACTTTCTGATGCTCGACATGGCCGGGCCGCTGGAAGTGTTTTCAGTCGCCAACCGTTATCTGAAACCTGATTTGCACTATCAACTGACGACACTAGGGACGGAGCGCGGCTTGCTCAAGGCTTCCAATGGGGTACAGGTTCAGGCTGATCTGCACATCGACGAAGCGGCGGAGCGCTATGACCTGTTATTGGTGCCCGGCGGCCCCGGCGCCTATAACCAGAGATTTCCCGAGCTGTTTGGCTGGTTGAAAAAAGCCGTGCCGCGCGCGGAGCGTTACGGTTCGATTTGTACCGGCGCATTCATCCTCGGCCATGCCTGCCTGCTTGATGGTTATCGCGTCACCACGCACTGGAACTACACCGAGCGCCTGATCAAGGCTTTCCCGAAAACCACGGTGACCACCGACCAGATCTACGTTGAGGATCGCAATCTCATCACTTCGGGGGGCGTGACCGCTGGCATCGATCTGGCGCTGGCGGTGGTGGCCAGGGATCACGGCAAGAAAATCGCCCAGGACGTCGCCAAGGTCTTGTTGGTGGTCATGAAGCGCCAGGGCGGGCAAGCGCAGTTCAGCCCGTTGATGGCGGCCGTCTCACCGCAAGAAACGCCCATCACCCGCGCACAAAATTACGTCCTTGAACATCTGGATGAAGCGTTCACCGTCGAGCGCATGGCTGGATTGGCCAATATGAGCGCACGGCACTTTGCTCGCCTGTTCGCCCGTGACGTCAACATGACTCCCATGGAGTTTCTGCAGAATGCCCGCATTGACTGCGCGCGAAACCTGTTGGAAACCGGCGATCTGCCGCTCAAGACCATCGCCTACAAAAGCGGCTTCGGAAGTGTCCGGCACATGCGCTCGTTGTTCGCCGAAAAGCTCGGTCTTACGCCGTTACAATACCGCGAACAGTTCAGCTAGAGCGGTTCTGTCCGTCAGACGCAGCCGGATGTCCGTGCTGCGTCAGCTCCGGCGGTTGTATCGTCACGCAACAGTGCCAAGATGTTTGGCATGAATAATCACAACGACACAAGCCAAGGTTCGGTGCTGCGTTTTGGCCCCTACGCCTTTCATGTGCGCCAACGTCTGGTCCTTGCAGGGGAGCAGCCGCTACGCATGGGCGGGCGCGCCATGGACATTCTGCAGGTGCTGCTCGAACACGCGGGCGAGGTAGTCAGCAAAGAGCAGTTGATTGCTCGTGTGTGGCCGACATCGATCGTCGAAGAGATCAACCTGCGGGTGCACATCGCAGCGTTGCGCCGCGCACTGGGTGACGGCACCAACGGTCAGCGTTTCATCATTCACGTGGCGCAGTGCGGCTACAGCTTTGTCGCCCCGGTGGAGCAGGGCACCAGTGATGCGCTGACCATGCCCGCTGCCGCGCTCATGCCATTGCACAATCTTCCGGCACGACTGACGCCAGTCAGTGGGCGCGACGCCCTGATCGGTAGTCTGGTTCGACAAATGCCTGTATGTCGCTTGATGACGATTACCGGTGCGCCGGGTGTTGGCAAAACCACTGTGGCACTGCGCGTGGCGGAATTGCTGCTGCAATACTTTCGCGATGGCGCCTGGTGGGTCGACCTTGCCAGGCTCGAAGATGACAAGCTCTTGCTCGACCACCTGTTGCACACCCTGAACACAGACTTTTTCACACTGACCGGCCGCCACGCCTTGCTGGTACTGGACAACTGCGACCACCAGCGCGACAGCTGCGCGGCTCTGATCGAAACCCTATTGCACGCTGCGCCTCGTCTGTCGATTCTGGTCACCGGCCGCGAAGCCTTGCACATTCCACAGGAAGCCGTTCATTACGTGCCGCTGCTGGCGATTCCCAAGCGCTCTACATTGAACTCCGTCGAGGAAGCCATGGGCTATCCGGCGGTGCAGCTATTCGTCAATCGCGCGCGAGCGCGGCAACAGGGCTTCAGTTTGCGTCAACAGGATTTGTCAGGCGTGCGCGAGATCTGCCGTCAACTGGACGGTCTGCCGCTGGCGATCGAGCTCGCCGCTGCGCAGATCGATGCGCTGGGCTTGATCGGCTTACAGGCCCAGGTTGAAAACGGTCTGCAGTTGCTTGGCCAAGGACGGCGCACCGCGGAGCCGCGCCATCAGTCAATGGCCGCTGCGATCGATTGGAGCTTCCAGTACCTGACGGAAATGGAACAGCGGGTGCTGCTGCGGCTGTCGGTGTTCAGCACGGGCTTTACCCTGGAGGCGGCACTGAGCGTGATCAGCAGCGTGGATCTGGCGGGATCCAGGCTGACCGAAATTATCGAAGGGTTGGCGCGCAAGTCGTTGCTCATTCAAGAACCCAACCGAACAACGGCGCGCTATTGGATGCTCAACACCGTACGCCGCTATGCCCGTGATCGCTTTGAGCGCAGCGACGACAGGCTCGAACTGCAACAGCGTCATGCGCGCTATCTCAGCCGCACGCGCAATGCGTCAGGCCGGACACTGCTCGCGCAGGCTGTCGAGTAGCAGGCGGACCTTGCGCAAGTCCGGGGTGGCGTAGCCTTCGGTGAAGCGCCGGTAGAGGGGGCTGAGCAAATCCAAAGCTTCGCGATAGCGGGACTGGCGTTGCCATAATTGAGCAAGGTCCATGGCGCTGCGCAGTTCCCAAGCGAGGGCGCCCTGGCTTCTGGCGATGGCCAGAGCTTGTTGCAGGGTTTGTTCGGCTTCTCGGGTTTCAGCGGTGTCTGAGCGGGCCGATTCGCGAGCAGGCTCGCTCCCACAGGAAACAGCGCACAACTCGGAATTTGCGCCCGACACCGACCCCTTGTGGGAGCGAGCCTGCTCGCGAAGGGGCCACTCTGAACCCTTCACTAATGCCACCGCCCGCGCCCGCAGTATTTCCGCTGCACTCCAACCCGCATCCCCGGTGCGCGCCCGCTCCACCAGTGCATCATCGACAAAGCGCTCATCCAGCGTAACCATCACTTCCCGGATCAAACCGCTGCTCTGCGTCGATACCGGCGCGGCATTATCCGGATCGATCACCTGCGCATACTGCCGCCCCCAGTTATTGAACAGCAGCACCGAATGCTTCTGTGATTGTTCCAACAACAATTGCAACAAGGCGCGGGCGTTGTCGCGGTCACCGTTGTAATGAGCGATCAGACAACTGGCCAGCGCCAGGGTGTAGCAGATCGATGTGCCGTGATTGATCTGCACGGCGATGTCCAGCGCCTGCCTTGCCGCGCGCCAGGCTTGCTCGGGCAGACCCTGCAACCACAGCACCCGGGCCAGTACCGTCAGCGAAGCGACGCTCTGGTCGTACTGCACGCCAAAACCATGGGTGAAACGATTGAGATGGCCGCTGTGGGCCATGCGTTGCAGCACCTGCTCGGCATGTACGCGGGCCTGCGGTTGGTCGCCGGCATAATGCAGGGCCAGCACGCGCAAGCGATGCGTGCTCAGAGACAGCAATGGCTCGCCGTGCACGCCGATGCGATCAAATTGCTCACTTTGGGCCAGCGCCATGCGGTAATGCCCGCAACTTAGATTGACCGCCATATGCCCCGATATTGCACGCAATTGCCCGGCCAGATCGCCATGTTTTTCGGCCAATTGGCAGGCGTCGACGAAGGCCTGGATGGTTTGTGGCGTGCCGCCCCAGGTGTGATAGCTGGCGCTGCCGAGCGCCAGTTTCAAGGCGATTTGCAGGCTAGGGCAGGGCGGCGGGAGCGAGCCTGCTGGCGAAGCGTCCAGCAGACTCAGTGCCCGGCGCACGTAGCGGCTGTAATCGCGCAGCAACGACAGCTCCTGCCACAACGGTGCCGACGCGGCTGCCAGCTGCACGCCCAGCTCATCTGGTCCCGGCCCGTCGAGGCTCCAGTCCAGCGCCGCGCGCAAATCCTCCAGCCCCCTAGCATAGCGCTCCATCCACAATACAGTCGGAGTATTGTCCCAATCCGCCTGCGCCTGCTGCATCAGTGTCAGGCAGCGCTCGGCGTGGCGTTGGCGGGTTGCGCTGAGCTCGTTGGCCTGTTCGAGTTTTTCCAGTGCGTAGTGGCGCGTGGTGTCGAGCAACCGGTAGAAAACATCTTCGTCACCCACTTCGACGCTCAGCAGGGATTTGGCCACCAGTTGCGTGACAGCGGTGAACACCGCGCCGGGGTCGATCTGTTGGCCGATGACCACCGCTGCCGCCGAGGCGAGCGTGAAGCTGCCGCGGAAAATCCCCAGTCGCCGCAGACAGGTTTGTTCGCAGGCGTTGAGCAGGTTGAAGCTCCAGTCCATCGTTGCGCGCAGGGTCAGGTGGCGCTCGGCGCTGCTGTGGTGTCCGGCCGACAATGGCGGCAAACCCTCGCGCAATTGCTTGAGCAATCCGTCCATGCCCAATTCGCTGACCTGTGCGGCGGCCAGTTCCAGCGCCAGCGGAATGCCGTCCAGGCGCTGGCAGATTTCGATCGCCTGCGGTAGCTCGGCGCGACTCAGTTGAAAGCTTTCCCGCGCCGCGGTCGCGCGCTCGACAAACAGTTGCAGCGCAGCAAAGCCCAGCGCCTCGGCCGGCTCCATCGGCGTCGACATGGACGGGCATTCGAGCGATTCCAGACGCTGCACGAATTCGCCCTCCGCGCGCAGGCTCTCGCGGCTGGTGGCGAGAATATGCACTTTGGGCGCGCCGCGCAGAATCTGCTCGCTGAGCGACGCGACCGCATCGATCAAGTGCTCGCAGTTGTCGATCACCAACAACATTTGCCGTTCTCGCAGGCCGTCGACCAGACCAGCCTGCGCATCGCCTTCTGGCGCGGACAGATCAAGCAGCGTCGCCAGATGCGAGCCGATCAGCGCGGGATCGGCGATGGGCGCCAAGTCCACCAGGCGGATGCCGTCGCGATACTGGTCGAGCAATTGTTCGGCGACGCGCAGGGCGACGGTGGTCTTGCCGATGCCGCCGGGACCGACCAGAGTGATGCAGCGTCGGCGCGGCAGTTGCGTAATCAAGTGATCGATCAGGGATTGGCGACCAATCATCCGCGTACGACGCAGCGGCAGGTTGTGCCGGGGCGCGGCGACCGCAGGCGTTGCTTCGATGCTGTCGAGCACGAACGGTGCGACAAAGCTGTAGCCGCGCTGCGCCACGGTGACGATGTAGCGCTGGCCGTTCTGCCCGTCGCCAAGCGCTTTGCGCAGCGCCGCCATGTGCACGCGCAGGTTGATGTCTTCGACGACGCTGTCTGGCCAGACCCCGGCCATCAATTGCTGTTTGCTCACCACTTCACCGGCATGGGCCAGCAAAATCAGGAGGATGTCCATCGCCCGCCGTCCCAGGCGCAAAGGCTGTTGGCCTTCAAGTAGCAATCGTTGCCCGGGATGAATCCGATAGGGGCCAAACGCAATGGCCTGATTCGGGGAAAAGCTCAACAGCGCGCTCCTGCGGTGATGCGGTGGACAGGGCGAATCAGTGCCTGGCGCATGCGCAGGCCGTCTGATCCGGGGTGTCCGGGCATAATCCTCAGGTTTGAGCATCAGTGCAACGGGTGGCGTAACGGCAGCAGTCAAAACATCGCAGGCTGCGCTGCGGTGTTTTTCGGTCTGCCCATGACTCGACAGCGCCAGGCGAAGGGATTGATGCCCTCGCTGCGGGTGAACATGTGGCAGAAGTGCGCCTGATCGCAGAAGCCGCATTCCAGGCTGATCTGCGTCAGGCTGAGGTCGGTGTGCTGGATCAGCAACTTGGCCCGGGCCAGGCGCTGGGCGCGGATCCAGTCCTGTGGCGACAGGCCGGTGCTGCATTTGAATGCACGGGAGAAGTGACTGCGCGACAGTGCACATGCCCGGGCCAGTTCAGCCACTTCGAGACTTTCGCCCAAGCGATCCAGGATCAACTGTTTGATCTGGCGTTCGCGCTGCGGACTGAGTCCGCCAGTCGTGTTCTTCCGCGGTTCGCAGGCAGGGGCGAGGGCGACGGTTTGCTGTAGATAAGCCATGGCCAAGGTCCGTGTCGGTGGGGAATACACGGTCGGCGCATTCCCTCAGGTCAAAAAAGCAACGCTGCGCAGAGGGCTTCATTGTTGGGCGAGGGCGTGAGGCTGACGAGTTAATCGTTGTTAATTTCCTCGCTCAGGCTGGAACTCAGCACATCCTTGCAAGTCAGCGCCCGGCGCTTTGCGCGACGATGTCGACAAAGCACGGCCGCCGTTGGCCAGGTTCAAAGGGGAATGCAATGAAAGGCTTGGTGAAAGCAGCAACGACCCTGGCGGTCATGCTGGTAATGTCCGGCGCGATGGCGCAGGCACCGCAGGTGGGCACTCAGGCGCCGGGTTATTTCCGCTTGGCGGTGGGCGATTACGAAGTCACCGCGTTGTTCGACGGTTACAACGATTTGTCGCCGAAGTTGTTGCAGGGCATGAGCCAGAGTCAGATTCGCGCGCTGCTCGCACGCCGTTCGATTGAAACCGCGGGCGTGCAGACGGCGTTCAATGCCTTTCTGGTCAACACTGGCAAACAACTGATTTTGGTCGACACGGGCGCAGGACAGTGCATCGGCGCCACCGCAGGCCAACTCTCGGCCAACATGCAGGCCGCCGGTTACAAGCCTGAACAGGTCGACACGATTCTGCTGACGCACCTGCATCTCGATCACGTCTGTGGTCTGGTCGATGCAGAGAAGAAACCGCTGTTCACCAATGCCACCGTCTATGCGGCCAAGGCCGAGGCCGATTACTGGCTTGATCCGGCAGCACTGGCCAAGGCTCCGGCCGGCGCCAAAGAGTTTTTCAAGATAGCCCAGGACTCTACGACGCCCTATGTTGCCGCTGGCCGCTTCAAGACGTTCGCCGCCGGGCAGTCGCCATTGCCGGGACTGGTCGAAGCAACCCTCGAAGCCGGGCATACGCCGGGCAGCACCACGTACCGCTTCACCTCGCAGCAGCAGAGCATCGTGTTCATGGGCGATCTGGTGCACAACCTCGCGGTGCAGTTCTTGCACCCGGAAGTCTCGATCGGTTTCGACGTCAACAGTCAGCAAGCGATCGCCAGTCGGCAGGCAGTGTTCAGTGCTGCGGCAGCGAGCAAGACCTGGGTGACGGCAGCGCATCTGCCGTTCCCGGGCATCGGCCACATCGCCGCCGAGGGCAAACATTTCCAGTGGGTGCCGGTGGAGTACGGCCCTTACAAACGCGCGGCGAAAGTGCCGTTGATCGAGTAAAGTGCCCAGCGCCAGTGGCAAAACGCGTCTGACACCGATAAGGAAACCACGCCCATGAACCGTAACGATCTGCGCCGCGTCGACATGAACCTGCTGGTGATTTTCGAAGCGTTGATGTTCGAAAAGAACCTGACCCGCGTTGCCGAAAAACTGTTCATGGGCCAACCGGCGGTCAGTGCTGCGCTGGGGCGCTTGCGTGATCTGTTCGACGATCCGTTGCTGCTGCGCAACGGTCGCGGTATGGAACCGACGGCGCGGGCGCTGGCGATCCTCAAGGAGCTGCAACCGGCGATGGACGTGATTTCCGGCGCAGTCAGCCGCGCCAAGGAATTCGAACCGGCGAGCAGTTGCGATGTGTTTCGCATCGGACTGTCGGACGACGCCGAGTTCGGTCTGTTTCCGCCGCTATTGCGCCAGCTTCAGCAGGAGGCGCCGGGGATTGTCGTGGTGGTACGCCGCGCCAACTACCTGTTGATGCCGGCGCTGTTGGCCTCTGGCGAAATCTCCGTGGGCGTCAGCTACACCACGGATCTGCCGGCCAATGCCAAGCGCAAGAAGCTGCGTGATATTCCCTGCAAAGTGCTGCGCGGCGACGACCGTCCGGGGCCGCTGACGCTGGACGAATATTGCGCGCGTCCGCATGCGATGGTGTCTTTCTCCGGTGACCTGAGCGGCAATATCGATCTGGATCTGGCCAAGATCGGCCGCTGCCGCCGAGTCGTCCTCGGTGTGCCGCAGTTCAGCGGCTTGCGCGCCTTGCTCGCCGGTACCGAGATGATCGCCACGGTGCCGGATTACGCCGCCTGTGCCTTGGTCGAAGGCTGCGCCCTGCGTGCCGAAGACCCGCCATTCCCGATCGATGCCGCGCAATTGTCGATGGCCTGGAGCGGGGTGCACGACAACGACCCGGCAGAGAAATGGCTGCGCTCGCGGATCAGCCAGTTCATGGCGGCGCCGCTGGATATTCCGGCGCTTTAACCGATCTCGATTACACAAGCAGTTCTCCTGTGGGAGCGAGCCTGCTCGCGAAAGCGGTGTGTCAGTTAGTGTGGATGTGACTGACTTGACGCCTTCGCGAGCAGGCTCGCTCCCACGTTGTTTTTGTGGCGGTCTACAAATTGAATGCACGCTGCCAATCCCCGTGTGGGAGCGAGCTTGCTCGCGAAAGCGGTGTGCCAGGCAACGTATATGTGACTGACCTGACGCCTTCGCGAGCAGGCTCACTCCCACTTTGTTTTTGTGGCTGTCTGCAAATTGAGCGCATGCCGCTAATCCCTGTGGGAGCGAGCCTGCTCGCGAAAGCGGTGTGTCAGTTAGTGTGGATGTGACTGACCTGACGCAATCGCGAGCAGGCTCACTCCCACATTGTTTTTGTGGCGGTCTGCAAATCGAATGCACGCCGCCAATCCCTGTGGGAGCGAGCCTGCTCGCGAAAGCGGTGTGTCAATCAACGTATATATGACTGACCTGACGCCTTCGCAAGCAGGCTCACTCCCACATTGTTTTGTGGCTGGCGGCAGAACATCAAAGACCTGAAAAGCAACTAAGCACACCCATCCAATTTCTTCCGCCCCGGCCTTGGCATGATTCCCGTCAATGACATTCAAAGGGTCGGGTCATGATTGCTACGAGGGATGAACAGGCGCGCGACATCGGGTTGCTGTACCTGCGGGTCAGCGGCGGGTTGTTTCTGTTGTGGGTGCACGGCTTGCCCAAGTTGCTGGACTTCACCGCGCAACTGCAGCTGATCGAAGACCCGTTCCACCTCGGCGCCCGCCTCACGCTGATCCTGGCGATCTTCGCCGAAGTCCTCTGCCCATTGCTGATCGTCGCCGGTGTGCTGGCGCGATTGGCCTGCCTGCCTATTCTCTTTGTGCTGCTGGTGGCGTTGCTGGTCGTGCACCCGCAATGGAGTGTGACCGAAGGGCAGTTCGGCTGGTTGCTGTTGATTCTTTTCACCACTGTATTGATCGCCGGGCCCGGACGGCTGGCGATTCCTGTTCGTTTGCCCGGAGTGCTGCGTTATGCCTGAAGTCCTCAATTCACAAGCACCGGGGGCCGATGAGACCGTCACGTTGATCATCAAGCACTCGGTCAAGGCCGGTTTCGAGTCGGCGTATGAAGCATGGCTGCGCAATATCGTGCGGGTTGCCGGGCAGCGCGAGGGGCATCTGGGTGTGGACGTGGTGCGCGGCAAGCGCGGGCGTCTGGATTTTTACACTTGCGTGCTGCGCTTCAGCTCCACCGAAGCCATGCAAGGCTGGCTGGAATCCTCCGAGCGTCAGGCGCTGGTGGCTGAAGCGGCGCCGATGCTGGCTGACGGTGATCAGACCGAAGTCGCCCCGGTCAACGAATTCTGGTTCTCGCCCCTGGGCGATGCCGCTTCGCCGCCGCCGCGCTGGAAGCAGGCTGTCGTCACGCTGCTGGTGATTCTGCCGCACACCCTGCTGGTGCCGCTGATCTGGGCGCCGCTGCTGGCGCTGCATCCGTTTCTGTCCAACTACGTGGTCGCCACGTTCCTGATCACCCTGACCATTGTCCTCTCGGTGGTCTACGTGGTGATGCCGCCGGTTACCCGTTTGTTCACCCCGTGGCTGGAAGCCAGTCAGGCCCATGAACACCTCGATTCCCAAGAAACCTCGCCGCGTTGAGCGGGGTTTGCTTCTTTTCACTTTCGCTTGAGGAACTGCGATGAGCGCCGATCTGATTTTATTCAATGGCCAGTTTCATACCGTAGACCGGGAAAAACCACTGGCCAGTGCGGTGGCGATCAAGGACGGCCGCTTCGTTGCCGTCGGTAACGATGCCGAGGCCATGGCCCTCAAGGGCAGCGCCACACAAGTGGTCGACATGAAGGGCCGCTGCGTCATCCCTGGCCTCAACGACTCGCACCTGCACCTGATTCGTGGCGGTTTGAACTACAACCTCGAACTGCGCTGGGAAGGTGTGCCATCGCTCGCCGACGCGCTGCGCATGCTCAAGGACCAGGCCGACCGCACGCCAACCCCGCAATGGGTGCGCGTGGTCGGTGGCTGGAACGAATTCCAGTTCGCCGAAAAACGCATGCCGACCCTGGAAGAAATCAACCAGGCCGCGCCGGATACTCCGGTGTTCATCCTGCACCTCTACGACCGTGCGCTGCTCAACCGCGCCGCCCTGCGTGTGGCCGGTTACACCCGCGACACGCCGAACCCGCCGGGCGGCGAGATCGTGCGCGACAGCAACGGCAACCCGACCGGCATGCTGGTCGCGCGGCCGAACGCGATGATTCTCTACTCCACACTGGCCAAGGGGCCGAAGCTGCCACTGGAATACCAGGTCAACTCGACCCGCCAGTTCATGCGTGAACTCAATCGCCTCGGCCTGACCAGTGCGATCGACGCCGGCGGTGGTTTCCAGAACTATCCGGACGATTACCAAGTAATCGAACAACTGGCCAAAGACGATCAGTTGACCGTTCGCATCGCCTACAACCTGTTCACCCAGAAGCCGAAAGAAGAGCTGACCGATTTCCAGAACTGGACCGGCAGCGTCAAGTTGCATCAGGGTGACGACTACCTGCGCCACAACGGCGCCGGCGAAATGCTGGTGTTCTCCGCCGCCGACTTCGAAGACTTCCTCGAACCGCGCCCGGACCTGCCGCAGACCATGGAACAGGAACTGGAACCGGTGGTGCGCCACCTCGTTGAGCAGCGCTGGCCGTTCCGTCTGCACGCCACGTACAACGAATCGATCAGCCGCATGCTCGACGTGTTCGAGAAGGTCAACCGCGACATTCCGTTCAACGGTCTGCCGTGGTTCTTCGACCACGCCGAAACCATCACCCCGCAAAACATTGAGCGTGTGAAAGCGCTGGGCGGCGGTATCGCGATTCAGGATCGCATGGCATTCCAGGGTGAATACTTCGTCGATCGCTACGGCAAACAAGCCGCCGAAGCCACGCCACCGATCAAGCGCATGCTCGCCGAAGGCGTACCGGTCGGCGCTGGTACCGACGCCACGCGAGTGTCCAGCTACAACCCGTGGACCTCGCTGTACTGGATGGTCAGCGGCCGCACCGTTGGCGGTCTGGCCCTCTACGAAGAAGGCTTGCCACGCAGCACCGCGCTGGAACTGTTCACCCAGGGCAGCGCCTGGTTCTCCTCGGAGCAGGGCAAGAAAGGCCAGATCCGTGTCGGCCAACTGGCAGACCTCGCTGCACTGAGCGCGGACTTCTTCAGCGTTGAAGAAGAAGCGATCAAGTGGATCGAGTCGGTGATGACGGTGGTCGGCGGCAAGATCGTCTACGCCGCCGGCGATTTCGAAGACCTCGGCCCGCGTTCGATTCCGGTGCTGCCGGACTGGTCGCCGGTAGTCAAAGTCCCGGGCCACTGGCGCCCGAACTCGCCGTTGCAAGCGCAGGTTCACCAGTGCAGCGGGCCATGCGCCGTGCACACCCATAGCCATGAAAAAGCGCGGATGTCGAATGCACCGGTCAGCGATTTCGCCGGTTTCTGGGGCGCGTTCGGCTGTTCCTGCTTCGCGTTCTGAGTTTGAAAAAAGCGCCGGGCATCAGGGCCGGCGCTTCCCGCAACAACCATCCATCCAGGAGTTTTGCCATGAGCGTTCCTTACAAGCGTCTGAACAAAGATGATGCCGTCGTCCTGCTGGTCGATCACCAGACCGGTCTGATCTCGCTGGTGCAGGATTTCTCGCCGAACGAGTTCAAGAACAACGTGCTGGCACTGGGCGACATCGCCAAGTTCTTCAAGCTGCCGACCATTCTGACCACCAGCTTCGACGCAGGTCCCAACGGCCCGATCGTGCCTGAGCTGCTCGAGCAATTCCCTGACGCGCCGTTCATTCAGCGTCCAGGCCAGATCAACGCCTGGGACAACGAAGACTTCGTCAAAGCGATCAAGGCCACCGGCCGCAAGCAACTGATCATCGCCGGTGTAGTGACCGACGTTTGCGTAGCTTTCCCGACCCTGTCGGCGATCGCTGAAGGCTTCGAAGTGTTCGTCGTCACCGACTCGTCGGGTACCTTCAACACCACCGTGCAACAAGCGGCGTGGGCGCGGATGTCGGCCGCCGGTGCACACCTGATGAACTGGTTCGCTGTGGCCTGCGAGCTGCAGGGCGACTGGCGCAACGACATGGAAGGTCTGGCGCATCTGCTGTCCGAGCGTCTGCCTAACTATCGCAACCTGATCAACAGCTATACCAAGTTCACTGCCAAGTAATCTGGTCGAAAGTCAAAAGCCCCTCACCCTAGCCCTCTCCCGGAGGGAGAGGGGACTGACCGCGTTGTTTGCTAGAGTTGCATCGACCTGCAATACCGAGCCGAGCTCCGCTCTTGAAACGCATGGAGATCGGCTCCCTTTCCCCTCGCCCCCCTTGGGGGAGAGGGCTGGGGTCAGGGGGGCTCTTGATCTTCAGCGCTTCTGCAACCACCCCAAAAATCCTCCCTTCTTCACCGCCACCGGTTTGGCCATCAACGCGAGGCGACTGTTCTGCTGACGCACCGCCTGCAACTTGTTCAAGGCCCGGCCGACTTCGCTGCGCTTGTCCATGCACTCACGGGTCAACTGTTTGTCGAGACGATAAATGATGCTCGACGTCAGTGCTGTGAACGTCGCCTGCGATGGTGTATCGGCAAGAATGCTCTGCTCACCCATGACTTCGCTCGGCCCCATGCGCCCGGCCTCGGTCTGGCCATTGCCGTCAGGCACCGTCGCGCTGACCACGCCCGTGGCGATCACGAACAGACTGTCCGGCACCTCGTCCAGATCCAGCACCACCTGACCCGCCGTGTACTGCTGCGCGACCATCGACTCAGCCAGGCGATCACGTTCCTCACTGCTCAGCGAGCGGAAAATCTTCACCTCATCCAGCAATGCGCGAGCACGGCTCGACGGTTCGATCACGCCGTCGGGATGCCGGGAAATACCCGCCGCTTCGAGATGGCGGTGGGCGAGGTCGAACAGTTGATTGCGCACTTCGCTCTTCTTGCCCAGCTCAGCGATGAAACCGCTGGCAACGTATTCCGACATGGTTTCGCCGGCCTCTTTGAGCACGGCTTTCGGCGCCGGGCTCAGCAGCAGCGAACTGCTGCCCTGCAAAGTGCGATCAAGGGCATCGAGTACCCGCCGCGGGCGAATGTGGTTTGGCACTTTGATACTGATCGAGACGCCGTGCATGTTGTTCGGTCGGCTGAGGTTGACGATCTTTGCCTTGGCCGCCACCGAGTTCGGTACTACGGCCATGGTGCCGGCGCTGGTCAGCAGGTGCGTGGCGCGCCAGTCGATATCGAAGACCTTGCCTTCGACGCCGTCGATCATCACAAGATCGTCCACCTGATACGGCTTGGTGGTGTTGAGGACGATGCCGGAAAACACGTCGGCGAGGGTGCTTTGCAGCGCCAGACCGACCACGATGGCGACCACCCCGGAAGTGGCCAGCAGACCTTTGACCGGCAGCTCCAGCACGTAGCCGGCCGCCGCGACAATGGCGACCAGAAACACCAGCGCGCCGATGACGTCCTGCAGCAAGCGACCGCTGTGGCCGATGCGGCGCATCAACGCCAGGCCGATCACTTCGGTCAGCACCCGTGCTGCGTACAACCACCAGAGAATCCCCAGCGCCGTCGCACCCAGCTGCGCCACGCGATCATCGGCGAAAAGTGGGGCCTGCAACGGGCTGACACCGGCGTTGATCACCAGCGCGCTGAATGCCAGAAACAACGCCAGACGTACGCCGACTCGCGGTGCACGATGCGAGAAAGGCGAGAAATGCCAGAGCGCGGCGTCGAGCAGCAACAGCACAGCGCTCCAGGACAGCAGGTGGGCGTAGAAAAGAGTCATGACCGGTACTCCGCGACGCTGGTGAGAAAAAAGATCGCAGCCTGCGGCGGCTCCTACAGGGAATCGTATTCCAGGGTAGGCGCTGCCGCAGGCTGCGATCTTTTGCTTTTATGGATTCAGATGAGTCTTCAGTTCAGCCGCCGCCTGGCGCACCGCTGCTTTGACTTCCGGAATCTGGCTCAGCGGATTGAGCAGACCAAAGTCATGAATCATCCCGTTGTAGCGCACCGAGGTCACCGCCACGCCGGCCGCATCCAGATGCCGCGCATAGCCTTCGCCTTCGTCACGCAGCACGTCGAACTCGGCGGTCTGCACCAGCGCAGCGGGCAGGCCCTTGAGCTGTTCGCTGCTGGCGTTGAGCGGCGAGGCATGGATCTGCGCACGCTCGGCCGGGTTGGTGGTGTAGTTGTCCCAGAACCATTGCATCATGCCCTTGGTGAGGAAATGGCCCTCGGCAAATTGCTGGTACGAACCGTCGTCGAATTGCGCATTGGTTACCGGCCACATCAACAGCTGGAAGCGCAGCGCCGGGGTTTTCTGCTCCTTGGCCATCAACGCCACGACCGCCGCCATGTTGCCGCCGACGCTGTTGCCGGCCACCGCCAGACGCTTGCCATCGACACCGATGTTCTTGCCGTGCTCGGCCACCCATTTCGTCGCGGCGTAAGCCTGATTGATCGCGGTCGGGTACTGCGCTTCCGGCGACGGGGTGTAGTCGACATACACCGCAACAGCGCCAGAGCCGACCACCAGATCACGAATCAGGCGCTGATGCGTCGGGAAGTCACCGAGCACCCAGCCGCCACCGTGGAAGAACATGAACACCGGCAACTCGCCTTTGACCTTGGCCGGGCGCACCACTTTCAGGTTGAGGGTCTGGCCATCAACCTTGATCGCCTTGTCGCTGACTTCCACACCGGACAGATCAACCTTCACCGAAGCCTGCGCACCGGTCAGCACCGCACGGGCGTCTTTCGGGCTCAGTTGCTCCAGCGGACGACCACCGCCAGCGGCGAGGGCATCGAGGAACGCTTGGGTGTTGTGTTCGACGCCAGGGCTGCCAGCGGCGAAAGCGCTGCTGACGGACAGGGCGAGGAGCGACGCGGCGAGGGTTTTCTTGACGATGTTCATGGTGGAAATCCTTTTGAATGGTTTTGATTTTCTGATCGTTCCCACGCTCTGCGTGGGAATGCAGCCGGGGACGCTCCGCGTCCCAACGATCAGATGGCTGCCTTCGGCAGCTCTTTGTGTTCAGGGTTGTTTTCAAACCGTGAGCACAGATTAATGGGCTGCTGAAAAGCGAAAAAGCGGCTATAAAGCGTTTAACTGTCCACCAGAGAGTGACAATGAACCCGTTCGAAGACATGCGTATTTTTTGCCAGGTCATGGACTCCGGCAGCTTCACCGCTGCGGCCGATCAGTTGGGGCTGTCCAAGCAGTTCGTCAGCCGCCGTTTGATGCAACTGGAAGAGCGCCTCGGTGTGCGCTTGTTGAACCGCTCGACCCGCCGCCTCGACGTCACCCCCCTGGGGCAGAGCTATTACGAATCGGCGTTGCGTTTGCTCGGAGAAGTCGAGCAGGTCGAGCAGGGCATCGCCGGCGAAACCGCCGAGCCGCGCGGCACGATTCGCCTCAGCGCGCCGCTGTCGTTCGCGGTGGCGCATCTGGGTTGTCTGCTGCCGTTGTTCCTGCAGCGTTATCGCGAAGTCACCGTCGAGGTCGATTTAAGCGATCGCCCGGTCGACCTGCTCGGCGAAGGTTACGACCTGGCCCTGCGCATCGGCGTGCTGGAAGACTCGACACTGATCGCCCGGCGCATCGCCAGTATCGAACGGGTCTACTGCGCCAGCCCGGCCTACCTCGCCGAACGCGGCACACCACTCAAACCCGAAGACCTGCACAGCCACGATTGCCTGCCTTACGGCCACGGTCGCTCGGTGCAATGGCGCTTCAACGAAGCACCGGGCAAACCGCTGCTGATCAACGTCACCGGGCGCATGCGCGTCAACAACGGCGAACTGCTGCGGGACGCCGCGGTGCAGGGGATGGGAATTACTTATCTGCCAACCTTCATCGTCGGCGCGGCGTTGAAGGACGGGCGGCTGGTGCCAGTGCTGGATGATTTACGCCCGGAGCCACTGACCCTGTCGGCGGTTTATCCGCAGCATCGCCAGGCTTCGCGGCCGGTGCAGGCGCTGGTGGAGTTTTTGCGTGAGCGGCTTAACCAGAGTCATGTGAATCTTTGATAGTGGTTCCTGCTGGGCAAACGGCGTGTTATCGATTGGGCAAACGTCACACCGTTATTTCCTGCGATGTCTTTATGGATATTCCTGTCGGGTATGCAAAACGCTAAGTATCTCGACTCGATCCGTCACCTCATAAATCACTACGTAGTTAGGATGTACAACGATTTCCCGGGTGCCGGGAGATCGACCTTTACGGTAGAGATGGGGATGAACAGAGAGTGAGGTTGTGGATTCTTCGATGGATTTCGAGAGACTCACTGCGGCTGCAAAGTTTCTCTCGCCAATGTATCTGAGGATGTTCGAAAGATCGGCCTTGGCTTCGGGCCGCCACTCAATCTGCATCGGCCTTTTTTCGCATGGATTCGATCAAGGCATGCATGTCCGCCATCACGTCCTCATGGGGGAGACTCGGATGGGGATCATCTCTGGACGCCTGCACCTTGGCTCGCAACCAGCGATCATGACTGGCAGCCTGCTCGTCGTTTTCAAACCCTGAATCGTCGGGAAAGATTTTGCCGTCCATTGTGCCTCCGGGATCAATGCCTGGCAGTCTATTCGGTGCAGGGATTGCTGTCGTCGTTGTCTGGATGAACTGCATCTGGGTCGAGCTCCATGAGTACTTGTAGTTCGACAAATCCTAGACTGAGCGCTTCCGACGGCCAACCGACGGAAGATGTAGGAAAACGGTTGGGGTATCCCGAGTTCCTTCCTTTTTCTGTAGGACTCGCTGAAGAGGACTGCGCAGTGTGATTACAACATTGGAACAACCGCCACCCCGGGTCTGTTCTAGACTCACGCAGCTCAATCACGAGCCTCACCCGGAGTAGCGCCATGGAAGTGCCCAACCCCAAAACCGCCATCGAAAGCAATCGCCAAGCGTGGAACGATTCCGCTCGCCATCATCAGGATTCGCCGGACTGGCAGGCATTGCTCAACGATGTCGCGCAGGCAGAGTTTTGCTGCCTTGATGACACCTTGCGGGGCTTGCTGGACGTCGACGGCAAAGACGTGATTCAACTGGGCTGCAATAACGGTCGGGAGAGCCTGTCGCTGTTTGCGCTGGGTGCGCGCAGTGTCGTCGGCGTCGATCAATCCGCAGCGTTTCTTGAGCAGGCCCGCGAGCTGAACAGCCGCTCGCCGCACAATGCCGAATTCGTCGAGAGCGACATCCACCATCTGCCCGCATCGCTGCATAACCGCTTCGACGTAGCCTTGATCACCATCGGGGTACTCAACTGGATGCCTGACATCGGCGAATTCTTCCATCATGTCGCGCAGGTGCTGAAGCCGGGCGGCAAACTGGTGATCTACGAAACCCATCCGTTTCTGGAAATGGTTGATCCGCAGGCTGAAGATCCCTACCGCCTCGCCAGCTCGTATTTCCGTGTCGAGCCGTTTGTGCAGGAAGAACCGATTGTGTATGTCGGCAAGGTCGAGCAGCCGGCGGCAAAGTCGTACTGGTTCGTGCATACGCTGGGCGCGATCTTCAGCGGCGCCATTGGAGCGGGGCTGAGCATTGTGGATTTTCAGGAATATGCGCATTCGAACCGGGAAGAGGTGTATGACTGCTACCTGAACCAGCAGGCGCAGTTGCCGATGTGCTTTAGCCTGGTGGTGAGCAAGGCCTGAGAACCTTTTTTGCGACGGCTGGCCTCTTCGCGAGCAGGCTCGCTCCCACATTGGTTTCGCGTACGGCGACTATCCAGTGTAGGAGCGAGCCTGCTCGCGATGGCGGCCTTGCGACAGCTACAAAATTCAGGTAACGGCGCGATTGAGTACGTGCCCCGGCTGCGCATAAAGATCAATGCCCAACGCATGAATCACCTTCAACACTGTGTCAAAGCGCGGCTTCGCTCCGGGAGCAAAAGCTTTGTACAAACTTT
Organism: Pseudomonas sp. AC083; assembly: GCF_979253165.1. NCBI lineage: Bacteria > Pseudomonadati > Pseudomonadota > Gammaproteobacteria > Pseudomonadales > Pseudomonadaceae > Pseudomonas > Pseudomonas sp. AC083. Next base: position 126,831 of record NZ_CEEDDH010000013.1, read on the forward strand.
CACGACCCATGCCTGAATCCTTGGCGATCTGCGTCATTCCTCGCGCCTTTAACACGTAGCCGATTGCGCGAAGGAATTCTTCGCTGTCTCCGTCTGCAAGCACCTGTGACAGGTACTCACTGATGGCTTCATCACTGTCGAGCAGGGCGACCATGTCGAAATTCGTCAAAGTCTGGCTCATGGTTAAACCTCCTTTGCCATTTTTTGTGCGCGTCGGATGTCTGCGCTTTGTGAGGATTTGTCGCGCCCGATGTCGTGCTTGACTCTATCCAAGTGGATACAGATAAACAGTCGGCCAAGTCTTTCCCGAATGTTGGAAGTGTCGTCACAGTTTGTAGGCAACCAGCCAATCGCTTGTGAGAGCTGCGGGTGCAGCTACTGGCCTCATCGCAAGCAGGCTCGCTCCCACAGGGAAACGCATTCCAGTGTGGGAGCGAGCCTGCTCGCGATGGCGTTATCAAAACCGCCGCAAATATTCAGCCTGAATCAAGCCTGCGCGGGCGTACTTGCTACTGGTCTTTCCGGCTTGCGCAGCGCCTCCAGCCTCGACTCGCTGTAGCGCGTTTCGCGGAAGAAGCGCCAGTGGCCGAACAGGTCGTAAACATGCGTGATCCGCCCTTGTTCCTTATAGCCCAAGCGCACATGCATCTTCAGGGCCTGGATATTGGCGTTGTCACAGATATCCACCACCTTTTTATACCCCCCGGCGTCCATGACTTGCCAAAGTGCGGTCTGTGCGTCGACGGTCAAGGTGCTGCCGAAATAGGGCCGGGCAATTTCGGCACCGAACTGGAAGTACTCACCGGGCTCGATCGTGAACGTGTAGCGGTAGAAGTGCCGATCGTAATAGTCGCGGGTACTGGCCCAGACGAACCCGACGGTGTGGCCTTCCTGGTCCAGGTACATGTGCCCCGTGTGCCCTTCAGCGGCCAATTCGGCCATGGTCTGCACACGGTCACCAAAGTACTTGCCGAAAGCCTTGGCGTTATCCTCGGTGATGTCGACTCTATGTAAACCTTCACAGGGGCGCAGTTTGTTCGGCGCGATCGGCGTGACCAGATCGCGCTCCATCCACAGCAATTCACGGTGAGCGAAGACATAACGTTTGCCGAAAGCGCCAAGGGTGCGGCGCAGGCCTTTTTGTTTGATGCGCAGAAGCAGTTTGTCGATGACGTTCATGATGCTCTCCGAGGCGCTAGCCCTGGTGTGGTGGATGATGTTGCCGGTTGAGTTGCGCAGGTATTTGCCGCTTTCGGTTTGCCGGCACGCTGTGCGCGCCATTTTTGCAGGGCCGGTTTGACGCAGTACCAAAGACGCAGGCCCAGGCCCAGCAGCAAGCCACTGGGGCGCCATGAGTAGAAGCTCCAGCGCCAGTGTTCCAGTTGTCCGGTCATGCGCTCGTGCAGTTGATGACTGGAGTTATCCAGGCTGACCCGCGAGGCATCGATCCAGTGCCATTGCTCGTCCAGGCCCCAGCGAATCCATTCCTCCAGCAGCACTCGACCGCTGCCCAGATCGGCATGTTGCGGCAGGAACGCCAGGTTGTAGTCGTAGAGGCGGCCCTGCTCGAGCAGGCCCAGCCGATAACTTATGCAGCGGCCGTCCAGCTCCAGTGTCACCACTCGCACCAGCCCTTGAGCGGCAAGGGCGGTGAAGGCGCTCTGTATCCATTGACGGCTGTGGTCAGTTGCGAAAATGCCGACGCCCTCGTCACCTTTCCAACTGACCGACTCGACTTCTTGCAACGCCTGTAAAACCGCAGGCATCGACAGCGCATCGGGGGTGATTCGCCGCACCTGGGCGCCGCACGCGGCAATCCGTTTGCGCGCACGACGCAGTTTGTAGCGCGGGTCGCCGGAAACTTCCTGCTGGTCGGCGTCGCTGATCAGATGCACCGGCACCCGGCAACTCAGGCGCCGTTCAGCGGTGGAGCTACGCGCCATCCAATCGGTGAGGGCACTTTCTTCCCCGGCAGGTTCCGACAGTTCGTTGAGTTGCAGCAGCGCATGGGGCAGGCGCTGACGGATCAGCATCAGCGCATCGCGCATACCCTCTGCGCCGAGCAACGACAGCAGGGCCACCCGATCGGCCAGCGGATAACCCAAGTGGCGCAAGACGCGAAATGGCACGCCCGCGAAGCGTTCGCGGCTGGACACCAGGGGCAGGCACAGGCGCAAAGCCTCTGCTTCCCAGCCGAGCAGAACGTGCAGGCACTGATTCTTTTCCAACGCCTGCTCTGCTGCGCACAACCAGCCGAGGTGGTTGAACGGCGTGTGATCGGCTACGTGAAGGCGCAGCGTTTCATACGCGGTTGCCGGGAAGTCGGCAGCGCACAGCGAGGTGCGCCATTCAAATCGCATCACCATAGGTTCAGGCCGCCGTTGCTGGGACAGGTGGACGAGAATTTTTCCGCAGTGCCTCCAGGCGCGAGCCGCTGTAGCGGGTTTCGCGATAAAAGCGCCAGCGACCGAACAGCGTGTAGATATTCATGATCCGCTGTTGTTCGGTATAGCCCATGCGCAGGTGCAGCTTGAGCGCCGGGATGTTTGTCGACTCACAGACATCGACCACTTTGCGGCAGCCTTTGGTGGCCATGGCTTTCCACAGGCGTAGTTGCAGATCAACCGACAATTCGGTGCCCCAGTAGGCGCGATTCAATTCGCCACCGAACTCGAAAAACTCGCCAGGTTTTACCGGGAACCGGCAGCCGTAGTAATGCCGGTCGATATAGTCGCGCGGCGTACCCCAGATGAACGCAACGGCATCGCCTTGCTCGTCGACATGCATATGCCCGGTATGACCCTCACTGGCCAGCTCGGCCATGACGCCGACACGGTCGCCGAAGTAACGGGTGAAGGCGCTGGCGTTGTCTGCGGTGATCTTCATTACGCGCAGCGGCGGGTAGGGTTTGAGGTTGTGCGGCGGCACGGGGCTGACCAGATCCCGTTCCATCCACAGCAGTTGCCGATGGGAAAAAATGTACATTCTGCGGATCTTCGCCAAGGTCGCTCGCAGACCTTTGCGACGGATATGTCCGCTGAGTTTTTTAAAGATATCCATGGTCTCTTCTCCTGATGAAGGTGCCGCGCGCAGCATCACGCTCGCAGGGCAGAAGGGCGGTTCATGAAGCGTTCCAGTTCAGGGCAAACAGGGTTTGCCCGGGTAATTCGAAACGCACGCGCCCGTTTTCGCAGGCGAACGGTGCGTCGCGGGCGCGATTGTCAGCGCCGAAGAAATGCAGGGCGCCTTGGTTGAGCGGGCACTTGGCACCGCTCAGAGCAACGCGTTGCAGGCGTGTGCCTTTGTTCACCCCGAGTAACGTGCGCTGCTCGTCGCCGGCCATCGCCAGTACGTCCACTTCGAAGGCGTCGTTATCCAGTTGCAGCACGTGCGGCAGCCAATGCCGGGCGATGAATTGCTGGGCCAGGCCCACCGGTTTCAGCTCGAAGCGATCGCCGCCCAATACGCGCACCATGCCCTTGGCGTAGGGCGGTTCGTCGGCCGCCTGAAACCAGTTGAGCATGCTCAGCAAGCCGTCCTGAGAAGCATTGATGACCACCGATGCCCACCACAGGGCGGCGTAATGAGTTTCCTGGTCGTACGGGCTCAGGCTTGAGCCACTGGACAGATTGGTCTGATCGAGCAGCAATGCTTTGCGCGGCTGACCCTTTGCGTCGAGGCCGACCAGTTGCGCGGCGCGGCGCACGCTGTCGCGGTAGACGCGAGTGGCGAGCAGGTCGCGGATCATCCATTCGTGCCAGGCCAACGCGTCAATCTGATCGGGCGCTTCACTGAGCAGACGCCGTGCCCAATCAATCCCGCGTTTGTCTGCGGCGTTATTGGCGAACGGGCCGTTGACCAGGCGCGAACTGGCCGGCATGGCGATGCGCACGCCGGCCCTGGCGTTGGCCGGATTGCTGCGCACCTGGCGGGCCATGCTGACAAAAATCGAGCGGTATTCGTCGTAGCTCGAATAGTTGAGGTTCGGCTCGTCGGCGAAGCCGATGTAATGCGTGCCTTGACCACCCAAGGCACGAGTACCGGCGAGCCATGTCTCAAGGCCGTTGCTGCTTTGTACATCGGCGCGCAGATTGGCCTGACGCCCGGTGCCGGCGAGCAGGGTGATGTCCTGGCGGATGCCGAAGCGCGTCTGATAAAGCTGACGAACCGGGTCTTCGAAGCGGGCACTTTTCGACGTTATGTCAACGTAGCTGTAGTAGCTCGCCGCACTCGGTTTCAACGCATCCAATGCGGCATGGCTGCTCGCGGGCGGCATCAGATTGGGCAGCGCGATGCCCAGATCCGGAGTGCGCCCGAGCACCATGGCGTGCAGGGTCAGGCGGACCTCACCCGATTCTTCATGCACTGGCTGCAGCTGCTGCGGATTCTGCGCAAACAGGTTGGCCGTGCCGTCGAGCCAGAACGCCGCTTTGCCGCTGCCCTGCAGGCGCAAGCGCCAGACCTGAGGCCGGTCACTGACCGGCAAGGCCACTTGATCGAATTGCCAATAGGCGCGGTGGGGCTTGAGGGCCAGCGACAGCTGTTGTCCATCGTCCACACGCTGTGCTTGCAGCGCGTTGACGCCGCCATGGTATTTGCCGTTCAGCACCGCATGCTCTCCCGGTGCGACCTGGAAAAACAGCTCAGTACCATTGCGGGTTTCGACGCTGAAATGCACCTTGGCCGGACTGAACAGCGCCACGGTGGTTGCGTCATGCTCGACGCGGTAACTACGGAAGCTGTAGCCGGGAATCTCCAGGCGATAACCGGCAGCTCCCGGCACCAGCGGCCAGCTTTGCGAACCGCGAACCTCACTGGCCTTGATGAAGCGATCACCTTGCAAGCGGCCATGGCCGTCAAGCAGATAGATATGCTCTTCATTGGCCTCGGCCTGCCACGCCGGAACCCAGCGCACGGTGACTGTATCCGGGCGGTCGGCTTGCAGATACAGGCTGCCGTCGCGAATGTCGCCCCACTGCATGGGCGCAGCGAAGGCGTTCAGCGTCATGCCGAGTCCGAGCAGCAGGGCCAGGCGCTTCATGCGGCTTTCCTGCGGTGCAGCATCAGCCACATCGGGCTGAGGTCACCGGGCAGAATGAACAGCGTGTGCCAGAACGGCACGCCGCTCAGCCTGCAATAAAGCACCAGCATCGCCAGGGTCACTGCCAGATAGGCGATCGAGGACGCCGCCGCTGCGCCGACGATGCCGTAGCTGGGGATCAGCAGCAGGTTCAGGCCCAGATTAAGCAACGCACCCACCCCCATCATCAGCGAGACGGTGGCAGGGCGGTTCTTGCCGATCAAGTCCAGGCGCAGAATGCTTGCGTAGCACAGGCCCAACAGCCCCGGCAGCAAAGCCAGCAGCGCCGGATAGGCCGGTTGGTAGGCGACGCCAAACAGGGTGATGATCAGCCATTCGCCGATCAGCGCCATGGTGATGCAGGCGCAGAGCATTACCGTCGCGGTCAGACGCAGCGCCAGCGGCGTGACCTTGTCCATGCCCTTGTCCTGTTGCAGCAGACGCTTCATCAGCGGTGTGGTGACTGCTTCCGGAACGATAAGCAACAGTTCAGCAGCGGCGCTGGCCATGGCGTAGTGGCCGAGCGCGCTGCTGCCGAGCAGGGCGCCGATGAACAGGTAATCGGAGCGCAGGATCACCTGTTGGAACAGCAGGTCCGGATGGCTGCGCGCACTGAATTTCAGCAACTCGTTCTGGCTCGCACGATCCCATTGCAGTTGCAGCGGCTGTGCGCGTTTGAGCCACATCCAGCCCACCAGCACCACCAGGCTGATACCGGCCAGCCAACTGATGAGCGCCGCTTCGAGTGCCGCCTCTTTCCACATCCAGAACAGCGCAACAAAAAGCAGTAATGGTGCCAGCGATTCGATCAGACGCAGGACATTGAAGGCGACCACGCCACCCGACGCGTTGTGCAAGGTCAGCAGGCCGCTTTTGAGCACGGTCAGCGGTACCGCCAGCAGCAACAGCCACGCCAGCAGACCGAGCTGCATCGTGACGTCGAGTTCGCTGCCGAATTCTCGCGCCAGCGCCACCACCAGCAACGTTAGCAGCCCGGCCAGCAGACAACCGAACACCAGCACTTGAGCGAGCAACAGACCCATCGGCCGCTGGTTCGCCGCTTGATAACCGACCGCTGAATTCAGGCCGCCGCTGGTCGCCGCACTGATCAGATCCGGCAGGGTGCTGAGCAGGGCGAACAGACCGCGTTCGCTCGGCCCGAGAATCCGCGCCAGCAACACATTGCGCAGCAGGCGCAGGGCGATCATCGCCAGTTTGGTGCCCATGCTCAGGGCGAGGTGCTTGATGTAGCTGCCGCGACTCATGGCCGTGCCCCGCGAAAGATCCGTAGCGACAGCAGCTCCGGATTGCGCGCGGTACGTTGGCTGACGCCGAAGCGCGGCAGGTTCAGCGGGTCGCCGGCGCCGCGATAGAGTCCGGTGGACGTGCCAAGGGCAAACGGATAATCGTGATTGGCGACCTGCTCGCGCACGCGCTCATCGTTGTCGCCGTTGGGGTAGCAATACACCGGCAGTGGCCGATTGCAGCCGTTGTGCAGGGCGTCGCGGCTGCGGCTGATTTCTTCGTGCAGACGCATGTCATCCAGGCCAGTGAGGATCGCATGACTGGCGCCGTGGGGGCCGAAGCGCACCAGACCGGACGCTTCCATGGCGCGCACCTGATGCCAGTCCAGCGCTTGTGGCAGAGAATCCGGCGGACACTCATTGGTCAGACGTTCGAGTTCCTGCGGATCGAGGCTCTTCAGCCCTTGCAGGTAATGCAGCAGTGCCAGGCTGCGCCGGTCGACATCGATATCGTCGAGCAGCACCGGCAGCGGATGACCGGTGATGCGCAGGTGCTCGATCAGGTGCATACGGGCCTTTTCGCCATGGCTGCCCCACAGCGTTTCACCGACGCTTTCCCACCAGAACCGTTGCCGACTGCCAATGAAATCGGTGGAAAGAAAAATGCTCGCCGGCACCTGATATTTTTGCAGCAGCGGATAGGCATTGACCGCGTTGTCACGCCAGCCGTCATCGAAGGTCAGCGCCACGCGCGGGCGCTCGGTGCGCAGGGCGTTGGGCTGCAACAGCTCCATCAGCGGCACGCAATCGAAATGCTTGCGCAGCCATATCAGCAAGTGTTCGAACGCCTGCGGGCCGACACACAGTTCATTGCGGTGCGGCAGGTTGGCGGCACGGTCGTTGGCCAGCACTCGGTGGAGCATCAGGATGACCCCGGCCCCGTGCAACTGGCTGCGCCCCACGGACGAGTTGAGATAGAGCCAGCCGCTGGTGCGTTTTATCAGTTGTTTGATAGCCATGGGATGCGCCCTCTCAACGATTCTGGTCAGGATTCCACTGTGCGTACCGTTGCCCGCGCAGGAACTGCCACAGGCCGACGCTCATGCCTGCCAGCGTCACCAGCAGGAAGGCCGCGAGGCGGAACGGTTTCGGTAAACGGTGTTGCGAATCCAGCAGGCCTGCGATGGCAATCGAGTAGCCGATCAATTGCGCGATCAGGCTCAGGCGATAGAAACCGTGCTGGTTCCACAGCCAGAAATTGCTCAGCAGCAGCGGCAGCAACAGTACTGGCGCCAGTCGACGAATCAGTTTGTGGCTGATCAACGCGATCGAATACAGGCCGTGCTTGAAGGGGTTGAGCAGTTCACGGCGTTGCGCCAGGCTCTGCAGGCCCCCGACGGTGACCCGCTGGCGGCGGCGCCACTGCTTGTCCGCTTCGTCGACACCCTGATCGATCACCTGCGCCTCGGGCACGTAGACGATGCGTTTATGCGCCACCGGTGCGCAGGTACTGATGAAGAAATCATCGTTGACCTCGGCCGGCACGGTCTGGAACAACTCGCGACGCAGGGCGAGCAGGGCGCCGTCGGCGGAGACCATGCAGCCGGTGCGATTCTCGACCCGGCGCAACCAGCCTTCGTAATGCCGATACAGGCTGTCGCCGATGCTCAGCCCGCCACCGGTAACCGGGATCACCATGTGCCCCGCGCAGGCGCCGACCTGCGGATCGCTCAACGGCGCGAGCAAGTGGCCGAGGGTGTCGCGCGACCACTGGTTGTCGGCATCGGTGAACACCAGAATGTCGCCGCTGCTCAGGGCGGCGCCGGCATTCAGCGTGGCGGCTTTGCCCTGGCGCGGCAGGTCGAGCACGGTGATGCGCGGATCAATCACTTTGTGCGCGCAAGCCACGGTGTCATCGGTCGAACCGTCGCTGGCCAGAATGATCTGCAACGCGGCCGGCTGATAGTCCTGAGCCAGCAGCGTGCGCAGCTTGTGCTCGATATGGCGTGCCTCGTTGTGCGCGGCAATCACGATGCTGACGTTCAGCGGCGGTGCGGGAGCATGTCGCCAGGCCGGAAACAGCGGCGCGAGCAAGGTCAGCAGCAGCGGATAGCCGACGTAGGCGTACGCCGGCAGCAGCAGGCACAGGCAAAAAATGAGTTCAGCCACGGGCAGGCCTCCTTGCATTCCAATGACACAGACCGAGAATCAATGCTGCGCTTGCCAAGTGCAGGCGCACCCAGTGCAGGCCCCAGAGCTGCAAGGTCAGGCTGAGGTTATGCTGGCGAATGCTTTGCCGCAGGCTGAGCAGCAGACTGGGCAGCAGGCCCGCCATCAGCAGCAGCAACGCCTGCTGCGCGTAGCCGCCCAGCAACGCAAGAATCGCCAGAGCATCAAGCAGCCACACCAGTAACGAGAGCAGCGGAAACCTCAGCAGACGCAGGCTCATGCCGTGGGCGCGGAGCAGTTGCAGGTGACTGCCCTGACGCCACAGTTCCTTGCCGATCCATTCGCGCCAGGTCATTTCGTAGCCCCAATGCAGAGCGACGCTGGTATTGACCGACAGCAGACGAGCACCGTGTCTGTGCAGACGCAGGGTGTATTCCTTGTCCTCGCCGGTGCGCAGGGTTTCGTTGAATCCGCCGACCTTGTCGAACCACTGCTTGCGCATCAGCAGGTTGGCACTGGGCAGCCATTGCACAGTGCGCGTGGCGCCACCCGACGGGCGCAAAGAGCGGCGCTGCCACGCGGCGGCGAACCATGGCGCGGCAGCAGGGGTGTGCAGGTCGAGGCCGAAGACGTCGCCCTGGTCGCCCGCAGCCAAAGCCAACATCTGCTTCAGCCAGTCTTCCGGCATCTCGATATCGGCATCAATGAACGCCAGCCATTCACCACGGGCAACCGTTGCGCCACGATTGCGCAAGGCGCCGATCAGCAGGCCGGGCAGTAGCAGAACCTGCGCGCCGAATGCGCGGGCAATCTGCGGACCTTCGTCGGTGGAGCCGTTGTCGACGACGATCAGTTCACAGTCGATGTCGGCTGCGTGCGCGGCCTTGCTGGCGGCCAGCAGCGTTCGGCCGATGTGCCGGGCTTCGTTGAACATCGGAATGACGATGCTGATCCGGCTCATGCTTTGGCCTCCGGCAGCGCTGCCTGCTCGGCTTTCAGGCGCAGCACCCAGGTCAGCGCCAGCATGATCCACAGGTATTTCAGGTTCGGCGCACTAAGGAACATCAGGAACAACGTTAACGACAGAAAGCTCATGCCCAGATGGGTAACCATGCCTGCGTGCTGCCACTCGCGCCGTTGCAGCCACGTGCGTCGTGCGCGGATCAGGTTGTAGAAACCCTGTACCAGCATGCCGACAAACAGCAGGCCGGCGGGAATCCCCAGTTCGCTGAAGATCTCCAGATAAGTGTTATGCGCCCGACGATACAGGTCGCCGATCTTGCGGTTGGCCGAGAACGCCTTGGCATAACCGGTGGTCGCGTAGTGCAGCGGGAAGGTGCCGGGGCCGGAGCCGAGCAACGGATGCTCGCGGATGATCTGGCTGCCAACGACAATGTACGAGGCGCGACGGCCGAGGGATTCGTCCTGGGCCTTGGCCCCGGCGCTGAGGATGCTCAGCGACTGAATGCGTGCCAGATAACCGGCCGGCATCGCATAGATCGCCAAGGGCAGGATGATCGCAGCACCGAGCATGGCGAAGCCGAAATGCCGTGGACGAATGCGGGTCAACTGCTGGCGGTAGTGCCAGACCCCGATTGCCAGACTCAACGCCAGTACCACCAGCCCTGAGCGCGACTCGGTTTTGGTCATGCCGCCGAGCAGCAACAGACAGCAACCAGCCCAAAATAAACGGTGCAGCAGGTTTGGGCTGCGAATCACCAGCAGCAGGCCCAGCGGCACGGCGAAAGCGATCAGCAGGGCAAAGGCATTCGGGTCTTCGAGCAGGCCGGCGGCGCGGCCCTTGTCCTGGAATCGGCTGGAAAACATCGCCATCGCGCAGGTCGCGCTGACACTGAGCGTGACCAGTCGGGCAAACAGATCCAGATTCAATTCACGCCCGATCAACAGGGTGATCACGAACAGGACCAGGCCCACGCTCAGTTCACGCAGATGAGTCTGCGACATGCCCAGATTGTCGCTGGCGAACAGGCTCAGCAGGTACAGCGCCATGAAACCGATCAGGTAGCGCCACAGGTTGCTGCGCAGGCGTTGCGACGGGATCTGGTGCAGCGCCAGTTGCAGCATCACGATCACCGCCAGCGAGGCACCGATCAACTTGCTGCCTGACACCGAGCTGTCCTTGAAGAAACCTTCGAACGGCACCAGCGCGGCAATGCCGAGCAGGCCCCAGGTCGGCTTGCGGTACAGAACGGTGAAACCGACCAGACCAATAACCGCCCCCGGTGCCAGATACGGCCAGGGGCTGGCCAGCAAACCGAGGCTGACCAGAGCGAACAGACTGACGATCGAGAGCGGGAAAATCATGCGCGTGTCTCCCGTGCCGTGTTGATGTACAGCTGCGACCAGCGTTCGGCCAAAGCCTTGAGGTCGTAGCGTTCCTGTTGGGTGCGTCTGGCGTTGTCGCGCAACTGCGCGGCCAGCTTCGGTTCGGCCAGCAGTGTGTCGAGCTGGCGGGCGAGGGCGGCGGTATCCGTCGGCGCCGCGAGCAGGCCGTTGTGGCGATCCTGCAAGACATCCGGAATACCGCCGACCGCGAACGCCACCACCGGCACGCCGGCCTGCATCGCTTCGAGCAGAATCATCGGCGTGCCCTCGGTGCGCGAGCTGATCACCAGCGCATCGAGTTGCTGCCACCAGCCTTGCATCGCCGTCTGGTAGCCCGGCAGGCGAATCCGCTGCTGCAAGCCGGCAGCGTCGATGCGCGCCTGCAAGGCCTCGCGTTCCGGTCCGTCACCGAGCATCACCGCGTCCAGTTGCGGATGCTGGTGACACAACGCAATCAGCGCATCGAGAAACAGATCCGGGCCTTTTTCACTGCTCAACCGCCCGACGTAACCGGCCAGCCAGCGTTGCCGCTCTGCCAGCGGCGGCATCGCTGGCGCCGCTGGCAAACCGTTGGGAATCACCTGCAACTTCTCCGCGCTCACGCTGGCCTTCAGATGCAGCGTGGCGATGCTCTGCGCCACGCAAACCACCCGTTTCACCGACGCCGTGCGGCACAGTTGCAGGCTCAGCCAGGTGTAGAACTTCTGCTTGCGACTGCGCGGCGTGAAGCCGTGCTGGGTGATCACCAGCGGCAGGCGCAACAGCGAGGCGCCGACCCAGCCGAACAGCAGCCCTTTGAAGTTGTGGGTGTTGAGCAACGGCTTGTCGCCACGGCGCTGACGCAAGTGCCGCAGCAATTCGCCGAGCCCGGCACAAGCGCGAGCGTCCACCCCGGCCTCGCGAAAGCGCGAGATCAATTCTGGCGGCGCGTCGAGAAACAGCACCTGGTGCTGCCCCGGCGTGGCCAGGCAATGATCCAGCAACATCCGCTCGGCCCCGTAGAGGCCGCCGCTGCTGAGCAAGTGAATGATCGGCAGGGCGACGATTGGGGTGGACACCGCGTTCAATTGCGCACCCAGTGAACCAGGCTTGGCATGGTCCAGTTCTTGTGCGGATTGCCCGGCTGCGACGTTTCCTCGTTGAGCACCAGCAACACTGGCACGCCCAGTTCATGGCTGATTTGCGCCGGATGCTTGAAGCGATGGTCGAAGAACTCACGCACGTAGACGAACGCTATTGCCAGCAGAAGCCCGGTGAACAGCCCGAATGGAATGATCAGCATCGGCTTGGGAAAGGCCGCCTCGGTCGGTTCATACGGTGGACTCAACACCCGGGCATTGGACAAGTCATTGTCCAAAGCGCGTGTCGTGCTGCTTTCGGCAAAGCGTTGCGCATAGGTGGAAAACGCTGCGTGCAACGCGCCGATCTCGGTGTCCATCTGACGCAGCTTGCTTTGGGTCTGCTGCAACTGATGGATGCGATTCTTGAACTCGGCAATGCGCGCGGTTTTCTGCTCGATGACCTGGCTCACCACCGACAGATCGATCGTGCGTTCCTGAATGCGGTTGTTGACCACTTTGAGGAACTGTTGGCGGGTGCGGGCAATTTGCTCGCGGGCCAGCAACATCGGCTCGCTGCCAGGCTGGAATACCGCCAGGTCATTCATATAGCGGCTGACCTGAGTGGTCAGCGCCTCGCCCATCTGCCTGATCTCGCGGTCCTCGAAGGCAATGTTGTCCACCGTTGTGGTGAAGGTGAACGGGAAGGTGTAGTCGTTGAGCTTGTTGGTGTTGGCGGCGGCCAGGCTGGTTTTCAGGTAATCAAGCCAGCGCTGACTTTGCAGCAAGCGATCGCGATACAGGTTGAGTGCCTGCTCTTCGGTGTTGATCGCGTTGAGGCGAAAGGTGATTTCCTCTTTCGGGTCGGAAGAACCGACGCTTTCCAGCAGGCTCAGCCGCGCGCCTTCTAGACCATCGAGCCGCACCTGATACTGATGCTTCTTGGTCTCGTAGAACGAGTGCGGCAGCTCGATCGATTGCAACGCCTGACGATCGACCAAGTAGTTCTGCAGCAACGCGGCAACAAACGTTGTGCCCTGGGCCGGATCGGGGAAGCTGTAGACGATCGAGATCACGTTGGAACCCGGCAGGGTTTCGATCTTCAGATTGTCAATGGCCTCCTGGGTCAAGCCGTCCAGTACCGTGTCGCGCACCGGATCGGTTTGCATGCCCAGCGCATCACGCAGCGGATTGACCACGTATTCGCGCAGTGGCGTGCTGACGTAACGCTTGAACGGCTCGCCAGCCAGTTTGCTGAGCACCCCCGGCGGCGGGTTGTACTGACCCTTGTCGCGCAGTTCGCTGATGGTCTGACGGATCAGCGCCGGCGAACGGAGGATGTTGCTTTCGGTTTCCATGTCCGCCAGCGATGGCGGAATGAAGGTGGCGCTGTCCTGGGTCAGCGAGGTGGTCGCATCGCCCTGAGACAGCTTTTTCGACTGCACGATGACCTGCGCGGTGATATCGAAGCTCTGTTTGAGCAGCAACGGCAGGAGCAGGGCGATCACTGCAAAGGTCAGGAAGATGCGCTTCACCGTTTGCTTGTTGGCGAAGAAAATCCTGAAGAACTCGTGCAGGTAATTTTCTTTTGGGTTCATGTCGGTCACCTGAGAGTCAGTTGTCACTGCCTTTGTTGTCGACGCGGTAGCCGAAGCTGAAACCGACGCCCTGGAACAGCACCACATCGGCCAGTTGGCGGGCGAGTTCGCCGGCGCTGGCCAGTTTGGTTTTTGGCACGTAGAGCATGTCGTCCGGCTGCAGATAGGCGATTTGTGGCGCGTCACCGGACAGTGCTTTCTCGACGTCGTAGTTCATCGCCTGCACCTGATTGCCGTTGCGCCGCATGATCACCACCGAATCCAGCCGCGCCTTGACGTTGGTACCGCGCGCCAGGGTCAGCGCCTCAAGCACTGACACCGGCCGGCGGATCGGGTAGGAGCCTGGCTGAGCGACTTCGCCGAGCACGTAGATCTCGTTGCCGGCGGTGGACTTGAGCAGCACGTCCACGGTCATTCGCCCCGGCAGTTGCGCGTATCTCTGGTTGAGGAAGGTTTCCAGCTGATTGACGGTCATGCCTTGCAGCGGCACAGCGCCGATTTCCGGAAAACTCGCGTAGCCATCGGTGCCGACGGTGATCTCGCGGCTCATGCCGGTGGCCGGATGATTCAACGCGCTTTTGAGGTTCTGCTCGTTGCTCAGCGGGCTGAGAATCTGTACCGAGAGCTGATTGCGGTTGGGCTGGAACAATTGCTTGCGCTCATACGCACGCTGGATTTCCTGACGGGCTTCTTCGCTGGTCAGCCCGGCGATTTTCACCGAGGTGTTGGCGCCCGGCAGTTCGATAGTGCCGTCGGGCAGCACCAGTTGCGTGCCGTTGAGCTGACTGGCGGCGGTGAAATTCAGGCCGATCTGGTCACCTGACTGCACGCGGTAAGCGTCCGAACCGCTGGTGCTGATGTGAAAGATCACGTCCAGCACGTCTTTCGGGCGCAGGGTCTGTTCGACCCGCGGCATGTCGGTGGCCTGGGCGTTGGCCGGTGTCGCGGTGAGGATATTCACCGGCATGTTGCGGGTCTCGGAAGTGCTGGTGCAGCCCGCAAGCGGCAGCAACAGCAGGAGAAGCATTCTGGCGTTCATGGCGTCATCCTTTGCGTTCGCTTACAGGTTTTTGTAAAGCCATTTGGGCATGTAGTACTTGCGCCGGTTGAACACGCTGCCGACCACTTTCGCCCCGGCCTGAGTCAGGCGTTGCACAGCGGCCTGGGCGACTTCCCAGCGGGTGTCTTCGGCGCGCACGACAAACACCACGCCGTCGACCTGAGTGCTGATGACCAGGGTGTCGGCGGCGGAATACACCGCGTCGCCGTCGATCACCACAAAGCGGTACTGGCTGCCCAACTGGTCGAGCAACGGGCTCAGGCGCTCGGCGGTCAGGTGCTCCAGCGTGCGGATCGGCCGGCCGTTGGGCAGCACATGGAAGGGCAGGCTCGAGACCTGCACCACGCAGTCCTGCAACAGCGGCGGGTTGCCCGGGTTGAACAGCAGGTCGCGCAGGCCGCGCTCCTTGCCGAGGTTCATCTGCTGGGTGAGGTTGTTCGCCGACTGGCTGGCGTCGACCAGCAGCACCTGGCCACTGCTCATCTGCGCCAGTTGACTGGCCAGTGCCAGCGCGCTGGTGGTGGTGCCGGCGCCGGGGTTGGCGGCGGTCAGGAACAGAATGCGCAGATCGAGATCCAGCACGGTCGAAGTCAGATTCGATTCGCTGGGGCTGGCGATGCTCAGGCTTTTATTGGTTGAACCGTCCATTAGCTTGCTCCGTGGCCGCTGAATACTTTGAAGGGGGTTTTCAACAGAATCTTCAGATCAAGCAGAAGGCTCTGCTCGGCGATGTAGCTGAGGTCCAACTCAACGCGCTGGTCGAAGTCGATGTTGCTGCGTCCGGAGATCTGCCACAGACCGGTCATGCCGGGGTAGATCGCCAGACGCGCGAGATGATTGTCCTTGTAGCGGTAGGCGTTGAACGAGGTCGGGCGAGGGCCGACCAGGCGCATGTCGCCGGTCACTACGTTGATCAGATTGGGCAGCTCATCGAGGCTGGTGCGCCGCAGAAAACTGCCGATGCCGGTGACGCGCGGGTCCTTGTCGATCTTGAAGTCGATGGCGTCTGCCCCGTGCTTGTTCAGGTGGCGCAGCGACTCTTTGAGTTCTTCGGCGTTGCTGACCATGGTGCGGAACTTGAACATGCCGAACTTGCGCCCGCGATAACCGGTGCGTTTCTGCACGAACAGCACCGGCCCCGGGCTGGTGAGCTTGATGGCCAGGGCCAGGCCTAACAGCACCGGCGAGATCAGCACGAGAATCGTCAGCGCGCCGAGGCAGGCGACCACCCGGTTGGTCCGCGACAGCTGCCATGGGCGGCCACCATCACGGCCGCTGAGCCAGCCGCGACCCTGACGGTGGATCGCCGCGTCGAGGCGCATGCGATGTTCCGGGTCGACGCGCTTGTCAGGGCGCATCTGTGCAATCGACACACTTCTTTCATGTCCAGTCATGGCGTCCTCCGCATTCAATCAGCCGCAAGCGGCGCACGGGCAGTGGGGTAGTAGTCGCGGAACCAGGCGATGAAGCGGCCCAGTCCTTCATCCAGTTCTATCCGGGGCTGGAATCCGGTGGCCTGGGCCAGATCGCTGGCCTCGGCGCAGGTGTTGAGCACGTCGCCCGGTTGCAGTGGCAGCAGTTCGACAATGGCTTGCTGATCGAGATGTTTTTCCATCAGCGCGAGGTAGGTTTTCAGCGCGACCGGCTGCTGCCCGCCGATGTTGAACAGTCGCCACGGCGCCATGCTGCTGGCCGGGTCGGGCTGTTCGCGATCCCACTGCGGGTTGGCTTGCGGTGGCTGATTGATGAGGCGTGCGACGCTTTCGATGATGTCGTCGATGTAGGTGAAGTCGCGCTGGTGCTCGCCGTAATTGAACAGCTTCAGCGGCTCGCCTTCGCTGATCGCCCGGGCGAACTGGATCGGCGACATGTCCGGCCGGCCCCAAGGCCCGTACACGGTGAAAAAACGCAGGCCGGTGCAGGGAATGCCGAACAGATGGCTGTAGCTGTGCGCCATTAGTTCATTGGCTTTCTTGGTCGCGGCGTACAGCGACAGCGGATGGTTGACGCCATCCTTGACCGAGTAAGGCGTGTGCTGATTGGCGCCGTACACCGAACTCGACGAGGCATAGATCAAGTGCTCGACCGGGTGATGCCGGCAGCTCTCGAGGATGTTCAGGAAACCGTTGAGGTTGCTGTCCAGATACGCCCGTGGATTGTCCAGCGAATAACGCACCCCGGCCTGCGCGGCGAGGTGGATCACCACTTGCGGCTGCTCGCGGGCAAACAATGCGTCGATCGCCGAAGCGTGGGCCAGATCCACCGTGGCCAGCGGAAAATCGCCAACCTGCTCGCGCACCCACTGCACGCGGTCGTGCTTGAGCTGCGGGTCGTAGTAGTGGTTGAAATTGTCCAGGCCGACCACCGAATGCCCGTCACGCAGCAAGCGCAGGACGCAATGGGCACCAATGAAACCGGCGGCACCGGTCACCAGAATCTTCATGGCCGCAGCCCTTCAGGGGCGATGTGGCGCAGACCGATGCCGCTGTAATGCAGGCCGGCGGCGGCAACCTGTTCCGGGTTGTACAGGTTGCGCCCATCGATGATCACCTTCGAACGCAGCTTCTCGGCGAGCAACTCGAAATCGACCACGCGAAAGTTTTTCCACTCGGTGCAGATCACCAGCGCATCGGCGTCTTCGAGGGTATCGTCGCGGGTCGCGCACAGATGCAGGTCGTTGCGGTAGCCGTAGATGCGCCGGCACTCGGACATGGCTTCCGGATCGTAGGCCTGCACGCTGGCGCCTTCGGCCCACAACGCGTCCATCAGATAACGGCTCGGGGCTTCGCGCATGTCGTCGGTGTTCGGTTTGAACGCCAGGCCCCAGACCGCAATGGATTTGCCGGCCAGGCCTTGGGGAAACTGCGCGCGCAATTTGCTGAACAGGATGTGCCGTTGGCTGTCGTTGACGTCGGTAACGCTGCGCAGCAATTTCAACGGCATGCCGTTGTGTTCGGCGGTGTGCAGCAAGGCCCGCAGATCCTTGGGAAAGCACGAGCCACCGAAGCCGCAGCCCGGATAAATGAAGTGGTAGCCGATGCGCGGGTCGGAGCCGATGCCTTTGCGCACCGCTTCGATGTCGGCGCCGAGCAGTTCGGTGAGGTTGGCCAGTTCGTTCATGAAACTGATGCGGGTGGCGAGCATCGCGTTGGCCGCGTACTTGGTCAGCTCGGCGCTGCGGTTGTCCATGAACATCAGTTTTTCGTGGTTGCGGCAGAACGGCGCGTACAGCTCGCTCATCTGCTCGCGGGCAGCGTCATCGCGGGTGCCGATGATGATCCGGTCCGGGCGCATGCAGTCGGCGAGGGCGCTGCCTTCCTTGAGAAATTCCGGATTGGATACCACGCGCACCTGCAGCTCGGTTTTGCCGCGCAACAGCAATTCGCTGGTGGCCGTGGCCAGGACTTGATCGGCAGTCCCGACCGGCACCGTGGATTTGATGATCAACGTGCGATCGGCTTCCATCAGGCCGGCAATTTGCCGGGCGACGTTGAGCACATGGCTGAGGTCGGCAGAGCCGTCTTCGTCCGCCGGGGTGCCGACGGCGATGAAAATCAGCTCGGCGTGAGTCACCGCATCACTGGCCTGGGTGCTGAACAACAAGCGCCCGGCCTTGATGTTTTCTTCAAGTGTTGCGGACAGGCCTGGTTCACTGATGGGCGGCACCGCTTGTTGCAGTTGTTTGATCTTGTTCGGATCAATATCAATGCATAAAACCCGATGGCCGACATCGGCAAGTGCAGCGGCTTGTATAAGTCCGACATAGCCAGTGCCAAATACGCTCACGTCCATCTGCGCACCTCAATAAAACCAGAAAAGTTAACTACGGAATGAGATTGTTAAGGGGTATAGCGCAGGGTTTGGAAAGCGTGTCAGCAAAATGACATGTTGCGCAGGTATAACACTTGAGGCGTTTTTGGCGATTGGCCATCAAGTCATTGCTGCGATTGAATTTGTTGTTTTCCTGCAGATTTGTTCAGATTTTATTTAACCGACAGACGGTCTAAGTCCCCGAAATCAAAGGCTTTAATCGCTACAGATGTGTCAGATTTGAGTCACCGTTTTTTTGACGCTTTCCCCGCCTATCAGTCATTTCTTGCGCTTTGATGGCCGGGTGCTAGTGTCAGGATCTGACCGACAAAGCTTTGACAACCTCCCATTTCGGACGGCCGGTATCGCAATGTTCAAATACGCCAAGGAACTGCTTTTAGTTACCTATCTATTGCTCTTTTCCGACTACTACCTGGATCGGTTAAATGCTATCGGGTGGGGTTTGAATGTACTTGTTTTTGGCGCGATGTTTTTGGCGCTTACTTTTGCGTTATATCTAACTGCCTATATACGTCAGGCTCTCGTTCGACATGCATTCGCATTAACAATGTTTGCCGCAGCAGTTTTTTTTGATGTTTATACACGGGTTACCGCGGATTACCTGAGGTACAGCGATTTTGTCTCGCTGGTGTACTCCGGCGGCTTCATTCAGGAAGCGGCCTATCAGTATCGCGATGCGATCCTGCGCGCGGTGCTCAGTGGCTTGCTGCTGTTGTTCGGCATCGGACTCAAGCCGCGTCATGCGCTGTTCATACCCAACACGTTGCGGGTCGCGGCGCCCCTCGTCGGCGTATTGATGCTCAGCGGATTGTTGTTTCTACGAGCGGGTGAGGGCGCACGTGGGTTGCCGATCATGTACACGCCGCTGGCCTACCTGAATCTGTTTGCCTACGAGGCGCTGCACGATACCGTTGGCCCCCGTGAAGCGGTGACGCTTGCGCGCGCCACGCCCGCCGTCGGCCACGACATCGTGCTGATCATCGACGAAAGCATTTCCGGCAATTACCTCGACATCAACGCGCCGTTCGGCGTGCACAGCAACCTCAAGCAAGCACCGGCCGGGGTCGATGTCTTCAACTTTGGCTACGCCGCCTCCATTGCCAATTGCAGCGCCGACACCAATGTCACCTTGCGCTACGGCGGCACCCGCGCCGACTACAGACGCATCAACAGCACGTTGCCGTCGATCTGGCAGTACGCGAAAAAGGCCGGGCTCGGCACGGTCTACATCGACGCCCAGCGCACCGCCGGCAACCTGCAGAACCTGATGACCGCCGCCGAAAAAAACGACATCGACAGTTTCGTGCAATTCGACCAGACCAGCGTGCGCGACCGCGACATGGCGGCAGCGGCGAAGCTGATTGAACTGCTCAACGACGATCGCCCCGAGTTGATCGTGATCAACAAGGTCGGCGCGCATTTTCCGGTGCATGATAAATACCCTGATGCGTTCATGGCTTACCGGCCGACGCTGCCCCGCGGACAGTTCACTGAAGTCGCCGACACTGGCGAACGCACCGGTTTCAACGGCCAGCCGGATGACTGGGTGCTGTATCGCAACGCCTACAAGAACACGCTGTTGTGGAACGTCGGCGAGTTCTTCGCCAGGGTGTTTGCCCAGGCCAACCTGAACAATGCGCTGCTGATCTACACCTCCGATCATGGCCAGGATCTGCACGAGCGCGGCAATCCGGGCTTGAATACCCATTGCGGCGGCGACCCGGTGGAAGAGGAAGGGCTGGTGCCGCTGGTGGTGATCCAGGGCCGTGGATTGCAGACGCCGGACTGGGCGGCGAATCTGCCGGCAAACAAGGACCGCTCCAGCCACTACAACATCTTCCCGACACTGTTGCAGGTGATGGGCTACGACTTGGGCGCAATCGAAGCGGTGTATGGCAAACCGCTGAGCGTGCCGACGGCGGATGAGTTCACGTTCAACTACCGCTTCAATGCGCGGTTGGGGGCCAAGCCTGAGTGGAAGCATATTGATCTGGGCAGCATCGTTACCCCTGAGCGGGCGCCGGCGAGTGTGGCTTCGGGGCAGTGAGTTTTTGATTGCTCGGGCGGGCCTCTTCGCGAGCAGGCTCGCTCCCACAGGGGATTGCATTCCAAGGTGGGAGCGAGCCTGCTCGCGAACAAGTCGGGACAGGCTGCGACAGTCTCAACCCTTGTTGAACCGCGCCCGATACTCCCCAGGCGCGCAGCCCAGCCAGCGCGCGAAAGCCCGGTTGAATCCCTGCACATCGCTGTAACCCAACCGATCCGCCACTTCGACCAGCTCCAGCGCCCCGGACTGCAACAGGTCCTCGGCACGATAGCGCCGATGCTCATCAAGCAGTTCGCTGAAAGTCCAGCCCAACGCCTTCAAACGCCTTGCCGCCGTGCGCTCAAGCACATGCTGCGTAGCACAGAACTGCTGCCAATCCGCTGAAGCCAGATCCTCGATCAGAAAATCGCTGAGCTGTCCGAGCAAGGTCGATTCACTGTGGCGGCGGGTCTGTTCCAGCAGATCGACAAGCGTTGTTTCCAATCCCGGATTGCCCGGTGTCAACGGCATCACGAACAGCTGAGGATCCAGATGAATCGCCGCGCATGATTGCTCTGCGCTCACCGGGGTGCGCAATGCCGATTGATGCTGCTCGCGGCTTGTCGATACCACTGCCACACCCAGCACCGGATCACGATTCACGCCGCTGGCCAGCAACTTGCGCCGCACCAGACTGCACAGGCTGACAAGGATGTAATCGGTCAGCGCCGCCGGAGCACCAAGACGGCCGGCTTCGACCAGACGCAGTGTTACGCCGCCATCTTCACTCAGGATCTGCACACGGAAGTGTCCATTGAAAAACGCAAAGTACTCGGCGAAAAACTTACAGGCACGTTCCAGCGACACGGCGACATCGAACAGATAGGTCAGTCCATTGGTGGCCGTCGAAACGAAGCGTTCACCCGCCGCCAGACCGATCAGTGGATCGCCGCTCTGTTCCACGGCAAACGCCCAGAAGCGCCGCGACATCAGCAGCGGCATGCGCGTGAACGGCGTGCGCAGATCGAACAGGCTGCGGCGCAGTTGTGCTTCGATTGCGCCTTGGCTAATGCCGCGCGCGAGCAATTCTTCAATGGCCGGCAGCAGGGTCGGCGCGTAAAAAGCGTTGACGGATTGCGGATGGGTTTTGCTCATGTTGTGCACGCGTCTCCCGTCGCTCCGTTAGCCGCCAGCAAACGCTGATCGACGCTGAGGATCGCCTCGATCATCGCCCGCGCTGCTGGCGTCAGGGTAAAACCGGCGCGGCTGACGATGCCATAACCCAGTTGCAGCGCCGGCTCTTCATGCGCGACGTCGACAAAGTCGAGCAGCTCGATCAGGCCGCGATCAAGTTGTTCACGCAAGGCCTCCAGCGTTGCCAGCCCCACCGCGTCGGAGCGCAGCACTACGCGCTGGATCGCGTCAAATTGTGCGCACTCGACGCTCGGGGTGAAGTCCTGCTCACCGAGGATATCGGCGAGCACCTTGCGGATCATCGGTGGAATGCGCGTGCCGACGATCGGGTAATCGAGCAGGGCGCGCAATCGCAGGTCTCGTTGCGCGAGGAGCGGATGGCCGGCGCGACAGAAAAACCGTCCCGGCCGCGTGCGCAGCAGGTGCACCTGGTACTGCGGATCGCTGACAAAGTGCCGCGCGTCCGCGACGAAAAACTCGATCTGCTGCTCGCGCAACCACAGCGTCAATTGCTGCCAGTCGCCCTGATGAAACCGCGTGCGAATCGCCGGATGCGCATCAATGAAGTCGGCCAGCGCTTCCGGCACCAGCACCTGCGCCGGATACGGACCGCAACCGAATTGCAGTTCGCCGCCGGTGAGGCCGTTGTATTGCGTCAATTCGTTGTGCAGCGCCTGACTGCCAGCGAGCAGGCGCCGCGCATGTTGCAGCACCAGTTGGCCTTGCCCGGTCAGGCGAAATTCGCGGCTGCTGCGCTCGACCAGCTCGCAGTCAAGGTCGCGCTCCAGAGTCTGGATGCTGCGGCTGAACGCCGGTTGACTGAGGTTGATCGCCTCGGCGGCGCGCCCGAAGTTGCGGTAATCAGCGAGGGCGACCAAGTGGCGAAGCTGGCGAAGATCCATCATGCGTCTCCTGCATTTTGCGGATACTTTTAATGCATTGGATCGATAGCACGTCCGCTGGCATAAGTACACGCCTGTTCTTCGATGGCAGGCCTTCATGTCTCAGTCTCTGTTCGCGTCCAGCGCGTTCACCCGCACGATTCTCGCGCATGCTCGCCAGTCCGGACTGTGCCCGCAACGCTTGATGGCGCGCGTCGGGATCTGCCCGTCTGTGCTTGCCGGACAGCATCAATTGGTCGCCGCACAAGCGGTTGAACAGTTGTGGCGTGAGTGTGAATGGTCAGGGGTAGCGCCGACGTTTGGCTGTGAACTGGCCGACGGGATGGCGACCGATTGCCTGCAAGGACTGAATATTCTGCTCGACTCGTCCGCGACCTTGCGGGCCAGTCTGAAGTGCTTCATCGACTGCTTGCCTCGGGTGATCAACTACGTCGCGGTGGAGTTGGTCGAGGCGGGCGACTTTGCTCATTTGCGCCTGCGTTCGCTGCAGGGGCAGTTGCATCATTTCGCTCTGGATGCGGCAGTGATAACGCTGGTGCGCAACATTGCCCGTCGATTGGGCACGGCGCCTGGAGATGTGTTTGTAAATGTCAGCCTGCGCCCGGCGCAATTGGCCGGTGGCTGGCTGCGTGAAGTGGGTATCGCGGTGGAGCAGGGCGAACATCTGTGCCTGACCTTGCCGAGATATAGCCTCGATCAGGTCTTGCTGGGCGCCAACCCGTTTCTGCACCAGAGCATGCTGCGCCACTGGCACGCTGAAACTCGCGCACCTGCGCGTGAGGACAATCTGACAATGGCGCGGCACTGGCTGACGGCGGGTGATCAACCGATCGAACGGATAGCCGAGCGGCTGGGTTATCGCCAGCCGAGCAACTTTATCCGCGCGTTTCGCAAACAGTTCGGGATTACGCCGAAGCAGTTTCGGTTGAACCCCGGTCAGGCGTGAGGGCCGTTTGGCCTAAGGCGTGACGATATTGAACTGCGGCCCGAACGTATCCAGGCTGCCCATCAATAATCCGAATTTCTGACCATTGCCCTGCAACTTCACCAGTCCTTTTTGCATCGCCGTCGGGAAGTCCAATTGCTTCAGGCTGATCTTCTCCAGCGTATCGCGGCTCAGGCTGACGCTCGCATCCGCCGCCGGATTCAAGCCGGCGCGGTGAGTCAGCACGCCATTGCGCAGGGTCAGGGTGAAATCCCTTTGCACATCGTCGAACGTCCAGTTCAGCGTCAGGTCATGGGCCACGGCTTTGTCGCTGTCCAGGCGTACCGCGAGGTAGTCGAAGAACATTTCCGGACTCATCGCCCGGACCATATCCACCGACACGGTATTGGCTGACTGCGGTGGTACGCCGTTGCGCAGTTCCATCGCGCCGGTCAGGTACATGTTGCGCCAGGTGGCGTTCTCGCTTTGATAACCCAACTGCTCCAGCGTCTCGGCTTGAGCCTTGCGTGCATCCGCGTTGTCCGGATCGGCGAACAGCAACTGGTTGCCCAACTGCGCGGCCCATCGGTAGTCAGCGCTGGCCATCGCACTGCGCATTTTCTCCAGCACCGACGCGGCACCGCCCATGGCCTCGACCGAGCGTTTAGCCGCATCCACCGGCGGCAGCGGATTGAGGTTGGCCGGGTTGCCGTCGTAGAAACCCATGTAGCGCTGATACACCGCGCGCGTATTGAAACTCAGCGAGCCGTAATAGCCACGGGTGTACCACTTCTGATCGAGCGAGCCGGGCAGCTTCTTGATCGCGTCAGCGATTTCCAATGGCGTCAGGCCCTGGTTGAGCAAGTGCAGGGTGCGGTCGTTGATGAACGCGTACATGTCACGCTGATCGGCGAGCAGAGTACGAATGCGCTCACCACCCCAGGTCGGCCAGTTGTGCTGAGCGAAAAGCACGTCGGCCTTGTCACCGTCGCGCATGAGGCTGTCGTCGAGGTATTGCGACCAGGCTTTGGCATCACGTACTTGCGCACCGCGCGGGGTGAGGATGTTGTGCATCATCTGCGTGGCGTTTTCGGCCATGCACAAGGCTTTCAGCTCCGGTAGATAAAGGTTCATTTCCGCTGGCGCTTCGGTGCCCGGGGTCAGCTGGAATTCGACTTGCAGGCCAGCGATGGTGCGGGTTTCCAACGGCTCGGCAATCAGATCGGTAGGCGCGATCAGTGTGACCGTGCCACCGCTGGGCGCACTCTTGCCGAGGCCGGCATCGACCTGACCTTTTTCACTGCGCGGCAACAGGCTGCCGAACTGGTACTGCGCGCGGCGGCTCATGGCGTTGCCGGCCATGACGTTCTCGCTCATCACGTGTTCCATGAAGCCGACCGGCGCGTAGACCTTGACCTTGCCAGCCTTGACGTCAGCCTCGTCGATCACCCCGCGCACGCCGCCGAAATGATCGACATGGGTGTGGCTGTAGATCACCGCGACGACCGGTTTGCGCGGGCGATTGGCGTAGTACAGATCCAGCGCCGTCCTGGCGGTTTCGGCCATGGTCAGCGGATCGATGATGATCAGCCCGTCGTCACCTTCGATGATGGTCATGTTGGCCAGGTCGAGGCCGCGCACCTGATACAGCTTGGGGCTGACCTCGAACAGACCGGCGTGGGCATTGAGCTGGGCCAGTCGCCACAGGCTTGGATTGACCGATTCCGGCGCCTTGTCTTTGGCGAGGAAATCATAGGCATTGACGTTCCAGATGACTTTGCCGGCAGCGTCCTTGATCTGACCCTTGAAGGGTGCGATCAGGCCTTTGCTGACGGATTCGAAATCGGTGCGGTCGCTGAAAGGCAGGGTTTACAGTACGGCAGCGTTGCTTGCGGCGGTTTGCACGCTCGGCGCCACCGGACCGTCAGCAGCGAGCAACGGCTGGCTCAGGCAAGTGGTGATCAGGCAGGTCAGCAGGCCACGCGGGCTCAGGATGAAACGGGGCATGGGTGTCTCCGGTTTTATTATCGTTATGGCCGAACAGCCAGCAGCGTATGGCGCGTCCCGGAGTTGGCGATGATCATCAGCGGACAAAAACCATTCAGGGCCGCTATCCTAGGCCCAGGTTCACTGATCGGGTTTGCCCATGCTTGAGGTTCGCGACGTTTTCAAAAGCTATGCCACGCCACAGGGATTGTTGCCGGTGCTGCAAGGCGTCGACCTGACGCTGGAGGCCGGTGGCAGCCTCGCGCTGATGGGCGAATCGGGCAGTGGCAAAAGCACGCTGCTGCACCTGGTGGCGGGGCTGGACAAGGTCGACAGCGGCAGCATCCGCAGCGGCGAACATCGCCTGGAAGCCATGAGTGAAGCGCAACTGGCGAACTGGCGACGCACGGAAATCGGTCTGGTGTTTCAGCAGTTCAACCTGATCGGCAGCCTGCGCGTGGAAGACAATCTGGCCTTTCAGGCGCGTCTGGCCGGGCGCCATGAGCCGCGCTGGCAGGCGCGTCTGGTGCAGCGTCTGGGTCTGGGCGATCTGCTCTCGCGGTATCCCGAGCAACTTTCCGGCGGCCAGCAACAGCGCGTGGCGCTGGGCCGCGCATTGGCTTCGCAGCCGAAATTGCTCTTGGCGGATGAACCCACCGGCAGCCTCGATGAAGCAACCAGCGATGAAGTGCTGCGGCTGTTGCTGGAATTGCTCGATGACACGCCGACGACCTTGTTGATGGTCACTCACAGTCAGCGCGTTGCGGCACGTCTGGCTCAGCGCGTGGTGTTGTCGAACGGACGGGTCGCCTGATGATTTGGCGGCAAACCCTGCGCGCGCTGCTCAGCCACTGGCGGCGTCATCCTGTGCAGTTTTTCAGTGTGCTGACCGGGCTGTGGCTGGCCACCAGTCTGCTCACCGGCGTCGAGGCGCTGAACAGTCAGGCGCGCGACAGCTACGCGCGGGCCAGCCAGATGATCGGCGGCGAACCACAGGCCAGCCTGAGCACGCCAAATGGGGCACTGTTTCCCCAGCGCTGGTTTATCGAATTGCGCCGTCAGGGCTGGCCGGTGTCGCCGGTGTTGCAGGGCCGGCTGACGCTCAAGGGCCACGAAGACCAGCGGATTCAGGTGATGGGCATCGAGCCGGTGTCGCTGCCGTCGGATTCCGCGGTAGCCGGGCAGGCGATGCCGATCGAGCGCATCGTCGAATTTTTCAGCCCGCCGGGCAGCACCTGGATTTCCCCGGACACGATGCAAATGCTCGGCTTGCGCGAAGGCGATACACCGCAAACCGTGAACGGCCAAACCCTGCCGCCGCTGCTCGCGCAGAAGGACATGGCGCCGGGCCTGTTACTGGTCGACATCGGCGCAGCGCAAAGACTGCTCGACCAACCCGAGCAATTGTCGCGACTGCTGCTGCCCAAGGACTTTCATCAGGAATTACCAGCGAGTTTCACCGATCGCTTGCAGCTCAAGAGCAGCGGCGAAGAAAACAATCTCGCGCGGCTGACCGAGAGCTTTCACCTCAATCTCGATGCCCTTGGATTTTTATCGTTTCTGGTCGGTCTGTTCATCGTCCACGCTGCCATCGGCCTCGCTCTGGAACAGCGTCGAGGCTTGCTGCGCACGTTGCGTGCCTGTGGCGTCAGTGCGCGAATGCTGATCGCGTGTCTGGTGGTTGAACTGGGTGTGCTGGCGCTGATCGGTGGATTGTTCGGTGTGATCAGCGGCTATTGGCTGGCCAGCGTGCTGCTGCCGGACGTCGCCGCCAGCCTGCGCGGTCTGTATGGCGCGGAAGTGGCGGGGCAGTTGCGTTTGAGCCCCTGGTGGTGGTTCAGCGGCATCGGTCTGAGTCTGCTCGGCGCGTTGCTGGCCGGGGCCAACAGTCTGCTGCGGGCGGCGCGCCTGCCGTTGCTGGCGGTGGCCGATCCGCAGGCGTGGCATCAACAGTATTCGCGCTGGTTGCGCCGACAGGGTTGGCTGGCGACAGCGCTGCTGATGATTGCGCTGGCGGCGCTGATCTGGGGCGACAGCCTGAGCAGCGGCTTCGTGCTGATGGCCGGGCTGTTGCTCGGTGCCGCGCTGGCCTTGCCGGTGTTGCTCAGCGCGTTGTTGAACCCGTTGCTCGGACGCAGTCGGTCGGTGCTCGGCCAGTGGTTTCTCGCCGACTGCCGCCAGCAACTACCAGCCCTGAGTCTGGCGTTAATGGCGCTGCTGTTGGCACTCGCCGCCAACATCGGCGCCGGCAGCATGACCGCCGGTTTTCGCCAGACCTTCAACGACTGGCTCGAACAACGCCTGAGCGCCGAGTTGTACATCAACCCGGCCAATCCGGCGCAGGCCCGCGAGATGCACAGTTGGCTCAAGCAGCAGCCCAATGTGACCGCGGTGCTGCCCAACTGGCAGGTTTCGGTGACGCTGCAAGGCTGGCCGGCCGATGTTTACGGCATCATCGACCACTCTTACTATCGCCAGCATTGGCCGTTGCTCGACAGCAGTGGCAGCGATCCGTGGGGCAAACTGGCCACGGATGATGCGGTGATGCTCAGTGAACAACTGGCACGACGCCTGAAGTTGCGGCCGGGCGAGCATCTGAACATTCCCACGCCAAACGGCACGTGGTCGCCGCGTATCGTCGGCATCTACGCTGACTACGGCAATCCGAAAGGGCACGTGCTGATCAGCAGCGAGCACCTGTTGCGCGGCTGGCCGCAACTCACGCCCAACCGCTTCAATTTGCGAATCGACCCAGCGCAGATTCCGGCGCTGCTCAACGCCTTGCAGGCGCGTTTTGCGCTGGATGACAACCGCATCGTCGATCAGGCGCGGCTCAAGGGCTGGTCGGTGCAGGTCTTCGAACGCACCTTTGCCGCGACGGCGGCGTTGAACAGCCTGACCTTGGCCGTGGCTGGCGTGGCGCTGTTCATCAGTCTGCTGACCCAGAGCCAGAGTCGCCTCAGTCAACTCGCACCGCTGTGGGCGCTGGGCGTGACGCGCAAACAATTGATGCTGCTCAACCTCGGTCAGACCTGGCTGCTCGCCGTATTGACGTTGCTGTTGGCGCTGCCGCTGGGCATTGCTTTGGCATGGTGCCTGGATGCGGTGATCAATGTGCAGGCATTCGGCTGGCGCTTGCCGTTGCGGGTGTTTCCGTTGCAGTTGTTGCAACTGATGGGCCTGGCCTTGCTGGCGACTCTGTTGGCTTCGGCATGGCCGCTGTATTCGCTGTACCGCACGCAACCGGCGGACTTGCTGAGGACGTTTGCCCATGAGGACTAAATGGCTCGTGCTGATGATTGCACTGCTGCTCGGTGGCTGCGATCAGCCTGCACCTGAGGAAAAGGGCTTTGCCGGCATGGGCGATCAGGCGCAATCCTTCACCCCGGTGGTGCCCGGTCGGGTGTTCAGCTTCCCCGCCGATCACGGCGCGCATGATGGTTTTCGCATCGAGTGGTGGTACGTCACCGCCAATCTCAAGGATCAGCAGGGCAATGATTTCGGTGTGCAATGGACGCTGTTTCGCAGCGCCCTGAAACCCGTCGCTGAGCAGGCCGGTTGGGGCAACCAAACGATCTGGCTGGGCCATGCGGCAGTCACTTCGCCCTCGGTGCATCACGCCGCCGAGCGCTACGCCCGGGGCGGAGTAGGCCAGGCCGGCGTGCGCCTGGCGCCGTTCGAAGCGTGGATCGATGACTGGATGTTTGCCAGTCAGGCGCAGGATCCGTTGCGCGATATGCAACTCAGTGCTCGTGACAAGAATTTCGCTTATCAACTGCGCCTTACCTCCAGCCGACCGCTGGTGCTGCAGGGCGATCAGGGTTTCAGCCAGAAATCCGAAGAAGGCCAGGCTTCGTATTACTACAGCCAGCCGTTTTTTCAGGCCAGCGGCACGCTGCAGATTGATGGCCAGACCTACAGCGTCAGCGGCCCGGCATGGCTCGATCGCGAGTGGAGCAGTCAGCCACTCACGGCCAATCAGACGGGCTGGGACTGGTTCTCGCTGCATCTGGACAGCGGCGAACATGTGATGCTTTACCGCATGCGGCAGAAGGACGGCGCGCCTTATCTGACCGGCACCTGGATCGCCGCTGACGGGCAGATTCAGACATTGCACAGCGAGCAGATCAGTCTTGTGCCGCAGGACACTGCCAAGGTGGCTGATCGACCGATGCCGGTGAAATGGTCGATCCGCATTCCCGACAAGCAACTCGATATCAGCGTTGATGCGCTCAATCGCAATGCCTGGATGGATTTGCGTATTCCGTATTGGGAGGGGCCGGTGAAGATTGATGGCAGTCACCCTGGCCAAGGTTATCTGGAAATGACCGGATATTAACGGTAGGTGCAGTTTCCCTGTGGGAGCGAGCTTGCTCGCGAAAGCGTCAGCGCTGTGACCGCTGAGTTAACTGACTGGAACTCTCATCACCGCTCTCCGCTCTACCCAGAAACCCGCCATTTTCGGACTCACTCATGAGCGACGACGTGCAACTCCCGAACCTCAACACCTGGCAACGCCTGTTCGACGATCAGACTCTTTGGCAGCAATCGCCCGACGCTCACTATTTCGATCTGCAGCGCATCGCCGATGACCTGCTCGGCCAAGGCGCGATCGATCTTGAGCAATGGCAGTCGTTGCGCGCCAAAGCCGATGATCTGCACAAGCAGTCACCCGAGGTCAACGTCGCCCGCGAACTCGACGATCCCGAAGCCTGAGGACTCCTGCCATGAATACCACCAGCAACCAGAACGACAATCCCGACGAATCACGCCCGGCCGGCGAAACCGAACGCGATAACGACGCCCTGCGCCCGACCGATCCCAAGCAGCGGCAGGACAGCGGCAAGGGCACGCCGAGTGGCGAATCCACTGCGCAAGAGACCGCCAAGCCACACACCCGAGGCCCACAAACCCAAGTCAAGCCCTGAACAGCGTCTATGCTCACTGGCACGCCCGCCGCTGAAGTGTTTTCGGTGGCGGGTGTCGCCATTTCATCACAGGGAAAGTAATGCATATGAAGCTCGACGCTCTGGCCAAGGCCATCACTCTCGCAACGCTGCTTTCAGTCACGAGTTTCGGCGCTCTGGCTGCCGACATTCCGTTATCCGCCGTCGTTGAGGCCGATTCCGTTACCACCAAAGTGCTCGCCGTCGACCCGGCCAATCACCAGGTCGTGCTGGAAGGCCCCGAGGGACGTCAGGTCCACGTTCAGCTCAGCGACAAAGCGAAAAACCTCGCCAAACTTAAAGTTGGCGATTCGGTGACGATCAAGGTGCAGCGATCTGTCGCCGCTTATCTTGATACAGATGTGGATAAAGGTCTGCCAGGCACCACCGAGCGCACCGGCGAACTGCGCAAGGCCCCGGGCAGCGATAACCCTGGCGGCGAGGCCTATCGGCAGGTTCAGGTGCAGCTGAAAATCAGCAAAATCGATTTGAAGACCAATCAGGTCACCCTCGAAAATCCGTCCGGACAATCGAAGACGCTCGATGTGAAGAAGCCGGAGATTCAAGCCAAGTTGAAAGATCTGAAAGTAGGGCAGAGCGTAATTGTCACTTACACCGATATCCTGAAAGTGACCAGTCAACACGATAGTTGAGTATTAGCTCTACAGCTTTATTGCTCTTGTACAACTTTATGTATGAGAGCAATCATATAAAGTTTTTTGTAAGACAATTCTCGGGGAAAATCGGTAAAACACAGTTTTTAACTTTTCAGTTCAAAAATTTCATGTTTGCCCATGACGACAGGTCCACCTGTTTGAATTAAAATCCTCGGCGTTCGCCCAGTGTCAGGGCTCTTTACCGGTGCATGGATTGCCAGGCCATTACACTGGGCGAACTCCACTAATTGCAAAAGTTGTATACAGAATCTGCAAACAAAAAAGGGCGACTTTGCAGTCGCCCTTTTTGTTTGCTTTCGATCAAGTCGAAGCTTGAATGCCGGCTTTGCCGCGCTGCCCCTGCAAGCGTTTGAGGGTCTGCTGGTACATTTTTGTCCGGCGATGATCCTTGCCATACGTGCCTGCCGCCGCGACGGTGCCGGCCTGGATGTGATCCAGATAGCGGAAGATCGTCCGCGGCGAGAGGAACCTGACGCCATAGCCCAACCCGACCATTCGATCCTGAAGCGTGTAACCCGGCACCTTCTCATCCATGCAGAAGTGCAATCCGAGCGACTTCATCAAACGCGCATTCCACAGCGTGCAGAAACTTTTCAAATGGGTTTCTTTATACGGGCGTGGCGGTTTCGAACGCAGGCCAAGATGAACTTTGAGCCGACGAACATGATGTTTGCAGAATCGCGAACTTAAACGCCAGGTATCACGCAGTAACCCGCGATCAAGTTGCTCAACACAACCGACCGCCGCCATGTCCGCACTTTTCGTGCATTCGCGCATCATCATCGCGAACACTTCCATGTCGTAGACAAAGGTATCGGTGTGCAGCAGAAACAAATAATCGGTCTCAACTTTCGCCAAGGCCAGATCCAACGCCTTGCCATGGGCGATGTGCCCCATCTCCTTGCCCGGCGACGGCCGCTCAATCAGATTGATCCAGTCCAGCGAACGCAAATAATCAAGGCTGGCATCCGCCGAATCGTTGTCCACCACCCACACTGCAATGCCCTGCGCCTGGACATGCTCGCGCAACAGCTCCAGACACATGCGGGTGATGTCCGGGGTTTTGTAATTGACCAGGACGAGGCTGAAGTTGGGATGCGGTTGGGTAGGTACATCAAAGGCTTTCATGTCGGGGCGACTCATCCACGGCTCAAGACGACAGGTTGATGAGCCGGGATGCTAGCGGGGGAAGCTTAGGTGAAACTTAATTTGGAAGGATTAAACCTACGGGAATATGACGATGTATATGGTTAGAGATGACTGCCGGACCTCTCCATGCGTTTGTCAGGTTCCGAAGTAAAGCTCATCCAGTTGGCGTTTGCGGATTGCCAGGTATGCGTCCCATACCTTGGGAAAATCCGCATCTCTGGTTAGCGGAAAAGTCAGATAGATGTGTTTTCCGACAACACTGATGTACTGGCGCGCACGTTTGAAGGCCGGCTGTTCGTATAGTGCAAGGCTTTCGTCGTAAGCGTCGTGATGATGGCGAATCGTTACTCGATGAGGGGCAATCATCCCTCGCGCAAAATCGATCACCCAGTCGCCGTCTACGGCCGTACGCAAATAGCCGTAAACACCATCGATCGAGAGCAGGATGCAGGTGTTGGCCTGGGTGCCGTCCTCGTCGTTCGCTAGAACAATCTGATCTGCGAAGTATTTGATCGTCTGGTTATCCGGCCCCTGTAGAAGCAAGCTCCAGCCCTCGACGCCCATGCGAAACTCGCCGATGTTGTGAAAGGTTGCGGTCCATCGATTGGCAAGCGTTATCTGACGGGTATTCATTTGGGCTTCAGTCTCAAATTCCCTGGTTTAATTTTCTTCTGGCGATGCTACCGAGCTACCGAGTTCGCTGAAGTGCAGCGCTTCGAGATTATCGTAGGCCGGGTATTTTGCCGACCACTTGATCTTGCCGGTGTAGTCGATCAGTTCCTGCGGCATGTGGAGGTGGTCGAGTTGGTAATAGAACGGTGCTGCTTTTAACGGGCCGATGGCGGAGTACTCAAGGTGATAGCGCTCGCGCGCTCTTTTCCCCTTCCCCTAGCTAATGAACCTTTCACCCCTATCTAATCTTGTACGCCTGTCTGTTCTACTCGGTCAAGTGGGTGATCGCAAGTTCAAGGAACAGTGAATAGTCCTAGATTGATGTTGTTGTTCTCCAAGAAAATTTATTTCTTCTTCTGTTTCCATTGTTTGGAGCTTTATGGTTGTAGTGTCGCTAGTGTGCGTTACCTGCGATTCTTTCATGATTTTTCTAGTGTAAAAAATCAGTAGAGTTGCTCATTATGTTTCTGATGACTCTGCTTTTGCAAGTAAGCTATATATTTCTGGTTCGATTTCGCTTTTTGGTGTGGTGTCTATTATCTGCTTTATGTGGTAGGAGTACTTTTTTTCTATCGATTTGGCCCAGTCGAGCTCGTAAATAGAGATAATTTTAACATCTTTATATTTCGATTCCGAAAGTAGAGTTTTCAAAATCTCTATGGCTTGGTCAGTACGATTTTCTCCAAGTGAAACGGCGCATCTTTGTTGCCAGAATTCCGGCATTTTGAGTATTGTTTTTTTTAGGACCTCCCAGTCCTGGTCATTGAAGTCTATGAGTACCGTTTTTGCAACTAGCTCGGTGCTGTATTCAGTCCAGTGCGAATCTTCAGATTCACCTATCCATGAGCAGAGTTTTTTATAAAGATTTTCTTCATTGCTAGTCGTCATGGAGTTGCTCCCGTAGGGTATGAAGAAGTGATGACATCGTTTTCTTTAATAACCTGCCATTCAACCCCGTCCACGGGTTGAGTTGCGAGTTGTCGTAGCGGTAGCGCAGTTGGCTGCCGTCGGGATTGGTGCGGCGGCTGACGAGGTGCAGGTTGTCAGCGTATTCGTAGCGGGTGAACGGCCGAGCTCGTCGCGTTCGGCAGTGACGCGACCATACGGGTTGTAGGTAAACGCACGTGTGGCGCCGCCGGGCAGGGTGACCTGAGTGAGGCGGTCAACGGCATTCCATTGGTATTGGGTGATCGCTCCGAATTCATCCTGGCGAGTGATTTGTCGGCCGAGCGCATCGTAGCGATACTTGCGTTGACCGCCATTGGGCAGGCGCTCTTCCAACAACTGGCCGAGGTGGTTCTGACCAGATTGTTAAGGAAAAGGTGACTTTCAGAAACTTACCAAATGAAGTTATTCACAGGAAGATTTCATCTAGAAAATAACAACGTGAAGTGTCTCCCAATTTTACGGTGTGAGCTTTACCATAGATCTATGCGTGCACACTCAAATTCGATTAAGTCTCCGACCATAATCCCTCCTGGTAGATAGTCCTCAATAATCATAGTGATTTTTCCAACTGTTACTACTTGTTCCGAAGGGTCTAATACTCTGGCAATGACTTTTCTGGATAGCCCTTGCTTCTGAATGTTCCAAATCCCCAGTTCAGCAAGCCCTTCGCAACGCATTGCGCTTTTCATAGATAAAATGTGCAGGGGGCCGTTTACTTCATCCCCAATATTCGCGCTGCAAGGATGGGAGAAAGCAATGCAAGTAAACTCGCCGTCGGTTATTTCAACCTCCGCCTCTTCGGAAGCTCTAGATATCCACTTTATATTTTTTACAATCATAGTCGTCACTCCGGTGTTTTTTGCCCGTATGGATGTTTCCAGCCGACATGAGGGTCTGAACCAATCGTATCTGTCTTGACAGACTTCGGTTGCGCCTTCCATCCGAGGCTCGGAGCTTTAGTTTCAAAAAATGAAACGGACTTCAAATGCATCGTTGTAATCTCCCCTGTAGCTCTATCGACTCCTACTAGTAACCCTTTTGCGCTTCCTATGCCACCTGGAATTGCAACGAAAGCATTCAGTTCCGGTGCAAACGTTCCATTGCGGATGACCGAGTTTGCATCGGCTACATATTGTTCGAGGGTGTAGTTGTCGTGCCCGAGCGTTTGTCCAATTTCCTCGCCGTGCTTTTCAAAGTGACGAACATCTTCTCCTAGCTTAAATTTTCTATCAGCGATAGGGGGAGGGGGAACTCCTTCTTTTACTTTTGTTGTTTCCTCAGGCCTTTTCGGTGATCCTGAATCACCATCCCCCGCCCCCGCCCCCGCCCCCGGACACTCGCTATGACCTAGTGGGTCTACCCACCCCGTAGGGTTCGTGACGTACTGGTAGCTATTTAACCCACCCGCAAGCTTGATCGGGTCCGGCGTCAAGAACCGTCCAGTCCCCGGATTGTAGTAGCGGTGGCGGTTGTAATGTAAGCCTGTCTCGGCGTCGAAATACTGACCCTGGAAGCGCAGCGGATTGTCGATTTCGCTGATGTCCAGCGCCGCTAGTTTGCCATAGGCGCGGTACTTCGCCGACCACATGATTTCGCCGCTGTAGTCGGTGAGTTCCTGCGGCGTGCCGAGGTGGTCGAGTTGGTAGTAGAACGGGGCCGCTTTTAATGGGCCTTGGCCGTCGAGCATTGCCAACGGGCGGAAGCTGCCCGGTTCGTAAATGTAGCTGCGGTAGCGGTTCTCGGCGCTTTCAGCGATGAGGCGTTCGCCTTGCCAGAGGAATTCAGTGGTGTGGCCGTCGACAATTTTCTCGATGCGGCGGCCGAAGGCGTCGTATTTATAGGATGCGGTGCTGCCACCTGGCAGGCTGACGCCGATCAAGCGGTGTTGGCAGTCGTAGCGGTATTCGGTGACGAGCTTCTGGCCGGTGCCGCGACTTTCGCGGATCAGATTTCCGTGGGCGTCATAGTCGTAGTGGCGGTCGCCTTGCATCAGCAGGCGATTGCCTTTGACGTTGGCGAGGTTCGCCGCAGGCAGTTCATTTTGGCTGAGCAGGTTGCCTGCCGGGTCATGCGCGAAGCTCTCAGGCATAGCTCCGCGCACGTTGATCAGGCGATCTAGTGGATCGTAGTGATAGCTGCGGTCACCTTTGCGGCTGTCGTTAATGCCGGCGAGATTGCCGTTGGCGTCGTAGTTGTAGCGACGCTGGAACAGGTGTTTGTCCCGTTGGCTGACGCTGTGTGCTTGCAGGCGACCCTGTTCATCGTATTGGTATTGGCTGAGCAGCAAGCCTTGCTGGCGCTGTTGTTCGCGACCGGCGCTGAACTGGTGAGAGGTCAGGCGTGAACCGTTCAGGTCGATGCTGCTCAGGCGTCCACCGGACAAATGACGGTAATCGAGCGTGCAGCCGTCCGGCAGACGGCAGTGGCTGAGTTGGCCGACGTTGTCGTATGCGTAACGCGTGGTGCCCCAACCTTGATGCTCGGTGATCAAGCGATCTTGCACGTCGTATTCATAAGCGAGCGGCCAATGGCCGTCGTCGACGTTTACCAGGCGACCGAGTGCGTCGTAGCTGTAATGAATCTCTTCGCCATCGGGCAGCGTCTTGACCAGCAAACGGCCAGCGGCATCGCGCTGGTATTCGGTAATCAGTTCGCGACCGTCATCGCCAAATTCGGTTTTCTTCAGCAGTTGGCCGTTGAGGTCGTACTCGTACGCGGTGCGGCGGCCGTCGAAGCCGGTTTCCTGCTGGATCAGGCCGTTCGGGTAATAATCGAGTTGATAGCGTTCGCCGCGCTCGTTTTCGATCTCGGTGAGGTTGAGTTGCGAGTTGTCGTAGCGGTAGCGCAGTTGGCTGCCGTCGGGATTAATGCGGCGGCTGACCAGATGCAGGTTGTCGGCGTATTCGTAGCGGGTGATCCGGCCGAGCTCGTCGCGTTCGGCGGTGACGCGGCCATACGGGTTGTAGGTAAACGCACGTGTGGCGCCGCCGGGCAGGGTGACCTGAGTGAGGCGGTCGACGGCATCCCATTGGTATTGGGTGATCGCTCCGAATTCATCCTGGCGAGTGATTTGCCGGCCGAGGGCATCGTAGCGATACTTGCGTTGACCTCCATCCGGCAGGCGTTCTTCCAGCAATTGGCCTAGGTTGTTCCAACCTAGGTGATGACGACTGCCGTCGGGGTGACGGATCTCTACCAAGCGGCCCTGGCGGTCATAGTTGTATTGGGTTTCATTACCCAACGGATCAATTTGTTGAGTGATATCGCCTTGTCGGTTGTAGTCATACTGCCAACGCGCTTGGCCACGTCTGACCTCAATCAGTTGGCCATTGTAGTAGTTGTAAAGCGTTGGCTCGCCTTCCGGAGGGATCACGGCCAGCAAACGGCCGGCATTGTTGTACTGATACTCGGTGACGGCGCCCAATGCATTCTTTTCA
Source organism: Pseudomonas sp. AC083 (assembly GCF_979253165.1). Classification (NCBI taxonomy): domain Bacteria; kingdom Pseudomonadati; phylum Pseudomonadota; class Gammaproteobacteria; order Pseudomonadales; family Pseudomonadaceae; genus Pseudomonas; species Pseudomonas sp. AC083. The sequence goes on from NZ_CEEDDH010000013.1 coordinate 164,079, forward strand.
GCAATCAAACGACCCTGATCGTCGTAGGCTTTCTGCGTTTCTGCGCCGTCCGGAGCGATTTCGCTGATCAGGCGCGCATTTTCATCGTGTATGTAAACCTGCTCACTGCCATCGGCGTTATGAACCGTGACCGTGCCTTTGTCGTCCCACTCATAGCGTGTTTCCAAGGGTAAGTAGTTTGTCCAATGACGGACGCAGCGGGACAGCTTGCCTTCTCGCTCCCACTCCCAGAAGAAGCGGGCCCCACCGGCCAATTGACGCTCGAGGATTACATGTTGTTCGTTATAGCGGTAATGCTCGGTTTCGCCTGCAGCATTGGTTGCCGACACCAGTTGATGGCGAGCGTTGTACTCGTAGGAAACCAGTGTCTGTAAAGTCAGCCACGGATCCTGCCGTCTACCGGAATCGTCATACTCCGAGCGTTGCTGCTGTTGGTCCACGGCAATGATATGGCGGTCGTCGTAACGCAGCAGCAAGGCGCGACCGGAGCCATTGTCGATACGTTGAATGCGACCGACCAAGTCATAGCTGATATGCACCTGGTTTTCATACGAATCACTGATGGTGGTCAGCCGTTCTGCACGGAAATGATAGAACCGCGGCTTTGGCCCTGCTTGCGTGAGAATTAGCTCTCCGGGTGCATTCCCCAGAAAAATGGCCGCTTGAGCGAGGCTATTGGTGATGGCCGGTCGTTTCTCGGTCGGCTTTGGGAAACGGGTCTGGCGGTTTTCATTGTCTGTCCACAGCACGCCTTCGTCATCGATAAGCAAGCGATGAGACAACGAGTGGCTCCAGCCTGGCCCCATACGGTTGTCGATTTCAACAGCACTGCTGCGGTAGAGGCGTGTCCATTCCAGCGGTAAGAGACCGCCCAGTTCGCCGTCGGTGAGTTTCAGCAGCTCCTCACCCGTGACCATAGAGACGGGGTCACCGTTGGAGCAGGTTTTGTCGACGCATTGTGCGGGTTCATCAGCCGGGTTTTTTGACTGTTTAGGCGCGTTGTCGATGTTCTCCTGCTGTTCCAGGCGCGTTTCGTTCTGGGTTTTGTTTCGTGCGTGGATTTGCGCGTCGCTTTCGACTTTTCCTCCTGCCGCAGGCGAAGGACGCTTCGGAGCTGTTGCCGTTTGTGCAGGCGTGTGATCGGCGACAGTCGCCACTGCTTTTTTGCCCGAGTTGGTCACGCCGTTGCCATGAAATCTCAATGCGGCAGCAGCATCCGCATGGGGCTTGGAGCGAATCCTGCTGATTTCAATGAGCTTGGCCGTTAGCTTCTCAACCAGGTTGACCGCTTTTTGCGCCTGCAATGTGCCCTTGACCGCTTTCGCACTGGCGCGTAATGCAACCCCCAGCCCGCCGGTAAAAATGATCCCGAGGACGATATAACTTATTTCAGACTTCACTCTGGCTAGCACTTCTGTGCGAGTCTGCGGTGGCAGTAAAGTCGTCCATGCCCAAACCGCAGCGACATAAACCCACAACAATGGCTCGTCACTCGCTATCAAGAAACTGGTGCGAAGTGCTTCAGTTGAGGAGTTGTAGATTTTCTTGATATTTTCGTCGGTGAAAAACTCCTTGAGTGTTTCGTAATTTTCACGGGGGTGAGTAACAAGCTTGAACAGCGACTTGATATCGCCCCAAATGCTCATCACGAATTTCCAGAAACCATCCCACTCCGATTGCAACTGTTGCCAGAGGCGGCCAGCTATTGACGCGTTGTTATGCTCCTTCCACAAAGGCAGGCACGTAGTTGTCCATTCCGAGGACAACCACTTGCTCAGATCGCCGATGACTTCGTCGTAGGATTTGAATAGACGATCGTTGTCCGCGTTCGTCAGGTCGGGGTAGAAAGTAATTCGGTAGAGCTGGCGTGGCTTCAGGTCGCTAACGACTTCAATCCCGGTCGGGCCGATTGTTTTGCGCACGGGTTGCCCGACGGGATTGTTCTTCGAGTCGACAGGCGTCAGAACAACTGGAGTATTGCCAATCGGCACAAAACGCGCCGATTCGAAACTATGAATCAGTGTGAGTTTTCCATTCTCGGGACAAGTGGCGAAGTAAACCGGTTTGGTCTTGTCGCCCGTCGCAACGGGTTTTTTAACCTCGTCACCGACTTGAAATTGCTGCTCCATTTCCAGGCCAGGTATGAATCTGGCGGTGGACCGATAACCCTTCAGGCAGTTCTTGAACTCTGCAATGACCTTGTTGAAGTCAGGCTGTTGAGCGGTGACATGAGCGATCGTATCCAATGGGGTCATACCACCACCTCTTTTTCCAGATAGGCCTTCAACAGCCCGGTAAAGTTTTCTTCCGTGAGCGGCGTGCGTTTAACAAAGCGCGCCACTTTTTGTTTCAGGTTCGATTCGGGAAAGGAGAAATACAGATCGGCGTGTTTCTCCTGCAACCACTGCATCATGTTGCCGATCACTGTGGATGGGTTTTCTGCCATCAACCCCTCCAACAACCCCTTCGGCACCTCCCACCACGGCCAGTCCCTGACCTTCGGCACCACTCGCGTGCCCACTTCCAGCGCCTGCCCATTGATCAGATACCGCTCAAACACCGGCAGCGCTTCTCCAGCCTTCTCCCCAAGCCCCCGCAAAATCGGATGAATATGCCGCCCATCCCAAAACCGGAAAAACACCTCGGTGCCATCCGGCATTTTTACCTGCGTCAGGCTGCGCAAATGTTCGAACACTTCGTTCGGTTCTGAACGCGACACCGCCAGCCAGCCCCAGTCGAGGGCGTCGGTTTCGGCGATCCATGGCAGGAGTGCCGAGTTCGGTTTGAGTTCGGTGACGTAGGGCATCACCGGTTGCCAAGTGGAGTAGGGTGTGCCGCC